>JAFAWR010000284.1 GCA_019241635.1 Solirubrobacterales bacterium
CGCGGGGCTCGATCGAGTTGCGGTGGGTGTGGCCGGCCAGCACGGCGAGCACCCGGGGATGGGCGTCGAGCAGGCCCAGCAGCTGATCGCCGCCCTCGGCGCTGGTCAGCGGCTGATGCGACACGATGATCGCCCACCGCTCACCAAGCTCACGTAGCTGGCTGGCCAGCCAGCCAGGCTGGTCGGGGCGGACCAGGCCGCCGGATCCGCCGGCACGACGGGCCAGATCGAGCACGATCAGGCGCAGATTCCGTCCGACGTCCGCGACATAATCCAAGCTGCCTCTGGTGCCGGCGCGCAGGAGTTCGGTGGCCTCGGCGGGGGAGAGCTGGCGGCGGCGCGGGTCGGATGGCACGCGCACCTTCGGACCGGCCAGCGCGGCGGCGAGGAAATGATCGACCAGCCCGGGCAGCGGCGGCCCGTCGGGCGAGCCGCCGGAGGTCAGCTCGGTTCCCGGCGGGAGCGAGAGCCCGGTCGGGAGCTCCCACAGCGCCTGCTCGCCCAGGGCCAGCGCGCGGGTTGTGTCGGTCGGCGCGAGCTCGCCGGCGACCAGGATGTCGTGATCGCCGAGCACCGGATAAACCGGCCCGCGCACGCCGGGGCCCACGAAGGCACGGCCGGCGTCGGCCAGGAGCCCTGGATGCTGCGGGGCGTCGAGATCGGGTCGGTAGTAGAAGGGATCCGGATCGCTGGCGAGCTGAACGCCGTAGTAGGGGCCTGTACGAACCAGCCCGCCGCGCAGCGCGGCCAGCGCCCAACGCAACTCGTTGAGCTGGTCGTTGTCGATCAGGTCGCCGCCCTGGATCACCGCATCGGGCCCGAGCGCCCGGACCGCCCGGCATACACCGGTCAGCACCTGTGCGGTGAGCGTCTCCTGCGGGCGGAAGGTCGACTCGAACGGATCCCCGAGGCGATCCAGGAACGGGACCCGGGCCGGCGAGGAGGCATCGAGCACGTGGGCGTCGGTGAGATGGACCAGCGTGGCGATCACCCGTTCGGCCGGCCGGGCCGGTCCGAGCTCCGTGCGGGCGATCAGCGGCTCGCCGGGCCCGGGGCGGAGCGTGCCGGTGCCGGCCGGGTCGGCCCAGGTCGAGACCTCGGTCGAGCCGGTGAGCGTCGCGCCCGCGCCACCGCCCCCGCACCCGGCGGCCAGGAGCGCGCCCGCGCCCAGGACGATCGCCTCTCGCCGGGTGATCCGGGTCACGACGCCCCCAGTCCGGCGACCACGCTCTCTCTCACGGCCAACCGCGTCACCCAGGCCACGGCGACGAGCCCCGCCAGCACCAGGCCGCCCAGAACGAGCCCGATCTCGATCCCGCTCGCGCCCAGCGACAGGGTCACGTAGCTCGCGGCCAGGCGGCCCAGCGCGGGACCGAGCACCACGCGCTCGAGCGCGATCCCGAGCAGCGCCGCCGGCACCACCAACGCGACCACCGCGCCGGCCAGCAGGCGACCCACCGCGGCGGAGCCGGCGCCGAACGCGCGCAGCACGGCCACGGTGCGCCGGCGCTCCTGCACGGTCAGCGCGCAAGCCTGGATCAGCGCGTACAGGCAGACCAGGCCGTCGACCACCGCGACCGCCCGGAGGATCGAGCGCAGCACGGCGACGAGCGGTACGCCCCGGCCGACCGCGCCGGTGGCGGGAATGGCGCTCGGGCCGAGCGCCGCGGTCACCGCCGAGGCGTTGGCGCCCGGCCTCAGCGTGACCGCGAGCTGCTCGCTGTCGGCGGCGGACGGATCAGCGCCCAACAGTGCTCCCGCCGGCACGTAGGCGACCCGGCCGTCGTGGGCGAGCGAGCTGACCACGCCCGCCACGCGCAGGCGCAGTTCCTGGCCCGAGTCGAGCTCGATGGCCAGCGTCGAGCCGGGATCGAGGCCCAGCGCTTCGGCCAGACCCAGCCCCACCTCGGCCTGCCCGGCGCCGCGCAGCCGCGTCCCGGACACGAGCGGCGGCGCCTCGAACGTGGTGTGTTCGCCCGGGTAGGCGATCACGTCGATGGTCTCGCCGAGCGAGAACGAGTCGACCGCCTCGGTCTCATAGCGGGGCGCGGCCGCCTGCACGCCGGGGATCGCTCGGACGTGCGCAGCGGCGGACGCCGGCAGGGAAGCCGTGAGCTGATAGCGCTTGCCGAGCGCGCCCGGGTCGGTCTCGAGCGAGCTGAGCGCCGAGGCCAACGCGAGCATCAGGAGGACGAACGCGGTCGAGAACCCGAGCGTGAGCGCGGTGGTCATCAGGCGAACCCGCCGCGCGCCGGCGAGCCGCGCGCCCAGCACGGTGAGCCCGGCCCGGGGCAGCGAGGGACCGTTCGCGCCGCCGCGTCGATCGCGCGCGAGCTCGCCGCCTCGAAGCAGCGCGACCGGTGCGCGTCCGGCCGCTCGCCACGCCGGCCAGGCGGCGGCCAGCACGGGGATCGCCGTCGCCGCGGCCCACGCCGCGACCAGCGCCGGGAGCAGGGCGGTGCCGGGGGCGGGCTCGTTGAGCAGCACGAGCAGCCGGCTGGTCGGGCCGTAGGTGGCGAGCACGCCGCCGATCGCGCCGAGGGTGGCGGCCGGGGCCGCCACGAACAGCGCCTCGAGTGCCTGGACCGTGGCCAGGTGCCCTCGCGAGGCCCCGACCGCGCGCCGCACCCCGAGCGCGGCCAGCCGCCGCTGGACCTCGGCTCGGGCGGAGGCGGCGAGCATCACCGTCGCGGTGGCCAGCGCGATCAGCGACAGCGCGATCAGCAGGTCGATCACGATCCCGGCGGCCTGGTCGAGGAGAACCCGCACGCCCGAACGGGTCACGAAGCGCAGCCCCTGCAGGCCGTAGCTGGTCGCGCGGGCCTGGACCAGCACCTCGTCGAGGCCGGCTGGATCGCGCAGCCAGATGTCGGCCAGGTTGACCGCCGGCGAGCCGAACGCGGGCGGCAGCGGCACGTAGACCCGAGGGGTCGAGAGCGGATAGGAGACGTTGTCGGGGCTCTCCGAGAAGCCCACGATCCGTCGCGTCCCGAGGCCGTCTATGTTCAGCGTGTCGCCGAGCCTCAGGTGCCAGGCGGTGGCCAGCCCACGCTCGACGACGACGTCGCCGGCGTCCCCATTGAGATCGCCACCGGCGACGATCGCGTAGCCACGCCGCCCCGGTCCAACCACCTCGACCACGCCGTTGTCGGCGAAGTCGTTCGCCGTGTTCAACGGCACCCCGGTCAGCTCCTGACGCACCGTGTACGCGGCGACATCGGGGAGCGCGGCGATCCGCTGTGCCACGCGGCCGGCCGGCTCCGGGTTGAACCGGACGATCACGTCGGGGAGCCCGGCGGCGCTGGCCGCCCGATCGAACCCGAACCCGAGGCCGTCCGAGACGACCAGCGCGGCGGTCAGCATGGCCGCGGCCAGCGCGATCCCCAGCCCGGTCAGCAGCGAGCGCCGGCGCCGGGCGCGGATGCCGTAGCGGGCTTCTGCCAGCGCGGCCTTCAGGCGGACTCCTGGAGCGAGACGCTCTCCGGCACGAGCCTGCCGTCCTGCAGGTGCAGCACCCGGTCGGCGATCTGCGCCGCCTCCGGCTCGTGCGTGACAATCACCACCGCCCGCCGGCGCAGGTTGCGCAACAGCGCGAGCACGGTGGCGCCGTTCTCCTGGTCGAGGTTGCCGGTCGGCTCGTCGGCCAGCACGAGCTCGGGGTCGTTGACCAGCGCCCGGGCGATGGCC
>JAFAWR010000039.1 GCA_019241635.1 Solirubrobacterales bacterium
ACGAACACCTCACCGTGCTGGTAGGGCGACATCGTCCCCGGGTCGACGTTGATGTACGGGTCGAACTTCTGGAGCTGGACGTCGAGCCCGCGGGCCACGAGAAGTCGCCCGATCGAAGAGGCGGCGATTCCCTTGCCGAGCGAGGACACCACCCCGCCAGTGATGAAGATAAAGCGCGTGTCGCCCGAAGCCATAGGGTCCGCTCTCCGAGTGTAGTTGGGTCCGCGGAGTTTGAAGTTAGCGGCCATCCCGGACGCTCCGGAGCCTGCCGGATCTCACGCCGCGCACGCTGCGGGATATTCAGGCGGCGCGCAGGAGCGAGCGGGCGTGGCGCGTCGCCCCGCGGTCACCGACATCCGCTCCGAGCATGCGGACGAGCTCGCCGACCACGCCATCGCCGTCGAGCGCGGTCACGGTCGTGCGCGCCGGCACGGTGCTCGCGTCCTTGGCGATCGTGAAGTGCCGGGCGGCCATCGCCGCCACCTGAGGCAGGTGGGTGATGCAGAGGATCTGGCGCCCGGCGGCCAGGGCGCGCAGGTGCTCGCCGACCGCCCGCGCCGTATGGCCGCCGATCCCGGCGTCGATCTCGTCGAACACCAGGAGCGGATGTGCGGCCTCGGAAGCCTCGCCGGGCGACCCGTGGGCGACGCTGAGCAGCGCCAGCATCACCCGCGAGAGCTCGCCCCCCGAGGCAATCTCCCGCAGCGGCCCCGCCGGCAGCCCCGGGTTGGCCGCGATCATCAGCCCGACCGTGTCCGCTCCCCGCGGACCGCACCCGCCCTCGCGCTGGCCGAGCTCGACCGAGAACGTGGCGTCGGGCATGGCCAGCTCCGCCAGTCGCTCGCGCACCGCGGCGGCCAGCGCCGGCGCCGCCCGAGCCCTCAGCGCCGACAGCTCCCCGGCCAGACCCTCCAGCTCATCCCGAGCCGCGGCGAGCTCGGACTCGGCGCCGGCCAGCGAGACCTCGGCCGACTCGAGCTCCTCGCGCCGCGACCGGCAGCGCTCGGCGTGGGCCAGCACCTCGGCGATCGACCCTCCGTGCTTTCGCTCCAGGCGGGCGAACAGGGCGAGGCGCTCCTCGACCTCTTCCAGCCGCCCGGGCGATCCCTCCAGTCCATCCGCGTAGGCATGCAGCGCCGCGCCCACGTCCTGCGCCTCGTAGAGCAGGGCGCTCACCCGTTCGGCCAGGCCGTCGAGCCGCGTGTCGATCCCGGTAGCCGCCTGGAGCTGCCCGGCGCCGCCGGCCAGCAGCTCCGCCGCGGCGCCCTCGCCTGACACGGCCTCGGCGGCGGCGAACGCGGCCCCCCGGAGCGCCTCGAGATGACGCAGGCGCTCTCGCTCCTCGCCCAGCTCACGCGCCTCGTCCTCGTTCGGCGAGACCTGCTCGATCTCCTCGAGCTCGAAGCCGAGCAGATCGAGCTCGCGCTCGCGCCCGGCCGCGACCTCCCGGAGCGCCGAGACCTGCTCCTCGAGCGCCCGCAGGCGGCCATGGGCGTCCCCCACGCGTGCGCGCAGCGCGGCCACCGGAGCGCCGCACCACCCATCGAGGATGTCGAGCTGGACGGCCGAGAGCATCAGCCGGCGATGCTCGTGCTGGCCGTAGAAGGCGAGCAGCGCGCTGCCCAGCTCCCGCAGGTCGGCCACCGTGGCCGAGCGCCCGCACACGTAGGCCCGGGTCCGGCCGTCCGGCCACACCCGCCGGGCCAGCACGAGCTCCTCGGCGCCCTCGGGCAGCAACTCGAGCGAGGCCAGCTCCGGCGGCAGCGCGAACACTCCCTCGACGTAAGCCTCCGCCGCGCCGCCCCGGACGATCCCACTCCCCGCTCGTCCTCCCAGCAGCAGGTCGAGCGATTGGGCCAGCAGCGTCTTCCCGGCGCCGGTCTCACCGGTGACCACGTTCAGGCCCGGGGCCAGGCGCAGCTCGGCCCGGTCGATCAGCAGGAGGTTCTCGATGCGCAGCTCGTGCAGCATCGCCCCGGTGTACCAGGCGGTCCCGACAGATCGCGCCCGCCACGGGGTACGGTACGAGCCTCGGCAAGCGAGGAGAGGAGAGCGATGGCCAGCCGCAACGGTCACCGGATGACGACCGACGTCAGCGATGTCGACGTCTCGAGCCTCAAGCGGGCGCTGAGCCAGGCGGTCTCCGGGGAGGTGCGCTTCGACGCCGGCACGCGCGCGATGTACGCCAACGACTTCTCGATCTACCGCGCGGTCCCGATCGGCGTGGTGATCCCACGCGGCCCCGAGGACGTGATCGCCGGTGTGGCGGTCTGTCGCGAGCACGGCGCGCCGGTCCTCCCGCGGGGAACCGGCACCGCCCCGAGCGGCCAGACCACGAACGTCGCGGTGGTGTTCGACTACTCCAAGTACTACAACCGGATCCTCGAGCTCGACCCCGCCGCCCTGCGCGCCCGGGTCCAGCCGGGCGTGATCTGCGATCAGCTCCGCGACGCCGCCGAGGAACATCAGCTGACCTACGGTCCCGACCCCGCGACTCACGAGTACTGCACGTTCGGGGGCATGCTCGGCAACAACTCGTGCGGCACGCACTCGCTGATGGCCGGCAAGACCTCGGACAACGTGATCGAGCTCGACGTCCTGCTCTACGACGGGACGCGCATGCGGGTCGGCGCCACGTCCGACGACGAGCTCGCCGGGATCATCGCCGGCGGCGGGCGCCGAGGCCAGATCTACGAAGCGCTCAAGCAGCTCCGGGACGAGGTCGCCGACCGGGTCAGAGCCGAGTTCCCCGACATCCCCCGCCGGGTAAGCGGCTACAACCTCGACCAGCTCCTTCCCGAGAACGGCTTCCACGTCGCCCGAGCGCTGGTCGGCTCGGAGGGCACGTGCGTGAATGTGCTCGAGGCCACCGTGCGACTGGTCCCGAGCCCCCAGCACCGCCGCACGCTGGTGCTCGGCTACCCCGACGTGTTCCAGGCGGCTGATCACGTGCCGGCCCTGCTCCAGACCAACCCGATCGGCCTCGAGGGCTACGACAACCAGCTGATCAAGAACATGATCGCCAAGAACCGTCTGGCCGCCGAGCGCTCGGTTCTCCCGGATGGCCGCGCCTGGCTGTACGCCGAGTTCGGCGCCGACGATCCCGACGAGGCGACCGAACTGGCGCGACGCGCGCTGGAGGCGATCAGCGACGGGCCACAACTCGAGGCCCGGGTGATCATCGACAAGGCCGAGCAGGTCAGCGCCTGGAAGGTCCGCGAGTCGGCCGTCGGCGACAGCCGCGCCCCCGGCTACATGGACGCCGAGGGCAACTGGGAGGACGCCGCCGTTCACCCCGACAAGCTCGGCGCCTACCTGCGCGACTTCCAGCAGATCCTCGACGACCACAACTACCGGTGCGTCTACTACGGCCACTTCGGCCAGGGCTGCGTGCACACCCGGATGGACTTTGACCTGAAGACCGCGGCCGGCGTCAGGACGTTCCGCTCGTTCATGGAGAAGTGCGCCGACCTCGTGGTCTCCTACGGCGGCTCGCTGGCCGGGGAGTACGGCGAGGGCCATGGCCGCGCCGAGCTCCTGCCCAAGATGTTCGGGCCCGAGCTGATGGCCGCCTTCAACGCCTTCAAGCGGATCTGGGACCCCGACGTCAAGATGAACCCGAACCGGCTGATCGGCGACGTCAAGCTCGACGAGGGGTTGCGGTTAGGCCCTGATTACCGCCCGCCCCAGCTCACGACGCATTTCCAATATCCCGACGACGAGGGATCGTTCGCCACGGCGATCGAGCGTTGCTTCGGAATGGCCAAGTGCCGGAACCTCGGCAGCCTCACGATGTGCCCGAGCTTCCAGGTCACCCGCGAGGAGCGTCACTCGACCCGGGGCCGCTCACGCCTGCTGTTCGAGATGCTCAAGGGCGATCCGGTGTCGGACGGCTGGCGCGACGAGGCGGTCAAGGAGTCGCTCGACCTGTGCCTGTCCTGCAAGGGCTGCACCGGGGACTGCCCGGTCCAGGTCGACATCCCGACCTACAAGGCCGAGTTCCTCTCGCACTACTACGCCCGCCGCCGCCGGCCCATGAACCACTACCTGCTTGGGCTGATGCCCTGGTGGGGCCCGGTGGCGGCGCGCGCGCCGCGGCTGGTCAACGCGCTCACCCAGGCGCCGGGGATCGGGACCCAGGCCAAGCGCCTCGCCGGTATCGCGCCCGAGCGGGACCTTCCCCGCTTTGCCCACCAGACGTTCCGCGATCGGGCCGCGACCCACACCCCGGGCAGCCGGGGCGATGCCGGGGCCAAGCCGGTGCTGCTCTGGGCCGACACGTTCACCAACCTGTTCGAGCCGGACATCGGCATCGCGGCGCTGGAGGTCCTCGGGGCGGCCGGCTTCGCGCCCGAGCTCTCTCCGGCCGGCCTGTGCTGCGGGCGGCCGCTGTACGACTTCGGGATGCTGGGGACCGCGAAGCGCACGCTACGCAAGACCCTGGACGCGCTGTCCGCCCCGATCCAAGCGGGCTGGCCGGTCGTCGTGCTCGAGCCGAGCTGCGCCTCGGTGTTCCGCGACGAGCTGCGCAAGCTGATGCCCCACGACGAGCACGCGCGCCGCCTGGCCGCCCAGACGGTCAGCCTCGACGAGCTGCTCGAGCGCGAGGCCCCCGACTGGAGCCCTCCGCCGATCGAGCGCCGCGCGCTGATCCACGGCCATTGCCACCGCGGGGCGCTCAGCGGTCGCGGCTTCGGCCAACCGCTCCTGTCCCGGAGTGGGCTCGATGCAACCGTCCTGAACGCCGGCTGCTGCGGGATGGCCGGCTCATTCGGCTACGAGGCCGGCGAGCGCTATGACGTCTCGATGCGGATCGGCGAGCGGGTCCTCCTGCCCGCGGTGCGCGAGGCCGAACCCGATGCCCTGGTCGTGGCCGACGGGTTCTCGTGCCGCACCCAGATCGCCGCGGGGACCGGCCGCCGGGCGCTCCACACCGCGGAAGTCCTCCGCATGGGGCTGCAACCGATTGCATAACTGAGCGCCTCCAGGGGTAAGTAGCCCCCGAACACGAGCTCCGGCCAGGGCGGGAGTTTCAGGACCCGCCCGCGCGCCGGATGCGCGAGGGAGGTCATCCAGGTGTACAAGCAGGTCCTCGATCCGGTGTCCCATTCACTGGGGCTGACGGCGATCTTCGCGATCCTGCCGTTGCTGGTGCTGTTCGTACTGCTCGGCGGCTTCAGGATGAAGGCCCAGTGGGCCTCCCTGATCGCGCTCGGGGTCTCGATCCTCATCGCCTTGATCGTCTACTCGATGCCGATCGGGCAGGCCGGCGACGCCGCCATCGAGGGCGCCGCGTTCGGCTTCTGGCCGATCATGTGGATCGTTATCAACGCCCTGTGGATCTTCAACATGACCGACGCCACGGGATACTTCGCGGTGCTGCGCCGGGCGTTCTCGAGCATCTCGGACGACCAGCGGGTTCAGGTCGTGGTGGTCGCGTTCTGCTTCGGCGCCCTGCTCGAGGCGCTGGCCGGCTTCGGCACCCCGGTGGCCATCTGCGGGGTGATGCTGGTCGGCCTCGGATTCTCCCCCGTGCGAGCCGCCGCGCTGGCCCTGGTCGCGGACACCGCCCCGGTCGCCTTCGGCGCGATCGCCATCCCGATCACCACGCTGGCCCAGGTCAGCGGCCTCCCGGTGCACCACCTGAGCCAGATGGTCGGGCGCCAGACGCCGTTCCTGGCCCTGATCGTTCCCTTCGCGCTCGTGTTCATGGCCGACGGCCGCCGGGGCCTGCGGGCGGCCTGGCCGGCCGCGCTGACCGCCGGCGTGGTCTTCGCGGCGCTCCAGTTCGCGACCTCCAACTACATCTCAACCGCCCTGACCGACATCGTCGCTGCGCTCGGGTCGGCGGCCGCGGTGGTGGCCCTCATGCAGGTCTGGTCACCCCACGCGCCGACCTCGGGCGCGCCGGCGACGATCGGTCCCCGGCCGGCGATTGCCGGCGGGGCGGCCACGGATGTCGCGCTCGAGCGCCGGGCGATGGCCGAGCAAGGTCCTCCTCCGACCCGCCGCGAGACGCTGCTCGCCTTCGCGCCGTACCTGATCATCATCGTGGTCCTCGGCGTGACCAGCATCAGCGGGATCACCAAGGAGCTCGACAAGGCGACCAACGCGTTCTCCTGGCCCGGGCTGCATGTGCTGAACGCCAAGGGCAAGGCCCCGAGCAGCGAGACGTTCAAGCTCAACTACCTGACCGCGGCCGGGACCTGGCTGCTGGTCTCCGGCATCATCACCGCGTTCGTGCTCCGCGTGCGCCCGAACTACGCGATCAGGCTGTATTTCCGCACCATCGTGCAGCTCCGCTGGGCGATCGTCACGGTGATGTCGGTGCTCGCGCTGGCCTACGTGATGAACATGTCCGGCCAGACGATCACGCTCGGCACCTGGGCGGCCGGGGCCGGCGGCTTCTTCGCCTTCCTCTCGCCGCTCATCGGCTGGTTCGGCACCGCGGTGACCGGCTCGGACACCTCGACCAACTCGCTGTTCGGCGCGCTGCAGGTGGCCGCCGCGCACAAGGCGAATCTGTCGCCGGTGCTGCTCGCCGGCGCCAACAGCTCAGGCGGCGTGCTGGCCAAGATGATCTCGCCTCAGAACCTGGCCATCGGCGCCGCCGCGGTCGGGCTCGGCGGCAAGGAGGGGGACATCTTCCGCAAGGTGATCCTCTACAGCGTCGTGTTCGTGCTGCTGATGGGGGTGCTCGTGCTGCTCCAGTCGGGGCCGTTGTCGTTCATGGTGCCCTAGTCGCCCGGCCCCGCTTGGGAAGAAACTCCGACATATTCGGGGTTTCTTCCCGAACGCGCCGAGCCGGATGCGGTTACCCGGCCCTCAGCGCATCGACGAGAGCCGGCCGAATTTCTCGCGCAGGCGGTGGTAGAAGTTCGCGCCGGCAACCTGGGCGAGATGCCCCTGCCCGTCGACGAACCGCGCCTCGATCTCCTCATCCGGCGGTAGCGTGCACACCGGACGCCCGTCGACGGTGACGTCCACGGATTCCTCGCGCGAGCGGTTGTGCACGGTCAGCACGTCGGTCGGGGCGACGACCAGGGCCCGGGCGGTCAGCGAGTGTGGGGCGATGAACGACACCACGAAGCCGGCCACCCCCCAGGCCATCACCGGCCCGCCGTTGGCCAGGTTGTAGCCGGTCGAGCCGGCCGGAGTGGCGACGGCCAGCCCGTCGCAGCGGACCCGCCCGATCTCATCCGCGCCCACGGCGTAGGCCAGATCGGCGACCCGGTTGCCCGGCTGGCGGTGCATCGAGACGTCGTTGATGGCCAGCCATTCCCCGGCCTCGCCGGACAGCGAGATCCCCGGCAGCGCGAGAACCTCGAAGTTCCCGGCGAACGCCTCCTTTATGCCATCCATCGCGGTCTCCCGATCGACCGTGGCCAGGAAGCCGATCTCGCCGTAGTTGACCGCGAACACCGGGACGCCCGTTCCCGCATAGCGGCGCAGCGCGGTGAGGATCGTGCCGTCGCCGCCGAAGGCGAAGCAGAGGTCGGCCTCGATCCGCCCCTCGACGTCGACCTCGAGGCCCTCGCCGTGCTCGAGGCGGTGCTTGCGCGTCTCCTCGGGGTCGACGTACAGGACCACGCCCGCCTTACGCGCGAGCCCGACCAGCGCCTCGATCGCCGGCCTGGTCTCCGATGGCCGGCGGTGCGTGAGCACGGTGGCCGTGCGCACCGGGTTCACGGCTCGACCTCGCGCGCGGCGCGCTCGATGTCCTCCACCCCGCCCCGGGCGCCCTCGGCCAGCCACACGAACGTCTCGAGGTTGCCCTTCGGCCCGGGAAGCCCGGAGCTGGCGTAGCCGAGCACGGACGCCCCGAGCCCGCGGGCGGACGCGCCCACCTCGATCAGCGCGCGTCGACGCGCCGCCGGGTCCCGCACCACCCCTCCCCTCCCCACGTGCTCGCGCCCCACCTCGAACTGCGGCTTGACCAGGGCCACGCAGTCGAACCGCTCCGCGGCACAGGCGAGCACCGCCGGCAGGACCTTGGCCAGCGAGATGAACGAGACGTCGATCACGATCAGATCGGGCGCATAGGGCAGACGATCCCGCACCAGCGCGCGTGCGTTGCAGCGCTCGATCGCCGTCACGCGCGCATCCGAGCGAAGCCGCCAGGAGAGCTCGCCGTAGGCCACGTCGACCGCGATCACGTGCGCGGCGCCGGCCTGAAGCAGGCAGTCGGTGAAACCGCCGGTCGAGGCCCCCACGTCGAGCGCGCACCGGCCGGTCACGGCGATCCCGAGCGTGTCGAGCGCGTTTCTCAGCTTGATCCCGCCGCGCGAGACAAACGGCGGCGGCGCCACCACCTCGAGCTCGACGTCGTCGGCCACGAGCTGACCGGGCTTTTCGGCCCGCCGGCGCTCCGGCAACATCAGGACGTCCCCGGCCAGCACGGACGCGGCGGCCTGGGCACGCGAGGCGAACAGGCCGCGCTCGGACAGCAGCGTGTCGATCCGGACCCTGGGCATTGCCGCGCGAACGGTACTCAGTTCAGCGCAGAGACCGTCCCGACCGCCCAGCCCAGCGCGTCGCGATAGGAGATGGCGATTCCCCGGCTGTGCGATTGCAGGCTCGCCGCGTCGAAGTCGCCGCGCTCGTAGCTGACCACTGCATCGAGGATCGCGCCCGCCGGCCCGTCGCGCCGGAGCAGCGCGGCACCGACCTCGTTGGCCAGTGGCAGCTCGTCGACGATCGTCTCGAGTGGCACGTCGAGGAGCGCGTCGGCCACCGACAACAGCCCGACCGTGAACAGCTCGTCGCTTTCCACGTCCTCGCGGTCTGAACCGAGCAGCTCGCACATGCGGGCGCGGGTCAGGCCGACCACCGACAGCTCGCGGGGCGTGCTCGGGCCACCGGTCAGCGCGACCAGCAGGGCCCAGCGGGAGACCCCCCGTGAGCCGAGCATCATCACGGCCTGGCGGATCGAGGTGATGCTGCCGCGCATGCCGACGTAAGCGGAGTTGATGTAGCGCAGGAGCTTGACGCTGAGTCCGACATCGCGGTCGATCACCTTCTCGAGCTCCTCGATCGTGGCCGATCCGCTCTGCATCGCGGCCAGCGAGACCAGCGTGCCCATCTGCCCGATCGGGACCTTGCGCACCTTCGCCCGGTGCCGGCTGGCGTAGAACGGTCCGGCGAACAGCTCGAAGCCGAGCTGCTTAGCCTCATCGTAGGCGGCGTAGTCGATCAGACCGGCGGCCAGCGGCGTGGCCCGGCCGGCCTGGATCCGCGGCACCGCCAGCGCCGCCTCCTCGGCGGTCGCGCGCGAAAAGTCGACCTCGACGGTGCCGAAGCGCTCGAGCAGCGAGACATCGAACTGCGCCCCCGGAAGCTCGTACAGCGATAGCGCGTAGCCGCGCATGGCCAGCGCCTCGATCGTCGCCGCCAGCTCCGGCTCGAGCGCGGTGTCGTGGGCGATGCGGAGCATGACCTTGTCGGGGCGCACGGGCGGAACCCCGAGCGCCCGCAGGGCCTCGCCGGACAGCGGCAGGTGGGCGAGCGACTCGCCGACCAGCTCCTCCAGGCCGACGCCGCTGAGCACATCGCCGAGCAACCGGGCGGCCGAGGCCTCACCGGGCTCGGATCCGTCAGCGCTCGAGTACGCCACGCGGTAGCCCATGACCCGCATCTCGCCGTCCACGACCGGCTGGCGGGAGATGAACAGATCCGGTGCTGCGGCGGGGCGATCGCGGGGCGGGTGGGGATCCAGTTTGAGCTCCTGGGTTGCCATCGACCAGATATCGGCAGCCTAGGGTCGCGACCCTAGTGCCGGGCCCCCGGATCGACGCTTGGTGGACGCCTGAAGTGAGTGTCTCAGACGGCTGAGACGCCGCTGTATTCGACCACGGCGGATTCGATCCGCTCGGCGATGCGCTGGCCGGTAAAGCCGACCTCCTCGTGCAGGAGCTTCGGCGCGCCGTGGGTCACGTAGCGATCGGGCAGCCCGACCCGCATGATCCGGGGGGAACCGAGTCCTGCGTCCGACAGGCTCTCCCACACGGCCGACCCGAACCCACCGGCCAGCACGCCCTCCTCCACGGTGACCAGAAGCTCGTGCTCGGCGGCCAGCTGGGCGGCCAGCCCCACGTCGATCGGCTTGGCGAAGCGCGCGTCGGCCACGGTCACCGACAGGCCGTGCTCGGCGAGGATGTCGGCGGCCTCGAGCGCCTTGCCCGCGCCGGTGCCGTACCCGAGCAGGGCGACCCGCGAGCCTTCCCGGAGGATCTCGCCGGTCCCGATCTCGATCGGCTCGGGGTGCTCGGGGAGCGGCACGCCGGCCGCCTCGCCCCGCGGGTAGCGGAGCGCCACCGGGCCGTCGTCGTAGGCCAGCGCCGTGCGCAGCATTTGGACCAGCATGGCCTCGTCGCGGGGGGCCATCATCACGAGGTTCGGCAGGCAGCGCAGGTAGGCGATGTCGAACGCGCCGTGATGGGTTGGGCCGTCGTCCCCGACCAGGCCGGCCCGGTCCATCGCGAACACCACGTTCAGCTTCTGCAGGCACACGTCGTGGACGATCTGGTCGTAGGCTCGCTGCAGGAACGTCGAGTAGATCGCGGCGACCGGCTTGCAGCCCTGCAGCGCCAGTCCGGCGGCGAACAGGATGGCCTGCTGCTCGGCAATCCCGACGTCGAAGTAGCGGTCGGGGAGCTCGCGCTGGAGGATGTTCAGCCCGGTCCCCGAGTTCATCGCCGCGGTGATCCCGATCACCCGCTCGTCGCGCCGGCACTCCTCAACCAGCGCCTCGCCGAACACCTGGGTGTACTGCGGCGGCGCCGGTTTGGCTCCGGACGGCTTGCGCACCGCCACGGCTGGCAGCCCGTTGGCGATCGACTTCGGCTTGGCGGCATGCCACTTCTCCATGCCCTCCAGGCCCCCCTCCTCGGCGGGGGCGAAGCCCTTGCCCTTGACGGTGGCGCAATGGACGACCACCGGGCGCTCGGCGGCCAGCGCCTCGCGCAGGGCGCGCCGGATGGCGCGCACGTCGTGACCGTCGATCACCCCGATATAGGCGAAGTCGAGCTCCTCCCACCACAGCCCGGGAGCCCAGAACGCCTTGAGCGACTCCTTGAAGTGGGGACCAACGCGCTCGAACGCGGCGCCGATGCCGGCCGGCAGCTTGGTCAGACCCTCCTCGAGCCCCTCACGGGCTCGCCACAGCTTGGGGTTCAGCCGGACGCGGTTGAACTGGCGCGAGAGCGCCCCGACGTTCGGGGCGATCGACATCCCGTTGTCGTTGAGCACGACCACGATCGGAGTGCCCTCGCCGCCCGCCTGGTGGACGGCCTCGAACGCGACCCCGCCGGTCAGCGCGCCGTCCCCGACCACGGCCACCACATGGCCGTCCTCGCCCTGCCCTCGCCGCATCGCCTCCTTGAGCCCCACCGCGTAGCCGATCGCGGTGGAGGCATGCCCGGCGCCCATGATGTCGTGCTCGGACTCCTGGACCGAGCAGAACGGCGCCAGTCCGCGGTACTTGCGGATCGTGTGCAGCCGGTCGCGTCGCCCGGTGAGGATCTTGTGCGGGTAGGCCTGGTGCCCGACGTCCCAGAGGATCTTGTCCCGCGGGGAGTCGAGCATCGAGTGCAAAGCAACCGCGATCTCGCACGCGCCGAGATTTGCTCCGAAGTGGCCCCCGATCTCGCCCACGGTGTCGATGATGTGCTCGCGAACCTCCTGGGCGACGGTCTGGAGCTCCTCGTCGGTCAGGCCGTGGAGGTCCTGGGGCTTGTCGATCCGGTTGAGAAGTGGCGCCATCTAGAAAGATCGGGTCGCGATGAAATCGGTGATCTGCTCGAGCGCTGCGGTTGAATGGGATCCCGCCGGCCCCGCGGCCTGCGCCAGCGCGGCTCTGGCCCGCCCGTGCGACTGCGCGGCGAGCTCGCGTGCGCCCACTACCCCGAACTCTGTCACGTATGTCCGCTTTCCGAGCCGCTCGTCGGAGCCTTGCTGCTTGCCCAGCGTCTCGGGAGTGCCCGTGACGTCGAGAATGTCGTCCACGATCTGGAAAAGTACGCCCAGCTCGCGGGCGAAGCTGGTGAAGCTGCGAATTCTCTCAGCCGCCTGAAGCCCGTCCAGGAGCAGCACGCATTCGACGCTCGCGGCGATCAGGCGGCCCGTCTTGAGCTCGTGCAGGCGGCGGAGCCCGGCCGGTCCGGCCGGGGCGGTTCCGGCCACATCGATGTACTGGCCGGCGACCATGCCCTGGGCTCCGGTGGCGTCGGCGAGCTCGCGCGCCGCGGCCAGCAGCCGGTCCGGCGGCGCCTCCTGGCGGGTCAGGAGCAGTACGAACGCCTCGGCATACAAGCCGTCGCCGGCCAGGATCGCCACGTCCTCGCCGAACGCGCGATGGCAGGTGGGCCGGCCGCGGCGCAGGTCGTCGTCATCCATCGCCGGCAGGTCGTCGTGGATCAGCGAGTAGGTGTGGATCAGCTCGATCGCCGCGGCCAGGGGCAGCACCCAGCTCGGCTCACGACCGATCGCGGAGGCCGTCGCCAGCGCCAGCACGGGGCGGATCCGCTTGCCGCCGGCCAGCAGGGAGTAGCGCATCGCCTCGTCGAGGCCGTGCGCCTCGGCGTCGACGGCAAAGCTCAGGGCCCCCAGGTACTCCTCGGCCACAGCGCGCAGGTGCTCCGGGTAGCCAGGGCTGAGCGGCGCCCGCCCGGACTCCGCGGGTGGCACGTGGTCCTGCTCGCTCGCCGTCGGCAGCACTACGCGGCCGGCAGCGGCAGCTGACCGGGGAGGTCCGGCAGCGGCTCGAGCGCCGCTCGCATCCGCTGGTCGACCTGGGAGCTTGCCTCGCCGGCGAGCCGCGCGCACTCCTCGATCAGGGCCAGCGCCGTGTCGACCTCGAGTTCCGGCGCACGGAGCTGCTTGGCGGCCTCCTCGAGCCGGGCGCTCAGCTCGGTCAGGGGATCGTTCACGGCGCAGAGGGTAGCGGGAACGAGCTCTCCTGACCGCATCCGGCCGGCCGCGGGCTCAGAAACGCAGGATCGCCCCGATCCCCTGCAAGGGTCCGAGATCCGGGTGGTGCCGGACGACCATCACGTCGCCCCCCTGCGCCAGGGTGGCCTCGATGGCCGCCTCGCGCATGTGCTCGAGCGCCTCGAGCGGCCCGCCGTCGGCCGGGCAGCGCCCGCCCTGCGGCTCCTCGAGCATGAGCAGCCCGCAACTTTGGCAACGGCTACCCCGGCGGTCGAACCCGGGCTCGAGCAGGAGGGTCTGAACCCGGCGCTCGTTGAGTGCCTCGAGCGTGCTCTCGGGCCCGCCCACGCCCCGGCCGCCGCTGCCCACGCCGGCGGCCAGCCGATCTAGAGCCTCACGCTCGCACTGCTTCTCGTCGTCGAGCACGAGCTGGGCCAGCGCGTGGCCGATCTCCTCGTCTCCCGCGCTCGACAGGTCGACCTCGATCCGCCCGGGGGCCAGGCAGGCCTTCACCTCGGCCGACAGGAATGCCTCCAGGCGGGGGACGATCTCGACCGGACCGCCGAGCGCGACCCGATGGAAGCGCTCCTCGCGGAAACGCTGGTTGACGCCCTCGGCGACCCGGCGCAAATGGTCGTCGGTGTCCTTCTCGATGCTGCGCTCGTAGCGGGCCTGCGACCAGCCGCCCTGGTCGTGCTGGCCGTGCACGTACTCGTCGAAGTTCGCGTGCTCCCTCAGGCTGTCCACCGCGCCGCCGAGGACCCGTCCGGCGCGCCGGCTGACCAGCGCGACCAGCCATCGGCGACGTTGCAGCGCGGTGACCAGCGGCTCGACGTACGGCGAGCGGCCGATGACCACCCGTCCGGGGACGGGCCGCGAGAGCTGAATGACCTCGAACAGCTCATCCTGGCCCGAGCAGAACACCCCGAGCGCGCCGGCGCCCTGGAACGGCGGCTCCCTCGAGTTCAGGTAGGCGTCGAGGCGCTGCAGGTCGTTGCGCAGCCCGACCAGTTCGTCGTGGCTGAGCCCGTTGGCGGCGTCGAGCTCGCGGCTCGCCTGGTCGATCAGCGACCGGATCTGAGCCGACCGGGTCGGCGCGGTGGCGAAGCGCTCGCGATCCAGATCGAGGTACAGACTGATGACGGGACGCCCCGTCCGGTGTTCGATGAGCCGTCTCGCGGGATCGGCTGCGACGCTCACGCGTTGCGAGCTACCCTCGGCGCCTCGCACCGAAAACCGGTGTGGCGGCCACGCACGCGAGCGCGCGTCGCGAACCGCGCCACACCCACCAGCGCGCGCTGCGGGGCTCAGACCTGCGCGTCCAGGGCCTGGTTGACCAGCTCGTCGGCGCGGGCGTTCTCGGCCCGCGGCACGGTCCGGACGCTCCATCCCGCCGCGAATCCGCGCAGCGCCGCCATCGCCTCGGCGTGGAGCGGCTTCATCGCGGGGTGCTTGACCTTGTAGGCCCCGGTCAGCTGGCGCGCGACCAGCTCGGAGTCGCCCACGATTTCGACCTCGGTGGCGCCGATCGCGCGGGCGCGCTCGAGGCCGCGTAGCAGGGCCCGGTACTCAGCCACATTGTTGGTGGCCAAGCCGATCGTCTCGGCCAGCTCGTCCAGCACCTCGCCTTCCGGACTCGAGACCACGACGCCGATCGCCGCCGGCCCCGGGTTGCCGCGAGCGCCGCCGTCCACGTGCAGGACGACCTTCACGACAGACGCCGGCTCCGCCGGCCCGGGACATGGCTCAATCCGTGGCCAGCTGAGGGAGCTCGCCGGTGACACGCGGGCGGCGACGATCGCGAACCTCGCGATTGCCTCCCCCGGCCGAGCCGGGGCCCCGCCGCGAGGTCTTGCGGCGGTCGACGATCACCTCGACGTTGGGGTCGTCGGCGTAGTAGCTCTCGAGCTTCGGAAGCAACTCGCCGGCCAGCTCCTCGGGTACGACGCAGTAGATCACCCGAAAGAGGTTAGACGCGGCCGCCCGGGTCCACCATCGAACCTTTGTCCATGGTCCGAACGGGCGAGCCCGGACCGATTTTGCCCGGGCAGGGGCCCCCTCACGGCGCCGCGAGCGCGCCGTGCTCGTCGTAGGCGGCGTTCGGCTCGCGCTCATGCGGGCTGAGCTCATCGAGCTCGTAGCCCTGCGCAGCCACCCGCACCACCGGGTCCTCGTCGGAGAGATCCACCTCGTAGCGGTACCAGCAGAGCTCCCAGGCGGCCACGATGTCAACCCGGCTCGGATGCCCCTCATTCGGGTGTATCGAGACGATGGGCGCGCCAAGCGACCGGGCCACGCCGGCGACCGTGCGGCGGTGCTCGGAGCCGTTGAACACCGCGATGGCCGAGGCGACCTTCTGCCCGGCGCCCATCGGGACCGCCCGGACGTGCCGGGGCTCGCGCCCGGGCTCGCGTGTGCGCTTGCGGGGCGCCCGGGGGCGCGGGGCGGGCTCGTCAGCCGGCGCTGACGGCGCGGCCGAAGCCGGGGCCGCGGCCGGGGGCTCGGAGAGCAGATCCTCGGCCGGCTCGCTCGGAGGGCTCTCGCGCCGGCGGCGTAGACGGCTGAGCAGCGAGCCGCGACGGTTGGACGTCGTCTCGCCGGTGTCGTAGCTGGGGACGGTTCCCTCTCTGACCCAGCCCTCGTTCAGCGCGCGGGAGTTGCAGAGCTCGCACACCGAGCGCCGGGCACCGCCGTCGAGGTAGACCTCGGCTCGCTCTCCCCGCAGCAGCGTCCGTCCGCAGACGTCGCAGATGGTGTAGGCCGTCGACGGCCTGATGTCCCTGGTGGCCACGCCGTGCGACTGTATCGGACCGCTCAGGCCTTGACCGCCTCCTTTTCGGCGCGGGCGTCTTCCACCACCTTGCCGGCCAGGTGCCCGGGGACCTCCTCGTAGCGCAGGAACTCCATCGTGAACTCGCCCTGGCCGCCGGTGATCGAACGCAGGTCGGGGGCGTAGGAGAGCATCTCGGCCATCGGCACCTCGCACTTGACCTCGGTCATCCCGGCGCCCACCGGCTCCATCCCGAGGGGGCGGCCCCGCCGGGAGTTCAGGTCGCCGATCACATCGCCCACGGCGTCCTCCGGGGCGGACACGGTGACCAGCATGATCGGCTCGAGCAGCACCGGGCCGGCCTGCTCCATGGCCTGCTTCATGGCCAGCGAGCCGGCCACCTTGAAGGCCATCTCGGAGGAGTCGACGGTGTGGTAGGAGCCGTCGTACAGGCGCACCCGCACGTCCTTGACCGGATAGCCGGCCACCACGCCCTCCTGCATCGCCTCGACCACGCCCTTTTCGACCGCCGGGATGAACCCGGTGGGGATCACCCCGCCCTTGATCGCGTTCACGAACTCGAACCCGTCGCCCGGGGCGG
Source organism: Solirubrobacterales bacterium (assembly GCA_019241635.1). Taxonomy (GTDB): domain Bacteria; phylum Actinomycetota; class Thermoleophilia; order Solirubrobacterales; family Solirubrobacteraceae; genus Palsa-465. The sequence continues at coordinate 16,299 of JAFAWR010000039.1, forward strand.
TGGGCTCGATCTCGATGTGGCAATCGCCGAACTGGCCGCGCCCGCCGGTCTGCTTCTTGTGGCGGCCGTGGGCCTTGGCCGGCTTGCGGATCGTCTCCTGGTAGGGCACATGCGGCGGGTTGAGGATGACCTCGGCCCCGAAGCGTGACTTCAGCCGCTCGACGATCACCTCGACGTGGACCTGGGAGAGCCCGGCCACGATCTGCTCGCCGGTCTGCTCGTCGCGGTGCAGGTCGATCGTCGGGTCTTCCTCCTGGAGGCGGCGCAGCGCGGTGAACACCTTCTCCTCGTCGCCCTTGCTCTTCGGCTCGACCGCGAAGGCCATCACCGGGGCGGGCAGCTTGATCGACGGCATCTCGATCGGCTCGTCGCGGGCGGCCAGCCAGTCGCCCGCCTTGGTCTCCTTGAGCTTGGCCACCGCGCCGATGTCGCCGGGGCCGAACTCGGTGGGATGCCCGGTGCCCGAGCCCTCGAAGGTCAGCAGCGTGCCGATCCGCTCCTTGGTGTGGGTGCGGGTGTTCAGCACCTGCGTGTCCTGCTTCACCTCGCCCTGATAGACCCGGAACAGGTTGATCCGGCCGGCGAACGGGTCCGCGCGGGTCTTGAACACGTAGGCGAACATCTCCTTGTCCTCGACCGGCTCGAGCGTCACCTCGCCGACGTCCAGGCCGCCGTGCTTGACCGGCGAGGGGAGGTCGTCGACGATCGCGTCGAGCAGCCGGTTGACGGCCAGATTGCGGGCGGCCACGCCGCAGGTCACCGGGAACATCGCGCCGTG
>JAFAWR010000079.1 GCA_019241635.1 Solirubrobacterales bacterium
AGCCGGGGACGACCTGCTTGACGATCATCTCGACCAGGGGTCGCGGCGCCGGCTGGAAGATGCCCAGTTGTGTGGGAACCAGGCGCAGCCAGGGCGCCCACGGGCGCGACTTGAGCCAGGCCAGGGACGGCGCCAGCAGCACGAGGCGCTTGACGCGGTCGGGATGCGAGAGCCCAAGCTCGAGCGCCACGCGGCCGCCCATGCTGTTACCGACCACGTGCGCCGAGTCGAGCTCCAGAGCGTCGAGCAAGGCGGTCATCGCCTCGGCGAAATAAGGCGCGTCGTAGGCGCCGAACAGCGGCTTGTCGGAGTCGCCGAACCCCGGCAGGTCAACGCCGATCGCCCGGTACTTCGAGGACAGGGCGTCGATCGTGGGCAGGAACGAGGCCTTGGTGGCGCCCAGGCCGTGAAGCAGCAGCACCGGATCGCCGGTGCCCGCCTCGATCGTGGACAGCCCGCCGGCGCCGGTGTCCACGTGGCGGATGCGCAGCCGGCCCTCTTCCCGGGGCAGCGCCGTGGCGGCGAGAAACCCGACGCCGAGGTGCAGGTCGCGCCTGATCTTCAGGCGACCCTTCCGGAACGCCTCCATCCCGCCGCGAAGATCCTCGGCGATCTCGCTCCAGGTTTCCGCGTCGGCGCTCAGCACGGCGTCGGGGGTGCCGCGGGTCGGCTCGAGGCGCGCCGCGCCGTCGTCGAGCACGACGTCGTGGGGATCCCCGCCGTCCTCCACACGGATGCGAACCAGCGGCCGGCCGACGTCGAACACCGCCGGGTCGAAGCGCGCCACCAATCGCTCGAGGGCGGTGCCCGCCGCGTCCTTGCCCGCTCGCTTTTCACCCTGGATGGTGGTCACAGCCCGGTTGTCCTCTTCCCGGCGAAACGGTCTTGAATCAGTCGCCCAGCTTATCGGCCGAACCCGTCAAGTCGTCCGCGGTCTGGTCGATCTATATGCGCACGAAGAAGTATACTTGACATGAAGCCACTGAGATTTCATACTGTGGTCATCAAGAGTTTCTTAGTCCTCAAGGGAGGTTTGAAATGGCACTTATCCGTTGGGAGCCCGTCCGTGAGCTCCACACCATGCAGAGCGAGATGAACCGCCTGTTCAACACGTTCTTCGATTCCCCGACCCCCAATGGCGGCGGCCGCGCGGTCGCGCGCCGGTGGATTCCGGCCATGGACCTGGTCGAGACCGGCGAGCACTTCGTCCTGCGGGCCGACCTGCCCGGGCTGTCCGAGAGCGACGTGAAGATCGAGCTCGAGGACAATGTCCTGACCATCGCCGGCGAGCGCAAGGCCGAGCACGAGGAGCAGGGCGAGGGCTACTACCGGCTCGAGCGCTCCTTCGGCTCCTTCTCACGTTCGCTGACGCTGCCCGAGGGCGTCGACGCCGAGGGCATCAAGGCCAGCTTCGACAGCGGCGTGCTCACGGTGCAGATCCCCAAGCCCGAGCAGCAGAAGCCGCGCAAGGTCCAGATCTCGCTGGGTTCTGAGGCCAAGACGATCGAGGGCTCGGAGACCACCGAGCCGACCGCGGCATAGCCCGCGGCGAGTTGCCTCCCGCCGGGCGGGAGGCGCCCTGAGTAGGGTCCGGGCACGATGTTCACGGTCCGGACCCGCTCAGCCGGCTCGCGTGCCCGGACGGGCACGTTGCATCTCGCCCACGGCGACGTGCAGACCCCGGCGTTCGTTCCGCTGGCCACCAAGGGCGCGGTCAAGACGCTCGAGCCCCGGGACGTCGCCGCGCTCGGCTACGAGCTGATCCTCGGCAATACCTTTCACCTGCTGCTCGCGCCCGGACCCGAGCTCGTGGCTCAGATGGGCGGGCTGCATGAGTTCATGCGCTGGGACCGGGCGATCATCACCGACTCGGGCGGGTTTCAGGTGTTCTCGATGGGCCACGGCGGCGTGGCCGACGAGATCAAGGGCCGGGGCCGCGGCCGCCCTGGTGGCCCGGCCGCCCCGCGGACCGGATCGATCCTGGCCATCGAGGAGGAGGGGGTCCGGTTTCGCAGCTATGTCGACGGCGGCGAGCGCTTCCTCGCCCCTGAGGGCTCGATGGCGGTGCAGGCCGCGCTCGGGTCCGACATCGCGCTGGTCTTCGACGAGTGCACTCCGTTCCATGTCTCGCGCGAGTACACCGAGCGCTCGATGGAGCGCACCCACCGGTGGCTCGAGCGCTGCCTGCGCTGGCACGAGACGAGGGGCCCGGCCGGGCAGGTCGTCTACGGGATCGTCCAGGGCGGCGTCGAACGGGACCTGCGCGCGATCTCCGCGGCTGCGGTCGCCTCGAGCGCCTGTGACGGGATCGCCATCGGGGGTTCCCTCGGCCAGGACAAGGCGCAGATGCACGAGGTCGTGGGGTGGACGACCGAGGAGCTCGAGCGCCTGGCGCCGGACCGGCCGCGCCACCTGCTGGGGATCGGCGACGTGGACGACCTGATCGCCGGGGTCGAGCTCGGGATCGACACGTTCGACTGCGCGCTGCCCACGCGGCTGGGCCGGCACGGCGTGGCGCTCGTCCCTGCGCCGGACTCGGGGTGGCGGGTCGACCTGGTCAAGGGGCGCTGGCGCTCGGCGCCCGAGCCGATCCTGGACGGCTGCGGCTGTCCGGCCTGCGCCGGCGGGTTCTCACGGGCTTACCTGCACTACCTGCTCCGCGCCCGCGAGCTCACCGGGCTGCGGCTCGTCACCCTGCACAACCTATGGTTCATCGCCCGGCTGATGGAGGATCTACGGGCCGGCGTCGACGCCGGGCGGCTGCCCGAGGTGGTGGCGGCGCTGCGTGGTGGCGCGGCGCCGGGCATGGACGCCCGGCGCAACGGCCCCATGGATGCCGAGCGCAGCGAGGCCCCAAATCCGCATTGAGGCCGCGGCTACTTGGTGTACTGGTTGACCAGGTCCTGGAACTTCTTGACCGCGTTGCCGGTGTCGTGCGCGATGATGCTGCGGAAGTGAACGACGTTGCTCGAGGTGCTGGCGGAGATGGTCACCGCCACCGCCACCGCGGCAACGAACAGGACGACCACGGCGAGGAAGGCGAGGAAGCGACGTACTGCGCGCGAGCCGCCTGACCGTTCGGGAGCCCCGCGGCGATACTCCTCGGGCGCGTACGCCCCGGTCGTGGCCGCGTAGGCCGCCCGGCGCGGTTCGAGCTGGCGCGTGCGGGCGGTCGCGGGCGGCCGCACGCCCGTGGCCGGCATCGGGGCCACACGGGTCTGGGCGGTGGGATCGCCGCCTCCGGAAAGCACGCGGGTCGCTGCCGTGCCTCCCAGGTTTCGGGTCCGGGCGGTCGGTGCCGGCTCGATCCCGCGCGCCCCGCTGGCGATCGCCTCGGCCAGCAACGAGGCGTTGGCCGGGCGGTCCTCCTGGTCGAGCGACAGCGCCAGGCCGACCGCGTCGGCCAGCTCGGGGGGCACCCGGGGATTGAGCTCCTCGAGCGGCGCCGGCGGTTCGCGCTGCTGCTTGAGCGCCAGCTCGGACAGCGAGTTGGCCTCGTAGGGCAGGCGCCCGGTCAGGAGCTGGTAGGCGACCACGCCCAGCGAGTAGAGATCGGCGCGCGGGCCGGCCTCCTCGCCTCGGGCCTGCTCGGGAGCCAGGTACGCCGCCGTGCCGAGCACCGAGCCCACCTGGGTGATGCTCGACTGATCGGCGGCGCGGGCGATGCCGAAGTCGGCCAGCTTGACCACGTCGGAGTCCGACACCAGCAGGTTGCCCGGCTTGACGTCACGGTGCACGACGCCGTTGCGGTGCGCGTAATCGAGCCCGCGGCAGGCCTGGGTGACCACGTCGACGGCCTGGTCGACCTCGAGGCGGCCGTGGTCGCGCAGCAGCTCGGCGCACGAGTGCCCGGGCACGTGCTCCATAACGATGAAGTGCTGGCCTTGGCGCTCGTCCAGGCCGAAGTCGAACACCTGCACGATGTTCGGGTGGACCAGGCGCGCGGCGGCGAGCGCCTCGCGGCGGAAGCGCGAGACGAAGGTGGGGTCGTCAGCGAGGTGCTCGGCCAGCAGCTTGATGGCCACGTAACGCTCGAGGCGCTGGTCGAAGGCGAGCTGGACCGTCGACATCCCACCGACCCCGAGGCGCCCCTCGATTCGGTATCGCCCAACGATCTCCGTTCCGTTTGTCACCCACCACCGCCGGTTGTGCTGGTGTTTCCCTGACCGGGACCTGTTCCGCCGCTGCCGTTGCCGTTGCCCGTCGTCGTGCCGCCGCCGATGCCCACGCCACCGGTCGTCGTAGAAGTAGTACCCGTGTCGGTCGGAGTGGTTGCGGTGCTCGAGGTCGTGGAGGTCGTGCTGGTGGTAGGCGTGGTCGTGCTCGTCGATGTGCTCGTCGACGTCGACGTCGTCGTGGTCGACGATGAGCTCGTGGTCTGAGTCGGGGTCGACGCAGTGTGCTGGTGGCAGTCCCTGGCGGCCAGCTCGGCGATCGTGCTCGCGCCCTGGCTCAGGTTGTTGCGCAGCGTGGAGTTGATCGTCACCGGAAGCGTCTGGACATCGCTGGTGAGGACGGAGCTGGCATTGATGGCGGCTCCGCAGTTCCCCGACTGCACGGCCGAGGAGATCTGGTCGGCCTGGGTGCTCAGAGCGCCGGCCTGATCGCCAGAGAGCAGCCCCGAGCCGCCGCCGCAGGCGACGACGAATGAGACCGCGAACCCGAGTCCGCCGGCCAGGATGGCGCGAGGCGCGTAGCGCATGCGCGCCCTGACTTTAGAGGGTCGGGCCGTTGTCTTCGGTTAGCACCCCCTTAGTGCTCGGTCGGAGCCTGCCGGACAGCGCCGGCTGGCCCCGCCTCACTGGCCGAACGACAGGCGCTCGGCCAGCGAGTCGGGAAGCCGGGCGGCCCGGATCGCTGCCGCGGCGCCGGCGATGTCGTACTCGGTCCGCCGGTACACGGCCTGCCAGGTGTCCAGATCGAGCTCGAGCCAGCCGGCCCGAGGATCGCCGTCGCGGGGCTGGCCGACGCTGCCCGGATTGATCAGCCACTCCCCCTCGGTGATGTCGAGCTCCTCGCCCGGCCCGCGCGTCTGACCGGTCGCGGACTGGCCGTCGGAGCGGGAGAACGACAGCGCCACGTGTGAGTGGCCGATCAGGCACACCCGGTGGGACTGGGCGTCGAGGCACAACTCGGCCTGGAGTGGCGAGAGCACGTATTCCCACACCGGGTCTCGTGGGCTGGCGTGGAACAGACCGACGTCCTCGTCGGTGTGGGCCGGCTCGAGCTTGTCCAGGTAATCGCGGGTCTCGGGCACGATCACCCCCTGGGTCCAGCGGGCGGCCAGCGCCGCGCCCCGGGAGAACTCCTCGAGGGCAATTGCCCCGCGGACGCCGAGGTCGTGATTGCCGGCCAGGCAGATCGCGGCGTATCGACGGGCCAGCTCGACGCAGGCGTCGGGCTCTGCGCCGTAGCCGACGAGGTCGCCCAGGCACCACATCTCCTGGCATTCGGAAGCCTCGACGGCGTCCAGCACCGCCTCGAAGGCGTGACGATTGCCGTGGATGTCGGAAACGATTGCGACGCGCATCTGGTCAGTCCCGCGGTGGGCCCGCGGATACAGTCTCGCTGGTGAGGCGTGCTTCGCGCCACCGCGTCCTCGAATCGGTGCTGCTGGCCGTGGCCGCAGCCGAGGGCGGAGTGCGCCTGCTTTCCCCGCGGGAGGACGTGATTAAACCCGCCGAGGTCGACCTGGCGCGCTACTTCAGCGAGACCGAGATCCGCCGCGGCTCGCGGTTCGCGCGGCCCCAGCTCGCGCTCGGCATGACCCGGGCGGCGATCGAGCTCGGGTGCCTGGCCGCGCTCGTGCGCCGGCCGCCGCGCCGGTTGGCGCAGGCGTTCAAGCAGCCCGTCGCCGCGGGTGCGGCGACCGGGGCGGGGCTGGCCGTGGCGCTCTCGCTGCCGCCGCTCCCGTTGCGGGCGATCTCCCGCAAGCGGGGGATCGCGGTCGGACTGGTCACCCAGTCCTGGCGGGGCTGGGCGGCGGACCTGTTGAAGGGTGGGGCGATCGAGGCCGGGCTGGCGGCCGGCGCGGGCGCCGCGACGGTGGCGATCACCCGACGTTATCCCCGCGGGTGGTGGCTCCCCGCGTCAGCGGGCTCGGTCCTGTTCGGCGCCGGCCTGGCCGCGCTGGCACCCGTGGTGCTCGACCCGGTGTTCAACGACTTCACGCCGCTACCCGAGGGGGAGACCCGCTCCGACGTGCTGACGCTCGCCGCGGCCGCCGGAGTCAGGGTGGGGGAGGTGTACTCGGTCGACGCGAGCCGGCGGACCACCGCGGCCAACGCCTACGTGGCCGGGCTGGGACCGACCAAGCGCGTCGTGCTGTTCGACACCCTGCTCGATCGCTACAGCCGTGACGAGGTCCGCGTGGTGGTCGCCCACGAGCTGGCCCACGTGCGGAACCGGGACGTGGTCCGGGGCCTGGCCTATGCCGCGCTGGTCGCCCCGGCGGCTGCGCTCGCCGTCCAGCGCGTGAGCTGGGCGATGTCGCTCGAACGCGGGACGGCCGCCGCGCTTCCCGCTCTGGCGCTGGCCGCCGTCCTGGTCGGGGCGCCGACCGGGGTGATCGGCAATCGCCTTTCGCGCGCGATCGAGCGCCGCAGCGACGCCTATTCGCTCGCGCTGACCGGCGCCCCGGGGGCGTTCATTTCGTTCGAGCGGGCGATCGCCGTGCAGAACGTGGCCGACCTGAGGCCGCCGCGCTGGCTCACGTCGCTGATGGCCACGCATCCGCCGACCGCGGAGCGGATCGGGGCGGCGGTCAGCTACGCCGAGCAGCGCTGAGACGCTCGGGGCGGTGGTCAGCTACGTCGAGGGTTCGTCGGGGTCCTGAGAGCCGCCGTACTCGGGCAGGTTCTTGATCCCCTCCCGGGTCTGCCACTTGGAGTAGTTGTCCTGCATGGCGTCGATCAGCTCGCGCATGAATCTCGCGCTGAGGTTGATCCGGGACACGACCACGCCCGGGATCTCCTCGTCCTCCACCTCGTGGTCCACGCGCGCGAACGTGATCGTGAACTCGTAGTCGGAGTGGCTCACGTTCGCGAAGTTCGCGTATACGCCAGCCATGATCTCCGGCGAGAAGTGGATGTTGATGTG
>JAFAWR010000215.1 GCA_019241635.1 Solirubrobacterales bacterium
GGCCGCTCAGCCGGCCAGTTCGAGGCGTTCGGCGATCTGGCCCCGCCCGCGATGCAGGCGGCTCATGATCGTCCCCTCCCGCGTGCCCAGCGCGCGGGCGGCCTCGCGGTAGGAGAGCCCCATCACGTCGACCGCCACGAGCGCCTCGCGGAGCGGCTGGGTCAGCGCCTGCAGCGCCTCGTATACCGCCGCACCCTCAATCGCCTGGGCGATCGGGTCGTGTGCGGCCTCGATCTGCTCGATCTCCTCGCCGGCCGGCGAGGTGAGCACCTCGCGCCGGCTCCGCCGCGCGCTGATCCAGGTATTGCGCAGCACGCGCAGCAGGTAGACCAGATCCTCGTCGCGGCGCAGGAAGCGCGGGCGCCGGAGCACCCGCTCGAACGTGTCCTGGACGAGATCCTCGGCGTCCTGGCGCGAACCGCACAGACCGTAGGCGGCGCGGTAGAGCCTCGCCGTGTGGGCGCCAAGCGAAGTGGGGTCGAGCCGACGGGTTTCGGGTTCCACGCACGCTCAGTCTCACAAATCCGGAGCGCGTGGCGGAGGTTTCGCCGATCCGTTTACATGAATCGCCCAATCGTGGCGAGGGCCAGCTCGAGCAGGCGCTGCCCCCGGCCGGCGCTCAGCTGAGTGCTGCGGTGGGCGTGGAGGATGGTCGCGACGTGAACCCGCGCTCGGAATCCGCGCCGGCCGGCGACGCGCCCGCTGGCCCGGAGGCGATCCAGGTCCTCGATGTAGTCCTGGAAGTCGAGCGCCGGGGAATGGCAGTCGCGGAAGCGCACCGGCTCGGTGGAGTCGTTGCGGTAGGTGTGGACGGTGCCCGGCGGGATCGTCCGCGCCTCGCCGGCGCGCAGCACCTGCCATTCCCCTTCGAGCTCGATCGAGAGCTGGCCGGAGACCACGGTCAGCCGCTCCTCCTGCACCGGGTGGAAATGGCGCACGGGACCGTGACCGCCCGGCCCGGCCGTGATGTCGAACTCCACCCGCTGGCCCGCCGAGTCGGCGGCCGACTCGAGGATCCTGAACGTGGTGCCGCTGGGGAGGGTGAGCGTGTCTCCGGTCTGGGCCATGGTCATGCTCGCGGTTCGTCGGCTGGTCTGGCTCGCCGCCACGCTAGACGGCAGCGTAAGCCTGCTCGAGCCATGCGAGCAGCTCTCGATCGAGATCGTCGGGCCGGTGGATACGCACCCGGTGGGTGACCATGGCGTTCCAGGTTCCGGCGCTCTCGAGCCGTCCGGCCGCCGCGACGCCCTTCAGCTTCAGGCCGAGGTCGACACGCTCCGCGGTCACCTGGACGATGGCGAACTTGCGGCCCGCCTTACGCAGGGACAGGTAGCTCGCGCCGGGCGCGACGTCGGTGTCGGAGCCGAGCGTGCTCACATGCCCGACCAGCCGGTCGTACACGCTGCGCCAGCCGGATTTCTTCCCGGCGAAATGCCGGTCGACCTTCTCGTCGACCGAGACCTCCGGTGCGGCCTGCTTCTTGATCTCCGCGACGATCGCCATCGCGTGGCCGTGCCCGAGTCCGTACTCCTCGCCCAGCCAGGCGATGAGGACCTTCGGCTTCACGTCCGGCGCGACGAGGCCGTTCTGGCGAGCCAGCTCGATCAGCTCCTCCGGCGTCTTGCCGGTCTTGGCGGTGATGTTGTCGTGGTAGGCCTGCAGGGACATGTTGGAGCTCCTAGGGGTGGTTGGTCATCTGGTGAAGGCGGCGGGCACAGATGTCCGCCTTGGCGAGAAAGGCGTAGCCGTCCAAGCCACCGTCGAGGTCGCGGGTCGACGCGAGCACCACGGTGGGTGACGATGAGAGCCGACCGAGCGAGCGGGCGAGCGCGAGCGCCTGCGGTGCATCTGGCCCGATGTCGACGATCGCGATGTCGGGTGCGATCTCGCCGGCCACCGCGAGTGCCTCCTCGCCGGTCGAGACGTCGGCGACGACCTCGAGCCCTTCGGTCTGAAGCAGCGCCCGGATCGCCGCGCGCGACACTTCGTGCCGGTCGACGATCAGGACGCGGAGGGGGGCGGGGTTGGCCTCGGCGGTTGACATGCGAGCACTGTCGCGGTCTCGCGAACAGCTCGCATCAGGGAACCCACCAGTGACGCCGGCGGTCAGCTGGAAACGGCGAGGAGCTGCTCGTTGCGGATCAGCTCGGTGCGCGACGAGATGCCAAGCTTGGTGAACACCTTCCGGAGGTGATATTCGACCGTGCGCGGGCTGATGAACAGCTGGGAGGCGATCTCCGGGTTGGTCAGCCCGCCGGCCGCCAGACCGGCGATCTGGAGCTCCTGCGGGGTGAGCTGATCGATCGTCGAGGGGTCGCGCTTGCGCGCCGTCTCGCCCGTGGCCCGCAGCTCCGTCTCGGCACGCTCGGTCCACGGCGCGGCGCCGATCGATCGCAGGAGCTCGGCCGCTTCGCGGAGATGACCGCGGGCGTCGGAGCGGCGCCGCTCGCGGCGCAGCCACTCGCCGTAGAGCAGGTGCGACCGGGCGCGCTCGAAGGCGGTCAGAGTGCGTCCGAGCCGGACTGCCTCTTCGAAGCGCTGGTCGGGGGAGCCGATGCCCAGCAGCGCCTCGCAGCGTGCCAGGATCGACCGGTTGGCCGCGCTTGGAGCGTGCTGGGCCCAGTCCCGGAGGAGCGCGAGGGGCGCCTGCGCTCGATCGTGGGGCAGGCCACCGCGGATGATTGCCTCGATGGCGTTCGCCGCGGGTGCGGCGGTGGCGACGAGCGTGAGGTCGGCGCGATCGGACGAGGTGATCTCGAGCAGCGCCTCCGCGGCGTCGGCCGGATTGCCCAGCGTGAGCTCGAGCAGCCCGCTCGCGGCGCGCACGCCGGCGTCGAGGTAGATGTCGCCGCTGCGCTGAGCGATCGCGAGGCCCTCCCGGATGTGCGCGCGGGCGTCGTCTTCGTGTCCCCGGATCGCCTCGACGTAGGCCATCGTGGCGAGATGCCACCCGGAGCCGTGACCGAGGTCGACCGACAACCCGTAGCCCTCCCGCGCGGCCACATAGGCCAGGTCTATCCGGCCCGCGCGCAGGAGCTCCTTGGCGTGATGCTCCAGGGCGACCGGAAGCAGGCTGAGCAGGCCGCGGCGGCGGGCCACCTCGACCGCCCTGGCCGTGTAGCGCAGTCCCCGGCCGGGCTCGCCGCCGGCGGCCTGGGCCGCCCAGACCTGCGCCCGGGGGTCCTCGGACAGCTCGTCGGCGAGCCGGAGTGCGTCGTCGAGGGTCGCCCGCGCCCGCTCGAGATCACCGGCCACGAGGGCGGAGGCTCCGATGAGGATGCGCTTGCTGAACTCCGCGCGCGTGCTCTCGGCGCGAAGCTCGGCGGCTCGTTCGCCGATCTCGCGCACCACCCCGACCTGTCCGACCGCGCCCGCGGCTTCGGCCGCCTCGTGCAACATGGCCAGGGCCAGGTCGGCCTCGGCGCTGCGAGCACCGTCGAGGAGCGTCGCCACGGCATCCCGCGCGCTCGCGCAGCGCGCCTCGATGACCCCGCGCAGGTGCAGCAGCTGGGCCTGGAGATTCGGATCGTCCTTCGGCAGGGCGCGCGCAACCAGATCGAGAGCGCGTTCGGGTTGCCCGGCGTCCCACGCCGCCTGCGCGGCAGCGGCCAGCCGCGGCGCCCGCCGAGCCTCTTCGCCGGTGAGCTCGGCGGCACGTTCGTAGGCCGTGGCGGCGGAGGCATGCCCGGATCGAAGCTGAGCGCGGCGGGCCGAGGCTTCCAGGGCGACGGCTACCTCCTCGTCCCCGGTGACTGTCGCCATGGCCTGATGCCAGACCCGGCGGTCGACGTGCTCCTCGCCGGAAAGGGAGGCGGCGAGCGCGCGGTGTACGCGGCCGCGCTCGCCAAGCGTGGCTCGCTCGTGGACGGCCGCCCGGACCAGCGGATGGCGGAACTCGACCCGCGCGTGGTCGGTGCGGATGAGCCCGGCGCGCTCGGCGGGGTCCAGCGCCTCGGCGTCAAGGCCGAGCTCGGCGAGCGCATCGAGGATGACGGCGAGCTCGCCGGTGCCGTCGATCGCGGCGAGGAGCAGGGCCGGCTGGACCCCCGGGCCAAGGCGGTCGACGCGCTGGCGGAACATCTCGCCAAGTCGCGGCGTGAGCGGCATCGCCTCGGGGAGGGGGGCCCGTCCGGCCAGCTGCGCCTCGCTCAGAGCGCTGGGCAGTTCGCGCAGGGCGAGCGGGTTGCCGCCGGACTCGGCCAGCAGTCGGGCTCGAACCGCCGGCGGGGCGCCGGCGGCATGTTCGGTGAGCAGCCGCGCCGCGGTGTCGGCCTCGAGGCCGAGGACCGCGAGCTCGGGAAGGCCCGGTGCCTCGAAGCGCTGCTGCTCGTCCTCGCGCGCGGCGAACAGCATGGCCACGCGCTCGGCCCTCAGCCGCCGGGCCGCGAACACCAGCGCGTCAGCCGAAGGCCTGTCCAGCCAGTGCGCATCGTCGATAACGCACACCAGCGGCTGGCGCTCCGCCGCCGCCGCGAGCAGGCCGAGCACCGCCGCGGACACCAGAAAGCGATCCGGATCGTGCGACGGAGCCAGGCCGAGCGCGCCTTCGAGCGCCGCCGCCTGGGTCGGGGGGAGCTCGCCGAGACAATCGAGGACGGGCCGCAGCAATCCGAACAGCCCGGCGAAGGCCAGATCGGATTCCGCCTCCACACCGGTCACCGACAGCACGGTCACCGACAGCACGGTCGCTGGCCTCGGCGGATGGCGAGCCAGCCCGAGCAGGGCGCTCTTGCCGATTCCCGCCTCGCCCCGCAGCACCAGCGCCGCGCCCTCCCCGGCCAGCGCACCGCCGAGCAGCCGCGCGATCGCCTCGCGCTCGCGCTCGCGACCCAGCAGACCGACTGACGACACCGCCTCGGCAGCCTCGACCATCGAGCGCATCCTAGGGGCCGTCCCCTCGGGGCGGCGCCCCCGGCGTCCTTTGACGACTGGTCAGCCCCCTGATGCGACCGCGGGGGTCCTGGGCGATCGTGGCTGGCGTTCAACGATCGCGCTGTGCAGCGCGGAAAGGAAACATCATGCGAAACGTAGTCGCAGGAGTCATGATCTCGCTCGACGGAGTCGTCGAGGCCCCCGAGGCCTGGACCGGCCCGTACTTCGGCCCCGATCTCGGGCAGGAGGTGGGCTCGACCATGGCTCAGGCCGACACGATGCTGCTCGGCCGCAAGACCTACGAGACGTTCGCCGCCTCCTTCGCGAGCCAGAGCGGAGGGATGGCGGACGTCATGAACAGCACCCCCAAGCTGGTCGCGTCCACGACGCTGAAGGAGGCGACGTGGCAGAACTCGACCCTGATCGGCGGCGATCTCGCCGCGGAGCTGCGCCGTCTCAAGGAGCAGGAGGGCAAGAACATCAACATCAGCGGCAGCGGCACGCTGATCCGCTCACTGCTGCGCGACGGTCTGCTCGACGAGCTCCGGCTGATCGTTTTCCCGGTGGTGGTCGGTTCCGGGGCCCGGCTGTTCGACGGATACGACGGACGCCTGGGACTCACGCTCGCGGAGTCCAAGTCGTTCGAGACCGGGGTGGTCAGCCTCGTCTACCGGCCCACCGCGGCTTGACGCACACCGGTGCGCGGGACCGGGCTGCTCGTCCCGGTGGCGGGTGGTCCGGTCGCGCGCCACCGGCCACTCCCTCGGGGAGCCCGGTCCAAAGCCGCCGGGGCACTCCCCGAGGTCGGGCTAGGGAGGTTCCGGTCATTATTGCGACCGTTAACGCTACGTTAGGTTTGTGTTAGCGGCCGCCGGGGAAGTGCACCCGTGCAATGGCCTTCTCGCGAACCGGGTTCCGCCCCGCCGTCCACACCAACCGGCGAGCCCGTACTGCAATGCAGTCTCGTCCCGGCGGGGCTCCTCGCGCCGAATGACTGCGGCCGGCGTTGGTGCCGCGGTCGCACCGGCGCTGCTTCAAGGAGCCCTCGTGGCCCTGCCTCGGGGCAACGCGCTCGGGTCGCTGCGCCGGCTGCGCTCGCCCGCCTGGGCCGCCGTCCTGCCCGGCGCCATCGTGATCGGCACCTTCGCCCCCCTGGGCGCGTACTCGTTCGCGCTGGGCCTGCTCGTGCTCGGCGTGATGGTTACGCCGCCGCTGGCGATCGTGGCCGCGCTCGGCGTGGTCCGGGGCCCACGGGCCGCGCCACTTGTCTTGCTGATCGCGGCGGGCGCGCTGGTGACGTTCGCCGGCGGGCCTAGCCGCGAGTTGTCCGCCACCGTGCTCACCGCGCTCGGGGCGCTCGCCCTCGGTGCCGCGCTGGCTCGCCTGATCCCCGGCCGCTGGGTCCTGGTCGGCTTCGCCTGCATGTGCGCGCTCGACGTCGCCCTTCTGGCCATGGGCGCCGGGAAATCGTCCGCCCTCGTGTTCGCTCGGGCCGCCGCCCACGTGCCCGGTCCCATGTTCGACCAGGCCCGCCTCGGCCGGGTTGCCCTCGACTATCCGGACCTCGTGCTCTCCGCCGCCCTCGGCGGCTTCGTCGCCGGTCAGCAGGGACAGCGATCCGCCGCCGCGCTCGTGACGATCCTGGCCGCCATGTGCATGCTGCTCGCGCCCGCCCACGCGATGTGGCCCGCGACCGTCCCGGTGGCGATGACCCTGATCGCCCTGCGCACGTTCGGGCTTCCCCGGACGGTCAAGCCGCTCGTGCCCGAGGCCCAGCCCGCCCCGGCGGTCTGACCTCTCCGCGACGGGTTATGCAAACGGCGAATCAGCGCTAGCGGGGCTCGCCGGTCGCCGCGGCGGCCTGAAGATGGCGCAGCGCGCGCCGTCGGAGCAGGCCGAACGAGAGCACCATCCAGGCCAGGCCGGCGCAGACCAGGAGGACCTTGAGCCATGTGCCCGCGGCGAGCAGAGCGTGGCCGAACCAGTAGTACTCGAGCGCGTTGACCAGGGTCCAGACCAGCGCGGCCGCGGCGCTGATGGGCAAGAAGCGGCTGATGGCCATGCCGCTCGATCCGGCGAGGAGACCCATGATGTTGCGCCCGCCGGTGAAGAAACGACCGACGAGCAGCCACACGCCACCGTGCGCGGCGAACGCCTGGCGCAGCTGGGTTACACGCTGAGGGCTCTGGCGCAGCCGGGCGCCGAGCCCGACCAGCAAGCGCTCGCCGCCCCAGCGCCCGACGCCGTAGCCCGCCGTGGTG
>JAFAWR010000235.1 GCA_019241635.1 Solirubrobacterales bacterium
TGCGCCGAGACGATGAGCGCCGGCAACGAGGCGTTCGGGCGGACGGCGGAGGCAATCGAGGCGATCGCGGGCTCGGACCGTGAGCGCTTTGCCGCGGCGCTGGCCGCGATCGTGCACGACTTCGAGGCGCGCACCGAGCATCTCACCGGGGTGGCCATCGCCGATACCGCGCTGGTCCTCGCCGCGCTGGGCGCGCGGCGGGGGATCGCGGTAACGCTCGGGAGCCCCGTCCTGCCGGCGCTCTGAACGGGTTAGGCTGCGCTCACAGGGGGTGCACCGGTTCAAAGACAACAGGAGGAGAGAGGCTCATGGGGCATCTCGTGCGCGTGCGTCGTAGGCCATCCGCGGCAATGGTGGTCGCGCTTGTCGCGCTGATCGTGGCCAGCGGCGGGACCGCGGTGGCGGCGAGCCAGCTGGTCAGCGGCGACTCGCTGATCAAGAAGAACTCGCTGTCGGGCAACCGGCTCAGGAACCGTTCGGTCGCCGGGAGCAAGATCAAGCTGGGCTCGCTCGGCACGGTTCCGCGCGCCGCGCACGCGGCCACCGCGGACAGCGCGACGACCGCGGTCAACGCGACGAGCGCTGCCTCCGCGCCGATCGCCAAGCTCACCTACGTGACGACGACGTTCACCGTGCCCGGCGATGGCACCGCGACCACGGGCACCGCGCCCTGCCCGGCCGGTACCGATGTGACCGGGGGAGGCGGCAGCATCGACGACACCGTGAACGGCTTCTTCTTGGGCAGCTTCCCGGCCGGCAAGACCGGGTGGTCGGTCCTCTACGAGGAGGAAACCGGCGGCGCCAGTTCAGCCACCGGGACCGTCTACGCGATCTGCGCGCCTGCCGCCGCCACGGCACCGTAGACCGGCCCCCCCAATTCTTAACGGGCGGACGCTCATCCTGCGGTAGCGTCCGCCCACACGGGTCTCACTGGGAGGTCCGCCGATGGAGGGAGCGCGAGGATGGGCCAGGCAAGGCAACGGAGGCCGTCGGCGGCAATGGTGGTTGCGCTGCTCGCGCTGGTCGTGGCCAGCGGCGGGACCGCAGTGGCGGCCAGCCGGCTGGTGAGCGGCGACTCTCTGATCGCCAAGCGCTCCCTGTCGGGCGACCGGCTGCGCAACGACACGATCACCGGCCGGCAGATCAAGCTGGGCTCGGTGGGCCAGGTGCCGAGGGCGAAGGACGCCCAGGAGCTGGGCGGCCATCCGGCGAGCTTCTTCGAGTCCGGTTCGACCGGCGGCTCGTCGGGCGACGTCCGCAGCGGCCTGGTCACCGCCGGCGGCGGGCAGACCGTCGAGATGGCCAGCTTCGGGCCGTTCACGGTCAACCTGGTGTGCAACGACGACGGCGGCGGCACGTTCGATGCGGAGATCACGGTCACCTCGACCAGCTCGACCAGCGAGGTGTTCGGGTCGCCGCTGACCGCGGGAACCCCCCAGGAGATCGACGACGCTGGGCCCGACGGCCAGTTCTCGGACAATGCCGGCGGCAGCCTCGAGGACTTCGTGGCGCCCCCGAACGCCTACCAGGTGTATCTGATCGACACGATCTTCATGCCCGGCACGACCACCCCGTGCGCGGCCAGCCTATTAGCCGCAAAGAGCTAGATTGCGCCCGGCGTCGCCGCCGTGGCCATTGCTAGGATCGGCCCAGTGAGCGCCCTCGCCGACCTGCCCCTGATCGCTTCGGGCAAGGTACGCGAGATCTACGAGGGGCGCGATCGCACGCTGCTGATCGTCGCCTCGGACCGGATCTCGACCTACGACGTCGTGCATCCAACGCCGATCCCGGACAAGGGTGCCGTCTTGACCGGTCTCAGCGCATTCTGGTTCGAGCGCACGGCGGAGATCGTCCCCAATCACATGCTCTCGGTGAGCGACGACGTGCCCGAGGAGGTCCGCGGTCGCGGAATGCTCGTCCGCAAGCTCGACATGCTCCCGGTCGAGTGTGTGGTGCGTGGCTACATCACGGGATCGGGGTGGAAGGACTACCAGCGGACCGGGACGGTCTCGGGTATCGAGCTGCCGTCGGGTCTGCGCGAGTCCGACCAGCTCCCGGAGCCCATCTACACCCCGTCGACCAAGGCCGAAGTCGGTCACGACGAGGCGATCGACTTCGAGGGCACGGTGTCCCTGGTCGGCGACCGAGAGCTCGCCGAGCGCCTCCGCGACGTGTCGATCGCCGTGTATCAGGCAGCCGCTGACCACGCCCGCGAGCGAGGGATCATCCTGGCCGACACGAAGTTCGAGTTCGGCCTGGACGCCGATGGCCGGCTGACCCTCGGCGACGAGGTGTGCACGCCCGACTCCTCGCGCTTCTGGCCCGCCGACCAGTACGAGCCGGGCCGCGGGCAGCCGAGCTTCGACAAGCAATTCGTGCGCGACTGGGCGTCCTCGACGGGCTGGGACCGCAACCCGCCCGCGCCGGAGATCCCGGAAGAGGTGGTCGCGCGCACGCGCGAGAAGTACGTCGAGGCGTACGAGCGTGTGACCGGCGAGCCGTTCGACGACTGGCTGAAGCGAACCCGATGAGGGCCCGGGTCCTCGTCCGGCCCAAGGCGGGGATCCTCGACCCGCAGGGCCAGGCGGTAGAGCGCGCGCTGCCGGCGCTCGGGTTCGCCGGTGTGCGCAATGTGCACGTCGGGCGGCTGATCGAGCTCGATGTCGACGACCCGGCGCGGCTGCCCGAGATGTGCGATCGCCTGCTCACGAATCCGCTCATCGAAGACTGGGAGATCGAGGAGGCCCCGGAGGTCGCGGAGACCACCCGATGAGGTTCGGGATCGTCCGCTTCCCCGGCTCCTGCGACGAGGTCGATGCGTTGGCGGCGGCGTCCCGGGTAGGGGACGCCGTGCTCCTCTGGCACGCCGACCACGATCTCCAGGGCGTGGACGCGGTGATCGTGCCCGGCGGCTTCTCCTATGGCGATTACCTCCGGGCGGGGGCGATCGCGCGGTTTGCCCCGGTGATGGCCCAGGTCGAGGAGTTCGCCCGTGACGGGGGCCTCGTGCTCGGGATCTGTAACGGCTTCCAGGTGCTGTGCGAGGCCGGACTGCTCCCGGGCGCGCTGCTGGTCAATCTGTCCTTGAAGTTCGTCTTCCGCCAGGTCGAACTGGAGGTGGTGCGGGGGGACACCGCATTCACGAACGCCGGGCCGTCCGAGGGCCGCCTCTCGATCCCGGTCAAGCACACCACCGGCCGGTTCTACGCCCCCGAGGCCGAGCTCGACCGGCTCGAGGCCGCCGGCCAGGTGCTTTTGAGATATGCCCCGGGGCACAACCCCAACGGGTCGCTGCGCGACATCGCCGGGGTCTGCAACGAGGCCGGAAACGTGTTCGGGCTCATGCCTCACCCCGAGCACGCGGTCGACCCCCTGGGCGGGTCGGTCGACGGGCTGACGATCTTCGAGTCGATGCGAGCGCATGTCGAGCAGCACGTCCTCGCTTGACGCCCGCCACCGTCAGCTTGGGCTGACGGACGACGAGTACGCCCGGATCCTCGACCGACTCGGCCGGCCCCCGGGCGACGTGGAGCTGGCCATGCTGTCGCTCATGTGGTCGGAGCACTGCGGCTACAAGCACTCGCGCCGGCTGCTGCGCCGGCTGCCCACCGAGGGGCCCCATCTGCTCCTCGGTCCGGGCGAGAACGCCGGGGCGGTCGACGTCGGCGGCGGGCTGGCGGTGGCCTTCAAGGTCGAGTCGCACAACCATCCGAGTGCGGTGGAGCCGTTCCAGGGCGCGGCGACCGGGGTCGGCGGAATTCTCCGCGACGTGTTCGCGGTCGGTGCCCGGCCGATCGCGGTGCTCGACTCGCTGCGCTTCGGCGAGCCTGCAGCGTCTAGTCGCTCGCGGTACCTGCTTGAGCGAGCGGTGGCCGGGATTGGCTTTTACGGGAACTCGATCGGGGTGCCCACGGTGGGCGGGGAGATCTACTTCGAGTCGAGCTACGAGGCCAATTGCCTCATCAACGCGATGTGCCTGGGGCTGGCGCCCCACGAGCGGCTGATCCGCAGTGCGGCGGCGGGGGTTGGCAATGTGGTCGTGCTGCTCGGCGCGTTGACCGGCCGCGACGGGATCGGTGGCGCCTCGGTCCTGGCCAGCGCCGAGCTCGGCGAGGGCGACGAGGCCAAGCGCCCGTCGGTCCAGATCGGCGATCCGTTCACCGAGAAGAAGCTGCTCGAGTGCTGCCTGGAGCTCCTCGACCGCGAGCTGCTCGTCTCGCTGCAGGACCTCGGCGCGGCCGGACTCACCTCGGCGGCGTCGGAGATGGCGGCCCGCGGCGGCGTCGGCCTCACCCTCGACCTGTGCCAGATCCCGCTCCGCGAAGCCGACATGGAGCCGTTCGAGATCATGGTCTCCGAGTCCCAGGAGCGCATGCTGTGCGTCGCCCGCCCCGAGTGCGTGGGCGAGCTGCTTGCCGTGTGCGAGCGCTGGGAGGTCCTGGCGACCACGATTGGCTGCGTCACCCAGGGCGACACGCTGCAGGTGCTGCATCGCGGTAACGCGGTGGCCGAGCTTCCGGTCAGCGTGCTGGTCGACGACTGTCCGCTGTACGACCTCGAGCCCGCGCCCGCTCCGAGTGATCTGTACGGGTCCCCGGTTGCCGTTCTGGGCGGGAGCGAGTCCCCGGCGGAGGTGCTGCTTGCTTTGCTCCGCTCGCCCAACCTGGCCTCGCGCCGCCCGGTGTTCGAGCAATACGACCCGGTCGTCCAGTCGCGCACCATCCGCCGGCCCGACGAGGCCGACGCCGCCGTGCTGATGCTGCCGGACGGATCCGCGATCGCGGTGTCGATCGACGGCAACGGCCGGCGAGTCGCGGTCGATCCCCGCCGGGGTGCCGCCGAGGCCGTCTATGAATGCTCGGCCAACCTGGCCTGCGTCGGGGCCGAGCCGCTCGGGCTGACCAACTGCCTGAACTTCGGCAACCCGGAGAAGCCCCACGTGGCCTGGCAGCTGATCGAGGCGGTGGAAGGCCTGTCCGAGGCGTGCGAGGCCCTCGGGATCCCGGTCGTGGGGGGGAATGTGTCCCTGTACAACGAGGCGCCAAGCGGCCCGATCTTCCCCACGCCGGTGGTCGGGATGGTCGGCAAGCTGCCCCACGCGTCTCGCGCCGGGCGCCTCGGGTTCGCTTGCGACGGCGACGCGATCGCGCTGGTCGGGCCGTTCGACCCGGCTGCGGCGGGCTCAGAGCTGTCGAAGCTTCGGGGCGAGGCGCCCGTCGGGGACCTGCCGGACGCGGATGCCCGGGCAATCCGGGTCGTCCACGAGGCGGTGCGGGCGCGGGTGCGCTCGGGGGCGTTCCGGAGTGCGCACGACATCGCCGAGGGCGGCGTCGCCGTCGCCCTGGCCGAGTGCGCCGTCGCGGGCGGTATCGGCGCATCGGTCCGGTTGCCGGGCGGGCTCGATCCGTTTGGCGAGGCGCCGGGCCGCGGGTTCATCGTGTCGGGTCCGCGGGAGGCCCTGGCCGGGTTTGTGGTGATCGGTACGGTCGGCGGCGACTCGCTGACCATCGACGGGCTGCTCGAGCTCGGGGTCTCCGAACTGCGCGCGGCTCGGGACGGCGGGCTGGCCGAATGGGTCTAGGCCCGCTGCTAGCCTTGGCGACTGGCTGGGCATGGCGCCTCTCGTGACCGAGCATCGAGACGGACCACGCGACGAGTGCGGAGTCTTCGGCATCTACGCGCCGGGGCACGACGTCGCCCGTGTCGCCTACTTTGCCCTGTTCGCGTTGCAGCACCGGGGTCAGGAGTCGGCGGGCATCGCGTCTGCCCCTCGCGGGCGCGACATCATGACGATCCGTGACCAGGGGCTCGTGGCGCAGGTGTTCGACGAGCACAAGCTCCGCACACTGGTCGGCGACCTGGCCATCGGTCACGTCCGCTACTCCACCACGGGCTCCTCGGACTGGGAGAACACCCAGCCGATCGTCCGCAACGACCGCCGCACGCTGGCGCTGGCCCACAATGGCAACCTGATCAACGCCGTCGAACTCCACTCGGAGCTGCGCGAGGACGACGTCGCGTTCAGCTCGACCTCGGATTCGGAGATCATCGCGGCGCTGCTGGCCACGCACCCAGCTTCGCGGGTCGAGGACGCCGTGGCCGAGGTGCTTCCGCGGCTGCGCGGTGCGTTTTCGACAGTCGTGATGACCGAGGACACGGTGGTCGCGTTCCGGGACCCGTACGGGCTGCGGCCGCTCGTGCTCGGAATGCTCGAGGACGCGGAGACGGGGCAGGCCGCCTACTGCGTCGCCAGCGAGTCCTGCGCGTTTGACCTGATCGGGGCCAAGTACCTGCGCGAGGTGCTCCCGGGCGAGATCGTCACCTTGACCGAGGGCGGAGTGAAGACACGGATGGTCGGCGGAGCCGAGCGTCGCGCCTTCTGCGTGTTCGAGTACATCTACTTCGCCCGGCCGGACTCGAAGATGGCGGGAACCGTCTTGCAGGTCGCGCGGGCGCGGATGGGCGAGATCCTCTGGCGCGAGGCTCCGGTTTCGGCCGATCTCGTGATCCCCGTCCCGGATTCCGGGAACCCCGCGGCACGCGGGCTGGCCCGGGCGGCCGGTCTGCCCCAGGACGACGGTTTCATCAAGAACCGCTACGTCGCCCGTACGTTCATCCAGCCCGGCCAGGAGCTGCGTCGCCACGGACTGCGCCTGAAGTTCAACCCGCTGCCCGAGGTCGTCGCCGGCAAGCGACTGATCGTCGTCGACGACTCGATCGTCCGCGGCAACACGACCCGCCAGATCGTCCAGATGCTGCGCGACGCCGGCGCGGCGGAGATCCACCTGCGGATCTCGGCGCCGCCGATCAAGCACCCCTGTCACTACGGGATCGACATGTCCAGCCGCGAGGAGATGATCGCCCACGGAAGGACGGTTTCGGAGATCGCGGAGGAACTCGGGGCCGACTCGCTGCACTACCTGTCGCTTTCCGGCGTGTATGAAGCGGTCGGGGTGTCGCGCGAGGAGCACTGCGACGCGTGCTTCAGTGGCGACTATCCGCTCGCCGGTACCGAGGATCATCGCGGGAAGTACGCGCTCGAGCTCCCGCTGCTTCGCGCGTAGAACCACCGCCGATCGGAGGCCCGGACGGGTCCGGGGGCGCCGCTACAGTCGGGCGCCCGATGGATCCCGGCCACGCACTGCGCCAGCTCTTCGGCTTCGAGCACTTCCGCCCCGGCCAGGCCGAGGCGGTCGGCGCCGCGCTGAGAAACCGCGACGCGCTGGTGGTGATGCCCACCGGGTCGGGCAAGTCGCTCTGCTACCAGCTCCCGGCGCTGATGCGCGACGACCTGACCCTGGTGGTCTCGCCGCTCGTCTCGCTCATGCAGGACCAGGTTTCCGCGCTTCAGGGGGTCGCCCCCGGCCGCGTGGAGCTGGTCAACGCGCAGCGAGGTGGCGCGGCGAATGCCGACGCGCTGGCCCGCGTGGCCGACGGTCAGGTGCGGCTGCTCTACGTGGCGCCCGAGCGTTTCGCTTCGCCGCGGTTCGCCGCTGTTCTGTCCCAGGCTCGCGTGGGTCTGTTCGTGGTTGACGAGGCGCACTGCATCTCACAGTGGGGCCACGACTTCCGCCCGGACTACTTCTTCCTCGCCGACGCCGCCCGGCGGGTCGGCGCGCGGGCGACCATCGGGCTGACCGCGACCGCCACGCCGGAGGTGGCCGACGACATCGCCCGGCGGTTGGCTCTGCGCGATCCGCTTCGGGTGACCACCGGGTTCGACCGGCCGAACCTGAGCTTTGCGGTGGTGCGGTGCGCGACCGCGGTCGACAAGCGCCGGAGGCTCGCGGCGTCGTTGAGCGAGCCAGGAGCGTTGCCGGCGATCGTCTACGCCGGGACGCGAAAGGCGAGTGAGCAGGTGGCGGGATTCCTGGGTCGCGCGCTCGGCGAGGAGGTGCTCGTCTACCACGCCGGACTGGAGCGAGGCGTCCGGACGCGGATCCAGGAGCGGTTCATGAGCGGCGAGCCCCGGGTGATCGTCGCGACCAACGCGTTCGGCATGGGAATCGACAAGGCCGACGTGCGGACGGTCGCCCACGCCACCGTGCCGGGCTCGCTCGAGGCCTACTACCAGGAGGCCGGCCGGGCCGGGCGCGATGGCGCTCCGGCGCGCTGCCTGCTGTTCGCGGAGCAGCGCGACAAGGGCCTCCATGTGTTCTTCATCCAGCGCTCGCGCCTGGATCCCGGCGTGTTCGAACGGGTGGCCGAGCGGCTGCGCTGGGCCGGCCTCGACGGACGCTATGACGTGGCCGTGGGCGAGCTGGCCGCCGACGTGGGGCCGGACGGCGACGAGGAGACGGTCCGGGCGGTCATCGGGCATCTGGTCCGCGCCGGTCTGATCGCGCCGCAGCCGGCTCCGGCGGGGCGTGCCGCTGGGCTGGTGGTCGGTGAATGGGACGGCCGGGCGCTGGCCCGGTGCCTCGGATCCGCGCGCGACGCCGAGCGCGCTCGCTGGGGCCAGTACCGCGCCGTGTGGGGCTACGTCGAGGGGTCGGGTTGCCGGCGCGCGGCGCTGTTGGCGCATTTCGGCGACCGGGTTGGTGTCCCGGCATCGGTGGCCTGCTGTGACGTGTGCTCGCCGGCGGTGGCGGTGCCGCCCGCCCCGCCCGCTGCCTCCCCGGCCGAAGACGCTGGCGATCTCGATGCCGCGATCGTCCGGGTCGTCGTCTCGGCGGCGCCGCCCGTCGGCCGGACGCGAGCGGTCGAGATCCTCCGCGGCGGTCGCTCCAAGGTCATCGTCCAGTACGCCTACGACCGCCTCGCCGGCTACGGAGCCTTCGGTCACCTGCGCTCGAGCGAGGTCCTCGGCCGGGTCGACGAGCTGATC
>JAFAWR010000299.1 GCA_019241635.1 Solirubrobacterales bacterium
AAATGCGGTGGCGGGTGGTCGGCAGTACATCTCGATAACGATCCCGTAGAACTCGCTAATCCTCGGCACCACACGATCGTGCCGAACACATCGGATGGCGACGGGTGTTCCTACCCGGCCTCGGCGTTGAACACCGAACCGGTCTGACTCGAGGCCCTCGCCTGGTGCTTCCGTTCAATCGAAGCCACACTCTGGGCCGGCTCCTGTTTTCCGCGCGAGATGTTCGAACGCGACCGTGCCGAGATGCTCGTGCCGCGACCAGACCAGGTTCGCGACCGGCGCCCCGTGTTCGGGCCACAGCTGCTCGGGTTCACCTGGACGGACGGCGAGGTTAGGATTGCCTCTCTGGGAGCCGAGTCGTGAACGTTGCGGAGTACGCCGTCTGTGATGTGACGGAGCTGAGCCGGCTGCGGAGGGCTGGTGAGGTCAGTGCGGAGGAGGTGCGTGAGGCGGCGCTGCGGGCGATCGAGCAGGTGAATCCGCGGCTGAACGCGGTGGTCCACGGTCCGTTTGAGGACGCGCCGGGCGCCGATGGGGCGCTGGGCGGGGTTCCGTTCGCGGTCAAGGACACGCTGTTCGAGGCCGGGCGTCCTTGCCAGGAGGGCAGCCGGCTGCTGGAGGGTTTGATTGCCCCAGTGGATGCAGAGCTGGCGGGCCGGTTTCGCCGCGCGGGCCTGGTTAGTATGGTCAGGACGGCGACGTCGGAGTTCAGGTTCAGCCCGGATACCTCGCCCGTGGTCAACGGGTCGACTCGGAATCCGTGGGCGCTTGATCGGAGCGCGGGCGGGTCCAGCGGCGGTTCGGCTGCGCTGGTGGCATCCGGGGCGCTGCCGGCCGCGCATGCCAACGACGGGGGCGGCTCGATCCGCTTGCCCGCCGGGTGGTGCGGGCTGGTCGGCCTGAAGCCCTCTCGGGGCCGCGTTCCGGTGGGTCCGCTGATCGGGGAGGCGCCCGGTGGCATCGCTCACGAGTTCGCGCTGGTGCGCACCGTTCGGGACGCCGCGCTGCTGCTGGATGCGGTGTGCGGCCCGGCCCCCGGCGATCGCTACTTTGTGGAGGCGCCCGCGCGTCCGTTCCTCGAAGCGCTTGACGCTGATCCTGGAAGATTGCGCGTCGCGATTCATACCGAGGCCTACTGGGGCCGGGGCACCAACCCTGAGACCCGAGCGGCGGTGGAAGCAGTCGGCCGCCAGCTCGAGGAGCGCGGACACACCGTCGAACCTGCGAGCCCTCCGGTCGATCCGGAAGGGTTCCGCGCCGCCCACCTGGTTCTGTGGCCCTGGGTGCTGGCCATACAAGCCACAGCTTTTGGCGCTCTGGTTGGTCGCGAAGCGAGCGAGGACACGGTGGAGGCCGCGTCGCTGGCCTGCATTCGTCGTGGACTGGAGCTAACCGCGGCCGACGTCTGGAGGGCGTTTGCGATCCAGAACGGCGCCAGCCGTGCCTGGGGAGCGTTTCTGGACCAGTACGACCTGTTCATCTGCCCCACCAGCCCGGCCGGCCCACCTGACGTGGGCTACCCGCCACAGAACGACCCCAAATACTCAACGGCCGAGGCCTGGATCGATGACGCGTTCGAGCTGATCCCGTTCACCCCGATCGCCAACACCACGGGGCAGCCCTCGATCAGCCTCCCGCTCGGCGTCGGCAGCGACGGGCTTCCCATCGGCGTGATGCTCACAGCACAGACCCTCCGCGAGGACCTGCTACTCAGCGTCGCGGCCCAGCTAGAGCAAGCGATGCCCTGGGCCGACCGAACACCAGAAGTCGTGGCCCGCTGACCCAGAGGAGCCGCACCGCGGTGTCTGCGCGAGGCACAGCCCGACTCCCGCTGAGCCATCCGAGCAGGAGCCACGCTGGCGAGGCTGGCCGGCGCCGATACCTCTCACGCGATGGATGCAGGTCCCGCGCCGCCGATAGGCTCGCACCTGAGATTCGCCAAACGCACGTTCTCGTGCCTGCCGCCTGGGCCTAATAGAGGCAGTCCCGGGAGACCGGAGAGAGAGCAACCCGCGGCCTGGCCACGCCAATTCACACTGGCCGAGTCTGCAATGGTTGCCCGGAACGGTTGCCCGCTCGCCGATGGCCTCTAACCGAGCGGGTCAGACACCACCAGAATGGCCCTATTTGCAGCGCTTTCCTACAACGCCCCCGGCAGGACTCGAACCTGCGACCCACGGCTTAGAAGGCCGTCGCTCTATCCAGCTGAGCTACGGGGGCTACGCCCGAGAACAGTAGTCGCACGTCTCGTCACAAGAGCTCGAGTGCTCGGCGTCGGTGGTGCGTCAGCGAGCTGCCCCGCCGTGTCCGCCTTAGGCGGAACAATGCCCGAGATGCCTCGGAGCCGGCGCATTGCCCCTCTCCTCGCGGCGGGACTCGCCTGCCTCGCCGTCGCGCCGGCGAACGCAGGGGCGAGGGCAATCGCTGAGCCATGCCTGGTCCCCGGCGTCGGTAAGCCGCTTGACGCGGTGTGGCACCCGCACATGCTCGCGGCCATCGGTTACACCGACACCCGCACCGGCGACGTCGCCTTCGCCGTCCGCACGGACACCAGGTTCTATGGCTACCGGCCCGACCACGACGAGTGGTCGGCCAGCGTGGTCAAGGCCATGCTGATGGTCGCCTACCTGAACGAGCCGTGGGCGCGAAACCGCGCCCTGAACCCCCACGACCGCCAACTCCTCACCCCGATGATCACCGAGTCCGACAACGACGACGCCCAGATCGTCTTCGACACCGTGGGGCAGTCGGCGCTCCAGGCGCTGGCCCACCGCGTGGGCATGACCCATTTCTCCACCTCGCCGATCTGGGGCGAGACCGAGATCACGGCGGCCGATCAGACGCGGTTCTTCCTGCACATCGACAGCTACATCCCGGCCCGCCACCGCGCCTATGCGATGTCGCTGCTGGCCGGGATCGTGCCCTCGCAACGCTGGGGGATCGGCGAGGTCGCGCCCAAGGGCTGGAAGCTCTACTTCAAGGGCGGCTGGGGATACGGCACCGGCCTGCTCGATCATCAGGTGGTGCTGCTCGTCCGCGGCTGCGCGAGGGTGTCGGTCGCCGTGCTGACCATGTACGACGGGTCGCACGCCTATGGCAAGGACACGCTCAAGGGCATCTTCGCGCGGCTGCTGCGCGGGCTGCCCACCGGGACCAAAGCGAAGAAACATCGGGGCGCCCGGATTCGAACCGGGGACCTCAAGCACCCAAAGCTTGCGCGCTAACCAGGCTGCGCTACGCCCCGACGCTGGTGCCGGAGTGTAGAGCGCCCGGCCGCTCGCGCCCGACCGCCCACCCGGCCGCCACCCGGCCGCCACCGCCCACCGCGACCCGGCACCGTCCGTCGCGCCCGTCGAGTAGCCTCCGGCGGCGGGATGGCCGACGTCGAAGCCCTGCGCGCGCTCCACTACGACCTGGACCGAACCGGAGGCCTGCAGTCGGTCATCGCGCCGCCGTACGACGTGATCGGCCCCGAGCAGCGGACGGAGCTCGAGTCCAGATCGCCGTACAACGTCGTGCGCATCGACCTGCCCGTCGGAGACCGACCGTACGACGCGGCGGCCGAGCAGCTCCGAGACTGGCGGGCGCAGGGCGTGATCGTCCGCGACGAGCAACCCGCCCTCTGGGTCCTCGAGCAGGACTTCACCGGCCCCGACGGCACCCTCCGGCAAAGACGCGGTTTCCTCGCGCGCGTGCGCGTGGAGGAATACGGGCCGGGACGGATCCGCCCGCACGAGCGAACGCATCCCGGCCCGAAACAGGATCGGTTGAACCTCACCCGCGCCACCCGGGCCAACCTCTCCCCGATCTTCTCGCTGTTCGACGACCCGAACCAGGCGGCCACGGAGGCGGTGCAGCGCGCCACCCAGACCGACCCATGGGGCCAGGCCACCGACGAGGACGGGACGGTCAACCGCCTCTGGCGGATCACCGATCCTGGTCAGCTCGCCCAGATCACGAGCGCCACCCAGTCCGCCGAGCTGCTCATCGCCGACGGGCACCACCGCTACGAGACCGCGCGCGTGTATGCCGAGGAGGTCGGCGGCGAGGGACCCCACCGCTATGTGCTGATGTGCCTGGTGGCGCTCGAGGACCCCGGCCTCACGGTCTTCCCCACCCACCGCTTGCTCCGGGACCTCCGTCCCGACCAGCACGAGACGCTGGCCGACGCGCTCCGAGAGAACTTCGAAGTCGCGCGGCTCGGCAGCACCCAAGAGCTCGCCCCCGCCTATGGCCAGCCCGTCCGCATGGGTTACATCGACGCCCACTTCCGTCAGCCGATCATGCTCACCCTGAAGGACCAGGCGATCGCCGACCGCGCCCTGGCCGACCACGCCGAGCCCTACCGCCGGCTCGACACCGCCGTGCTCGAGGCCCTGATCCTGAAAGGGGCCTTGAACATGACCGACGACGACATCGACCACATGGCGGGCCTCGACTACGCGCGTGACTTCGAGCACGCACTCTCGCTCGTCGAGAGCGGCGCCCGCGACGCCGCCTTCTTCCTGGCGCCCACCCCGATCGAGGAGGTCCGCGCGGTCGCCGCGGCCGGCGAAAGCATGCCCCCCAAGTCCACGTATTTCTTTCCGAAGGTGCCCACCGGTCTGCTCTTCAACCCGCTTGACGATTGACCAGGGCCACCTCGATCCAGACGGCGAAACCGCCGCTACGATGAATCCACAGCCACTTCGACCGACGAGGACCACCGCAGATGAAGGCCATCGCGCGCCGCACCGCACGGAATGCATTCACCCATCGCATCGACATCCGTCAGCACCAGCTCACCGCTGACGAGCCAAGCGAGCACGGAGGCGACGACGACGGGCCGAGCCCGCAGGAGCTGCTCGCCGCCAGCCTGGCCTCCTGCACCGCGGTCACGATGGAGATGTACGCCAAGCGCAAGGGCTGGAACATCGGCCCGATCGAGGTCCAGTGCGAGTACACCGCGGCCGACCGCGGCTGCCTGACCAACTTCAAGCTCACGCTGCGGCTACCCAGCGACTGCACCGAGGAGCAGGTCGAGAAGCTGCGGATCATCGCCGCCAAGTGCCCGGTGCACCGGACGCTGGACGGCGAGGTCCACTTCGACGAGCGGGTCGAGCTCGTCCAGCCCGTCGCGGCCGCGTAGTCAATCCAGGTCGGACGGCCCGCCCCGGCGCGGGGCTCGTGGACCCGCTCCTAGTCGACGACCTCGACCCCGGCCGCGCGGAGCTCCTCCACCGCGCGCTCGCCGTCGCCCGGCTGGACCTCGACCGCGCGGGTCGCGCCGCGATGCACGGTCACCGCCAGTCCGGCCCGCCGAGCATCCAGCGCGGTCGCCTTCACGCAGTAGTCGAGCGCGAGCCCGGCGAGATCCACCGCGTCGACCCCCCGCGAGCGGAGCAGCCGCTTAAGCTCTGTGCCCTCGAACCCCGAGTAGCCCTCCCGGTCGGGCGCCTGGCCCTTGTCGACGACCACGTCGACCCGCCCGCGGTCAATCCCGGCGTGCAGCTCCGCCCCCGGCGTGCCCGCCACGCAGTGCCGCGGCCACGGGCCACCTTGCGAGGCGAATGAGCCGTGATCAGGCGGATGCCAGTCACGGGTCGCGACGACGAAAGGCGACTGCGACGCGAGCCGGTTGATCGGCTCGACCACGGCATCCCCGTCCGGCACCGCCAGTGCGCCGCCGGGGCAGAAGTCGTTCTGCACGTCGACCACGATCAGAGCCCGCACGACACGCGAATATAGTCCGCCGATGGCGTCGGGAAACCACCGCCTGCAGGACGGTCTGCGCCGCGTGCTCCTTGCGCCGGAGGACGCGACGGCGCTCGAGGTCCGCGGAGCGACGAACGCCGCCGTGCTCGTGCCGCTCTATGTGGATCGGGGGCGCCTGCATGCCGTGTTCACCCGCCGCCACGACGACCTGCGCCGGCATCCGGGCGAGATCTCGTTCCCCGGCGGCCGCTACGACGAGGGCGAGCCGGACCTGACCGCGACCGCCCTGCGCGAAGCCCAGGAGGAGATCGGGCTGCCGCGCGACGCGGTCGAGATCGTCGGAGCTCTCCAGCCGACGCCGACGATCGCCACCGGATACGCGGTCTACCCGTTCGTCGGGCTGATCGACGCCGGGCGGACCTGGACGCCCAGCGCGAACGAGGTGGCCGAGGTGCTGGAGCTGCCGTTGGACGCGCTCCTGGCCGGCTACGCGCGCCGGCGCCTGGTCCGGCGCGGCGTCCCGATCCGGACCGACACCTATGTGGTCGGGGAGAACCTCATCTGGGGAGCCACGGCCCGGATCCTGGCCGACCTGTTCGACCGGATCGGGCCGCTGCTGGGCGACCCCGAAGCCGGCAGCCGGGTCAGCCCCTCTCGATCGGGACGTTGACCAGGTTGCCCCACTCGGTCCACGACCCGTCGTAGTTCTTCACGTCCTGCTCGCCGAGCAGCTCGTGCAGCACGAACCACGTGTGCGCGGAGCGTTCCCCGATGCGGCAGTAGGCGATGATCGGACCGCCGGAGAGAACGCCCTTGCCGCCATACAGGTCACGGAGCTCGTCGGCTGACTTGAACGTCCCGTCCTCCTTGACCGCCTGGGCCCACGGGATCGACTTGGCGCCCGGGATGTGTCCGGCGCGCTGCGCGCCCTCGCTCTCGTAGCCCGGCATCGCGATCAGCTCGCCTGAGTACTCCTGCGGCGAGCGCACGTCGACCAGCTGGTGGTGGTCGTGCAGCGCGCCCAGGACCTCGTCGCGCTTGGCGCGGATCGTGTCATCGCCCGCGTTCGCGGTGAACGTCGCCGCCGCGTAGCTCGGCAGATCGGTGGTGGTCGGCCGGCCCTCGGCGATCCAGCGCTCGCGGGGCCCGTTGAGCAGCTTGACGTTGTCGTGCCCGTAGTACTTCAGGTACCAGTAGGTGTACGCGGCGAACCAGTTGTTGCGGTCCCCGTAGAGGATCACCTGGTGCTGGTTCGAGATACCGCGGCTGCCGAGCAGAGCGCCAAAGTCCTCCGGGCCGAGAAAGTCGCGTTTGACCTGATCCTGCAGATCCAGACGCCAGTCAAACCCGATCGCGCCCGGTATGTGAGCGTCCTTGTACAGGCCGGGGTTCTCGTCCACCTCGACGATCCGAATCGCGTCGTCGTTCAGGTGCTGTTCGAGCCACTCGGGCTCGACCAATACGTCGTTCGCATACTCAGCCAACTCGTCCTCCGAATTCCGAGCACCTTTTATCTATTTTCAGTTTCAGTTTATCGCGGCCTAACCGGGTCGCCATCGAGCGTACGGCTGATCGTGCCCACTGCCGCGGCCGTCCACGCACCGGGGTTCTCCGGGTCCGAGCGCAGCAATCCATAAGGGATCCGCGCGTCCTCACAGCGTGCTCGCACCAGTGCGGCACCGGCCTCGAGCAATGCGGCGTCAACCGATCCCGCGGCCTCGTAGACCACGCCACGCACGGTCGTATCGACCATCCGCGTCAGGAGCATGTCCAGGCGAGTGCCGTGCAGCGCCGCGAGCTGCCCGGGATCGCCGGTCGCGGAGCCGAGGAAGATGCACGCCACGCTCACATGCTCGAACGAGCGCGCTAGCGTCGCGACCACATTCGGGTCCCCGACCACCGCCTCCGCCCCGGAACCCTCGATCTCGGCGAGGCGCCCCGGGTCACGCGTGGTCCCGCGCACCGCGTGACCCAGCGCACGCAACTCCCGCGCCAGCGAGCGGCCCCGGCAGCCACACCCGATGATCAGGCAGCGGGCCAACGCCGCCGGTGCGCCTCGGAGCGCTCACGGAGCAACCCGGCCTCGACGTCCTCGGCACTGACCTCAGGCTCACCCCGCGCCCGCTTGCGCTCGTTGTGCGCGCGGAGCATCTGATCGAGATCCTCGGCCTCGAGCTCCTCGCGCCGCTCGGCCAGCTGGCGTGCCGACTGCAGCCCCAGCTGCTCGAGACCCGACCCCGGGTAGTAGCGGCCCAGCAACCAGAACACCAGAACCAGCGCTCCGAGCCCAACGACCACCACGAGGGTAAACGCGTCCACTCCGCTTGAGTCTAGTGGCGTATCAGCGCAACTTCGCCCGGGGTGCTGTGTTTTCTCAGACGTTCATCGCCACCGCCTGGTAGGGAGCCGGGAACCCAGCGGCGGCACCACACACTCCACGCTTGGAAAGGAGCGCTGATGCGCCCACGCCTTGCCGTGCTTGCGATGGTGGTGACCACCCTCGTTGCTGTCGCTGTACCGAGCGTCGTCACCGCCGCGCCGAGTCACAACCGTGGCTTGACCATCAATGCCATACCAAACCCCATCGACGCCGGCGAGGGGGTGTTCATTTACGGTCACCTCAATGTCGCCCCCGTGGGCGGGCAGACCATCATTCTGTACCACCACCTCGCGGGTTCAGGTGCGGGTTACACGAAGGTCGGGCAGACACAGACCGACACTCACGGCTTCTACGAGTTCACTCGGGCCGAGGACGTCGTGCTGACCAACCGCAGCTGGTTCGTGCGCGAGGCGGGGATCCACCAGATCCACAGCCGCACGGTGTTCGAGCGGGTCGCCGCGCTGGTCAGCTTGAGCGCCAGCACGTCGACCGCGGTCACCGGCCAGCCGGTGGTGTTCACCGGGCACGTTGAGCCGAATCACGCCGGCGAGCGGGTCGTCCTTCAGGAGGAGACGCCGTCCGGCGATTGGCGCGGGCTGAAGAGCGGCCGCCTCGACGGAGGCTCGAACTACGCGATCACCTACCGCTGGCGGTTCGCCGGCGACCACACGGTGCGCGTTCTCTTCCCGTCCGATGCCCGCAACATCAGCGGTGCGGCGAACCCGGTCACGGTCGCCGTTCAGCAGAAGCAGATCCCCGGGTTCACCATCAACAGCTCGGATCAGCTGATCTCCTACGGTCAGACCGTGACGATCTCGGGCGTGGTCGCGAATGCGGCCTCGAACACCCCGGTGACCCTGTGGGCGCGTGACGCCTATCAGGCCCAGTTCACGCCGGTCGCTGACACCACGACCGGCGCGGGCGGAAGTTACACGTTCGCACCGCAGACGCCGGGCTACAACACCGAGTACCAGGTGCGAACCACCTTGGCTCCGCACCGTCACAGCGCGGTGCTGTTCGAGGGCGTCCAGGACGTGCTCACGATGACGCCGAGCTCGACCACCTCGGAGGTCGGTGGTCATGTGACCTTCACCGGCACGGTATTGCCGGACAAGGCGGGTCACGTGATCTACCTGCAGCGCCTCGGTGCCGATGGTGACTGGCACAACGAGGAGATCCGCGTGGTGACCAACGCCTCGACGTTCCAGTTCGGCTGGACGTTCGGCAAGGCCGGGACCTACCAGTTCCGCGCCCGCATCGTCGGCGACCGCGGCAACGTCGGTGGCGCTTCGGCGCCGGTGACGATCCAGGTCTCGCCGGCCACGAATCCGTCGACGCTGCCTCCCGCCTCCTAGGCCCCCGCAGCGTTCCTCGCACCTGCCGGCCCCCGCCGCCACGCGGCGGGGGCCGGTCCGGTAGCGTCCCGGCGCATGGACTTCGAGCTGACCGACGAGCAGCGCCTGGTGCGCGAGACCGCTCGCGCCTTCACCGACAACGAGATCGTCGAGCGCGCGCGGGAGAACGATCGCAACGAGCACTTCGACCTCGAGCTGGTGGCCAAGATCGCCGCCCAGGGGTACCTCGGCGCGATCGTTCCGCAGCAGTACGGAGGCGCCGGTCTCGACTACCTGACCTACGGTCTGATCGTCGAGCAGATCGGCCGGGGC
This sequence comes from Solirubrobacterales bacterium, assembly GCA_019241635.1. Taxonomy (GTDB): domain Bacteria; phylum Actinomycetota; class Thermoleophilia; order Solirubrobacterales; family Solirubrobacteraceae; genus Palsa-465. The sequence goes on from JAFAWR010000299.1 coordinate 9,742, forward strand.
GACTCGGCGATGCGCACCGTGGTGTCGGTGCAGACCTCGCTGGTCTGCTCGGCGCTGCTGCGCTGGGGCACCGAAGAGCAGAAGCAGCGCTACCTGCCGAAGCTCTGCTCGGGCGAGTGGCTCGGCTGCTTCGCGCTGACCGAGCCCGACACCGGATCCGACGCCGCCAACCAGCGCACGCGAGCCCGGCGCACCGACTCGGGTTGGGTGATCAACGGCGCGAAGATGTTCATCTCGATGGGCAACCACGCCAAGCTCGCGCTGGTGTTCGCCCAGACCGACCCCGAGAAAGCCCACCGTGGCCTGGCCTGCTTCCTGGTCGAGACCGACCAGCCCGGCTATCAGCCCCAGGAGGTCCACCACAAGCTCGGGCTGCGCGGCTCGGACACCGCGGCGATCTCGCTCGACGACGTCGAGGCGGCCGAGGACGGCATGCTCGGCGAGATCGGCGACGGCTTCAAGGTCGCGATGAGCTCGCTCGACTCAGGCCGCTACAGCGTCGCCGCCGGTTGCGTGGGCATCTGCCAGGGCTGCCTCGACGCCTCGATCAAGTACTCGAAGGAACGCCAGCAGTTCGGCCGTCAGATCGCGAGCTTCCAGCTCGTCCAGGAGATGATCGCGGACATGGCGCTCGAGACCGACGCCGCGCGCATGCTCGTGTGGCGCGCCGGCTATCTGAAGGACCACGGCAAGCCGAACACCACCGAGACCTCGATCGCCAAGCTGTTCGCCACCGAGGCGGCCGTCCGCTGCGCCAACCAGGCCATCCAGGTGCACGGCGGCTCGGGCTATGTCGACGACTACCCGGTCGAGCGCTACCTGCGTGACGCGCGTGTCACCACCCTCTACGAGGGAACCTCGCAGATCCAGAAGCTGATCATCGGGCGGGCGCTGACCGGGGTCAACGCACTCATTCCGGCGTGAGCGCGGCCGAGGACCCCGCCCGGACGATCGGGGTGGCCGGCGCCGGCACGATGGGTGCCGGCATCGCCCAGCTGGCCTGCCTGTCGGGGGCGCGCACGCTGCTCCACGATCCGATCCCGGAGGCGCTCGAACGGGGCATCGGGAGAATCAGGGCACAGCTTGAGCGCGGCGTCGAGCGAGGCCGCCTGAGCGCCGAGCAGGCCGAGACGGCGAGCGCCCAACTCCACGGCGCGCCCGCGCTTAAGGACCTCGCCGACACCGAGCTGATCATCGAGGCCTCGCCCGAGCGCCTCGAGCTCAAGCAGGAGCTGTTCGCCCGGCTGTCGGAGCACATCGTCACCGAGGAATGCGTGCTGGCCAGCAACACGTCCTCGCTGCTGGTCACCGCGATCGCCAGCGCGGTCAAGCGACCCGAGCGCGTCGTCGGGATGCACTTCTTCAACCCGCCCGCGGTGATGCGCCTGCTCGAGGTGGTGGCCGGCGAGCAGTCCTCGGAGGATGCGCTCAGGCGCGCCCGGGCGACCGGCGAGGCGATGGGCAAGCACGTGATCATCGCCGCCGACGGACCCGGCTTCCTGGTCAACCGCTGCAACCGCCCGTTCGCCTTGGAGGCACTCAAGCTGCTGCAGGAGCGGGTCGCCCCGCTCGAGGAGATCGACCGGATCTGCCGGATGGCCGGAGGCTTTCGCATGGGTCCCTTCGAGCTGATGGACCTGGTTGGCGTCGACGTCGGCCTGGACGTGTCCCGCTCGTTCTACGAGCAGAGCTTCGGCGAGCCCCGCTGGCGGCCCTCGCCGATCAGCGTGCGGACGGTGGCCGCGGGGCGGCTGGGACGAAAGTCCGGGCGTGGCTACTACGAGTACCCCGAGGGCGGGGAGCACCGGCCCGCCGACCCCGAGCCGCTGAGTCCGGCGGGGGGCGACGGCTTGATCGTGATCGCCGGGCAGTCCGCGCTGGCCCACGCGCTGGCGCCCGCGGCATCCGCGGCCGGCTGGGAGGTGGTCGCACCCGACGACGCCCAGGACCGCGAGCCGCCCTTCCTGATCCTGGATGTCAGCTTCGGCGAGGAGCTCGAGGCGCCGCTCCAGGGCGGACCCCAGGCCATCTGCTGCACCGCCGGTTCGCTCGCCACGCTCGATCCCGGCGGGGGCGCGGTCGGCTTCCATGCCCTTCCGCCCTTCGACGAGTGCAGCCTGGTCGAGCTGACCCGCGGACCGGACTCGGCCGACTCGGCGGCGGCGGCCGCCGAGCGCTTCTTCGCCACGCTGGGCAAGCACACCGCGTGGGTCGCCGATGCGCCGGGGCTGGTGCTGGGCCGAATCGTCTGCCAGGTCATCAACGAGGCGGCCTTCGCCCTGACCGAGGGGGTGGGGAGCGCCGACGATGTCGACGCCGGAATGGTGCACGGGCTCAACTATCCGCGCGGGATTCTGCACTGGGCCGACGAGATCGGCCTCGACCACGTCATGGCCGTGCTCGACGGCCTGTACGAGGAGCAGCGAGAGGAGCGCTACCGGGCCGCCCCGCTGCTGCGCTCGCTCGCCATGTCGGGGCGGCTGGGACGCCTCACCGGCGAGGGGTTCTTCCGCTATGAGGGCTGAGCCACGCGCCCGCGGGACCCATGCTCGATCGACCCGCAGCCCCGCAATCTGCGCAAAAACAAAGAATTGATGCGAGTTTCGCATCGGTTCTCTGGACGAATTGGCTATTTAAGCTGTCGGCCTAGTGAAGGGTTCGGCATTCTTGCCGATTACTTCGGCTATGCCGAAATCCCTCGATGGTTTCCAACCAGCCCCCGCCGATCGGCATCGTCGCCCCCTCCGCAGCTTGCTCACCGCTCTGACCATCGTCACCAGCGCCGCGCTCGCGCTGGTTCCGGCCGCCACGGCCACCCCCGCGAGCCACAAGCACCACCGCCGGCATCGTCATGCCGGCGCGGACAGCGCATGCGTCGGCGCCGATGCCCGTGTGGGACACGCCTCTCCGAGGCTCCTGCGCGCCGCCGTCCTGTGCCTGATCAACCAGCAGCGCTCCGCGCGTCACCTACCGCCGCTCCAGGCCTCGCCGCAGCTGCACAGCTCGGCCCAGAGCTGGACGAACGCGATGGTGTTCAGCGATCAGTTCACCCACGGCACGAACTTCGCCGGACGGATCAGCGCGGCCGGGTACGTGTGGCGCTCGGCGGGCGAGAACATCGCCACCGGCTTCGCCACCCCCCGCGCGGTCGTGAAGGCGTGGATGGGCAGTACCGGCCACTGCCAGAACATCCTCAATCCGACCTACCGCAACGTGGGCACGGGGATAAGCACGCGCCCGGTCAAGGGCTATGCCACGGGCGCCGGGACCTGGACTCAGGACTTTGCCCTGGGCATGAACCAGTCCCAGCCGTCGGGCAACTACGCCCCGATGGATGCGTGCCCCTACTGACGGGCGCGCGGGTCTAAGCGGACGCGGCCGCGCCGGCCGCGTCCGTGAGCGGAAACGGCGTATCGCGCAGGTACCACTCGGCGTCGAGCGCGGCCTGACAGCCGGAGCCCGCGGCGGTGACCGCCTGCCGGTAGGTGTGGTCGACGAGGTCGCCCGCGGCGAACACGCCGGGGATCCCGGTGAGCGTCGAGCGTCCCTTGGTCACCACATAGCCGGCCGGATCGATCTCGACCTGGCCCTCCACCAGCTGTGACTGCGGCTCGTGGCCGATGGCGATGAACGCGCCGGTCACGGGCAGCTCGCGGGTCGAGCCGTCGACCGTGTTGCGAAGCCGCGCCACGGTGAGCGACCCGTTCTCGCCCGAGAACTCCTCCACCTCGTACGGGGTGATCCACTCGATGTTGGGGATCGCCCGGGCCCGCTCGAGCATGATCTTCGAGGCCCGGAACTCGTCGCGACGATGGACGATCGCCACGCCTGAGGCGAACTTGGAGAGGAACATGGCCTCCTCCATGGCCGAGTCGCCGCCGCCGACGATCAGCGTCGGGGCCTGACGGAAGAACGCCGCGTCACAGGTCGCGCAGTAGCTGACGCCCCGGCCGGAGAGCTCGGCCTCGCCCGGCACGCCCAGCTTGCGATGCTGCGCGCCCATGGCGAGGATCAACGCCCGCGTGACGTGCACCTCATCGCCGGTCCACACCTTGTGCAGCCCGCCCTCCTGGGAGACCTCGATCTGGGTGACGTCATCGGTCTCCAGGCGCGCCCCGAAGCGCTCGGCCTGGTCGCGGAAGTGCTGCATCATCTCCGGGCCCATGATCCCCTGGGGGAAGCCGGGGTAGTTCTCAACGTCGGTGGTCTGCTGGAGCAGCCCGCCCCAGGCGAACCCCTCGACGACCAGCGGATCGAGGTTCGCTCGAGCGGTGTACAGCGCGGCCGTGTAGCCGGCCGGGCCGCCGCCCACGATGATCACGTTCTCTATGCGTTCGTCGGTCACTTCACAAAGTATAGTCGCCCGCGCCGATCACGACGTGGCTTCCGATGCGCCCCGGAAGACGCCGGGCGGTTCGGCCCCCCAGCGGTGCACGGTGCGCCGCAGCTGCAGGTAGGCGACCGCGCCGGGCAACGTGGGCAGCCAGAAGGCGAACGCGCGGTAGGCCAGGACCGCGACGATCGAGAGCTCGACGTCGACGCCGAACGCCGTGAACGCCCCGATCATCCCGCCGTCCACGCCGCCGATCCCGCCCGGGAGAGGCAGCGTGTTGCCGAGCATCCCGACGAAGTAGGACATCACGATCACGCCCTTGGGCGGCGAGGCGCCGAACGCGTGGAAGCACGCCCACAGCACCGCGATGTCGAACCCCCACCAGGCGATCGCCCCGAGCAGGCTAGGGCGACGCGCGCGCAGCAGGTCGATCGCCGTCCGCACGCCGCGACCCGCCGTCGCCGAGGCATCGGCCAGCCGCAGGACCAGGCGCGAGGTGCGTCGCCGGCCCGCCGTCCGGGAGCCGACCAGCCTGGCGAAGTCGACCGGCAGCATCGAGATGCCCAGGAACAGCACGATCACCACCGCCCCGAAGATCGCCGGGACGATCGTGATGGCAAACGGCGCCTGCCCCGGGATCACCCCGAGATACAGGCCGACTCCGGCGATCACGAGCGTGACCATGTACACGCCGTAGAGCAGCGCCATGAACGCGATCAGCCGGCAGGCCACCGTGCGCCGGCCCATCCCCGAGCGGCGCAGCGCCCACGCGGTCAACGCGATCCCTCCCGCCCCGGCCGCCGCGAACAGTCGGGTCGCGGCCAGGCTGGCCATGGTGATCTGGTAGCTCTCCGACCAGCCGACCCGCGATTCACCCCCGACGAACACTCCGCGGAACAGCGCTATGTAGCCGAGGAACGAGCACACCTCGAGCACCGCGCCGAGCGCCAGCCACCAGGCATTGCCGTGCTGGATGCGGTTCCAGGTCTCGTTCAGACCGAGCAGCTTCGGCAGTACGAAGTACAGAAAGGCCAGCGCCGAGGCCACGAAGACCAGCGCGGCCAGGGCCCGCCCGCGGGTCAGGCGGATCCGCGGTAGCTCGTCGCCGCCCGGGCGGGGATGCCCGTCGTCCCGGGTGGCCCCAGTCGGCGATGCCCGCCTCAGCCCAGGCACCCTACGTCGCCACGCGGGCTTCGAGGGCCTGGAACGCCGCCGACAGGCGCCGGTAGAGCGGCGCCAGGCGCGGCAGCCCGTGCCGGACCCCCTCCTCGAGCGCGGCGCCGGCGATCAGGTCGACGGCGTAATGCTCGCCCAGATAGACCAGCGCCAGGCCCAGGGTGAGCGCATACGTCCACCCCACCGCTCCGGCCACCGGGTCGACCTCGGACAGCAGATGCGCGGCCATGAGCGATGTGGCGAAGTGCAGCGACGGCATTGCAGCGAGCGGATTTCCTCCGAGGACATCGTAAAGGCCCTCCCAGCGGTCACCCCAGAACCCCTCGCCGTACTCGATCATCATCCGGCGCACCCGGAGCGGCTGGCCGTCGTCGAGGCGACCCCGGGCCGCCGCCCACCACGGCGGGGCGGTGGGAATCGCCCAGTAGAACACGGCGCCGGCATCGAACACCGCATACATCCGGGCGGCCGCGGCCGGCATGCGCTCCGGCGCGCGCCACCACACGTAGGCCACGCTCAGATGGGGGACGGCGAACCACATCCAGTGGCACCACACGAGCATCCGCTCGAACCGGTTGACCTGACCGGGAGTCGAGAAGGCCCGCTGAAGGCGCAGCGTGGGCGGCGTCCCCAGCCCGAGCACCCGGTCGACCGCGATCGGATAGTCGACGAGGACCCGCGAGGCCAGCCGCTCGGGGTCGTCGTGGGGCATCTCGTAGGCGGCCAGGTAGGCCCACATGTTGAGGATGCACATCCCGGCGTCCCGCGCCCGGGAGCGCGGCATCGCCACGCATAGGGCCGCCGGCGTCGCCGCCGCGCCGGCCAGCACCACGCCGGGCGGAATCCGGGTCCGGCGACGCAGGGCGGGCAGGGCGACCCCGGCCGCGACGAGGACCCAGGCGGTCGCTCGAATGCCCCTGGTCACGCGCAAGGGCGGCGAGTATATGGCGCCCGGCCGCCCGGCCCGCGTGCCGCCGTCGGCCCGCCGCCGGGGCAGATCAACCTGGGGGCAGCCTGGCTAGAATCCCGCGCCTTGCGATCCGACGCCTCTGACGCCTCGCGCCGCCGCCGTACGCTCCGGGTCCTTTGTGGGGCGCTCGCGTCCTCGGTCCTCGGACTGCTCGTGCTGGCTCCCGGCGCGTTCGCCAACCTGCTCACCCCGAAGGCCGGCGGATCGCCCAACGCGAACCAGATCCACTCGCTGTACGTGATCATCCTGTACGTCGCGGCGGTCGTGTTCGTGGGCGTGGAGGGAGCGCTGATCTACTCGCTCTACAAGTTCCGTGCCAAGAAGGTGCGGGTGGCCGCCCAGATCCACGGCAACACCCGCCTGGAGATCGGCTGGACGATCGGGGCGGCGCTGATCCTGGTCATCCTCACGGTGGTGACCTTCGTCAAGCTGCCCAGCATCATCAACCCGCCGAACACGAGCGCGCCCTTCCTCGAGTCGGCGTTGTCCGAGCCCACGCCCCCGAACGGCAAGCGCCTGGTCATCTGCGTCCAGGGCCGGCAGTTCATCTGGCGCTACGTCTACGGCGCCGCCTGCGAGAGCAACCCGTTCAGCGCCAAGCTGCCCTACTCCTACCAGGAGATGTACGTCCCGGCCGACACCACGGTCGTGCTCAGCATCACCTCGGTCGACGTGATCCACTCCTGGTGGGTGCCGTCGCTGGGCGGCAAGGTCGACGCCGTGCCCGGCAACGTCACTTACACCTGGTTCAAGGCCAAGGGACCGGCGCTGTACCACGGGCAGTGTGCTCAGCTGTGCGGGCGCCAGCACGCCTTTATGACCGCCCTCGTGAACGTCATCTCGCCCACCCAGTACCAGAGCTGGCTCTCGCAGCAGAGGCAGGCGATCTCGACCGCGAACTCGCAGGTGACCCAACTGCGCTCGTTCTTGACCAGGACCGGAAACCTCTAGGAGAAACTCGAGTATGTCCGTGATCACAGCGCCGGTGGCCAAACCGGTCCCCCAGGTGACCAGCCGGGCGGTGAGCGCCCCGCGCCAGACCAAGCGCTGGATCGATTGGATCGTGACCACCGATCACAAGAAGATCGGGATCATGTACCTGGTCACCACGTTCGTGTTCTTCATGCTGGGCGGCATCGAGGCCCTGCTCATGCGCACCCAGCTGGCCACGCCGAACAACACGCTGCTGAGCGGCGAGCGCTACAACGAGCTGCTGACCCTGCATGGCACCACGATGGTCTTCCTGTTCGTGGTGCCGGTGATGGCCGGGTTCGGCAACTACTTCGTGCCGCTCATGATCGGGGCGCGGGACATGGCCTTCCCCCGCCTGAACGCGCTCTCCTACTGGCTGCTGCTGGCCGGTGGGATCGTGTTCTACTGCACGCTCTTCTACCACCCGCCCGAGGCCGGCTGGTGGAGCTATCCGCCGCTGTCGAGCATCCAGTACTCGCCGAGCGGAGGCCAGGACGCCTGGATCTTCCTCATCCACCTGACCGGCATCTCCTCGCTGCTCGGGGCGATCAACTTCTACGCGACGATCGTGAACATGCGCGCGCCCGGGATGAGCTGGGGCCGATTGCCGCTGTTCATCTGGGCGATCCTCGTCTACGCGATCCTGCTGATCATCGCGCTGCCCGTGGTCGCCGCCGCGGTCACCATGCTGCTGACCGACCGGCATTTCGGGACCCACTGGTTCGACCCCACCGCCCACGGTTCGCCGGTCCTCTGGCAGCACCTGTTCTGGTTCTTCGGACACCCCGAGGTCTACATCATGGTCCTGCCCGGCTTCGGGATCATCTCCGAGGTCATCCCGGTGTTCTCCCGCAAGCCGATCTTCGGCTACAAGGCGATCGCCGCCTCGACCGCCGTGATCGCGTTCCTGGCCACGCTGGTGTGGGCGCACCACATGTTCGCCTCGCCGGTTCCGATCGTCGTGCTCGGGTTCTTCATGCTCAGCTCGTTCCTGATCGGCGTGCCCACGGGGGTGAAGATCTTCAACTGGATCTCGACCATGTGGCGCGGCTCGCTGGTCATGACCACGTCGCTGTACTACGCCGCCGGGATGATCGCCATCTTCCTGCTCGGCGGGATCACCGGGATATTCCTCGCCGTGTTCCCGGTCGACTGGCAGCTCAACGACACCTACTTCGTCGTCGCCCACTTCCACTACACGATCTTCGGCGGCGCGGTGTTCCCGGTGCTGGCCGGTCTCTACTACTGGTTCCCGAAGATGACCGGCCGGCTGCTCAACGAGCGGATGGGCAAGATCTCCTTCTGGTTCACGTTCATTGGCTTCAACATGACCTTCTTCGTCCAGCACGCCCTCGGGCTGTCGGGCATGGTGCGAAGGATCTACACCTACCAGCCGGGGCTGGGGTGGTCGACGTACAACTTGATCTCCACCATCGGCGCGTTCATACTCGCCGTCGGCATCATCCTCACGGTCATCAACGTGGCGATCAACTACAAGCGCGGGGCACTCGCGGGGCCAGATCCATGGAAGGGGAACACCCTCGAGTGGTTCGTGCCCTCACCCCCGCCGGTCAACAACTTCGACGTCATCCCGCGGGTGCGCTCGGTCGAGCCGATGCGCGACATCCGCCGCCAGGTGGAGCGCTCCACCGGGGTGACGCAGAAGACCGGCGGCAGCGAGCGGTTCGCGCGGGCCTAGCGTCTCGGGCATGGATGCCTCGTCGGTAAGCCCGGTCCGGACGGCGCCGGCCCTCGCCGCGGCCCGGCAGCTGCTGGCCGATTACTTCGAGCTGACCAAGCCGAAGGTCCAGACGCTGCTGTTGTTCACGACGATCACCACGATGGAGATCGCGGGCAACCCGCCGGTGTCGAAGATTGCCCTGACCTGCCTGGGTGGCTACCTGTCGGCGGGCGGAGCCGGCGCGGTCAACCACTACTACGACCGCGACATCGACGCCCAGATGAAGCGCACCGCCTCGCGCCCGATCCCGGCGGGGCGGATCTCGCCTCGGGCCGCGCTGGTGTTCGGCTTCGTGCTGTGCGCGTTGTCGTTCGCCCTGCTGTGGACGACCGTCAACCTCCTCTCCGCCGCGCTGGCGTTTGGCGGGTTCGTCGGCTACGTGGGCGTCTACACGATGTGGCTCAAGCGGCGCACGGCCCAGAACATCGTCATCGGCGGGGCGGCGGGCGCCGTGCCACCGCTCGTCGGCTGGGCGGCCACCCGCGGCTCGGTGTCCTGGACCGCGGTGTACCTGTTCGCGATCGTCTTCTACTGGACCCCGCCCCACTTCTGGTCACTCAGCCTGCTCATGAAGGACGAGTACGAGCGCGTGGGGGTGCCGATGATGCCCGTGGTCCGAGGCGAGCGCGAGACCCGCCGGCAGATCCTCCTCTACACCCTGCTGCTGTATGCGATCTCCCAGCTGCCGTTCTGCGCCGGGGAGTTCGGCGGCGCCTACCTGGTCGGCTCGATCGTCCTCGGCCTGGCCTTCGTCGCCGGCGCGGTGATCCTCTACCGGCGCGCCGACCGCCGCACCGCCCTGCGCCTGTACCTGTTCTCGCTCGCCTACCTGGCCCTGCTGTTCGGCACGATGGTCGCCGACGTGAAGTTGTAGCCTTCCGCTAGCTCATGGACCGAAGGCTTGCCCGCAAGAACATCCGCTCCGGCCTGATCGCCGGGGCTCTGTGCGCCGTCATGTTCGGGATCACGTTCGTCGCGGCCGCGATCTACGTGCATCCGTGAACGAAGCCGACCATTCGGCGCCGGCGCCGCCGGCGGGTGAGGAACTCCACCTCCCGGGCCCGAGCATCCTGCCGTTCGCCTGCGCGATCGCCATCACGCTGATCGTGGTCGGCACCACGATCAACATCATCCTCAGCATCGTCGGCCTGATCGCCCTGGTGATCATCGTGATCCGCTGGGTCGCCGACACCCGGCGCGACGTGGCCGAGCTACCCGAGTCGCACCACTAAAGGCCGGGCCTGCCGGCCGGGCGCAGTGGCTCGCCGCTTGACCCGCGACCCCTCCGCCCCGCCCCCGCCGCCCCGCCGACGAAATTTCCATCATTCAGCGCAGCACCTTGCCGCCAATTCCGGATTATTCGTCTGAGAGACGAACGATCCGTCACTAGCCGCGGGGCGCAGCCGGAATGATGGAATTTTCGTTGGTGCGTCGCGAGTGGCGCGGGCTGGGGCGGCCGGCTGGGCCAATGCCGGCCGGAGCCTGGGGCAACGCCCGGAACTACTCGCCGGACCGGAGCCGCAACACCGATATCGCCCGACGCCCGCGCCTAGGCCGCCGGGACCTCGCAGCTGGCCCCGTCTCCGGTCCAGCAGCGCACGATGTCGCGCATCGAGAGGATGCCGGCGAGCTCGCCGCGCTCGACCACGACCAGATGGCGGAAGCGCCCGCGCACCATGGCGGCCGCGGCCTGCTCGAGCGACCAATCCGGCGAGGCGAAGGTCAGGTCAGAGGTGAGATGGTCGGCCACGAGCTCCCGGTCCGGGTCCTCGCCGGAGCCCACGGCGCGGAGGATGTCGCGCTCGGTGATCACACCGGGTCCCGGCGCCTCTGGATCGAGCACGATCGCCGCGCCCACGTTGCGGCGGCACATGGCGTCGGCGGCGTCGCGAAGCGTGTGCCGCGGCCCGATCGTCAGAACGGTCTCGGACATTCCCTCGCGTACCTGCATCACGCCTCCTGACTAGCTTGCAACAATTGCCTCAATCATAGTCGAGGCGCGCCGCCGTGGCGGCCCGGAGCCTGACGTCCTTCGTCGACCAGAACGCTTAGGATGCGGGACCGGAGTGACGCCCGCGCGCCCTCAGACTGATGCGTAACCGACCCATCCTTCAGATGGTCGTGTTCGTGGTGGTCGGCTCGATCATCGGGATCGTCCTCGCGCTGCTCATTCCGTGGTTCCCGAGCAAGGGATCGGTCCAGGCCGGCAACGTCAGGACCTTGTACACGGTCCTGCTGATCGCCACGATCCCGATCTTCGTGCTGGTCGAGACCGTGGTCCTGTTCTCGGTCTGGAAGTTCCGGATGCGCCCCGGCCAGGAGGAGATGGACGGACCGCCGATCCACGGCAACACCCGGCTGGAGGTGGTGTGGACCGCCGTGCCGGCGATCCTGATCGTCTCGCTGTGCACGTATGCCTACACGGTCCTTCGCTCGAACGAGGCCAACAAGACGAACGCGATGACCGTCAACGTGACCACCCGCCAGTTCGCCTTCGAGTTCTCCTATCCCGAGTCCGGCGGCAAGCAGGTCATCTCGTCGGTGCTGTACCTGCCGGACAATCGCCCGGTGGTGTTCAAGCTCCGCTCTCTCGACGTGATCCACAGCTTCTTCGTGCCGAGCTTCTCCGAGAAGCTCGACGCCGTTCCGGGGATCACCACGACGCTACGCGTGACGCCAAACGTGCTCGGGACCTACCCGGTCGAATGCACCGAGCTGTGCGGCGCGGGCCACTCGCTGATGCGCACGGCCGTGCGGGTGGTCAGCCCGACCGCCTTCGCGAGTTGGCTGCGCGCCCAGCCGGCCAACGCCCCGCCGCCGATCGGGACGACGCCGCCGACGGTCACCAACGCCGTCCCGGGCTATGGGGCGCCCTCGCCGGGTGGCCCCTCGTCGGCCTCGAGCGCATCGTCGAGCGCGTCCTCTGGCTCGACTTCTGGCTCCTCGTCGTCCTCCTCGGCGTCCGGCGCGAGCACCAGCGCGGCTGCCGGCAAAACCGTGTTCACCGGCGCGGCCGGGTGCAGCGGATGCCACACGCTGGCCGCCGCCGGGGCCACCGGGACGGTCGGCCCCGACCTCGACGCCCGCCTGAAGTCCGACTGCGCGACGGCGGCCTCCAAGACGGCCCGCGGGGCGACCCTGCAGCAGTGCATCCAGACCGCGATCACCAAGCCCTACGCCTACCTGCCCACCGGCCACAGCGCCGGGATCATGCCCTCGAACTTCGCGCAGCGTCTGAGCGCTGACCAAATCCAGGCCCTGGTCAGTTTCCTGGCCAGCGCGGCCAAGTGAGCGGCGATGGCGGCCAGGAGAGCAGGTATCGTGCAGACGATGGATAGCGGCCCCGGCCCGGAGCCCGTTCAGGCAGTTTCGAGTCGCCCCGGCTGGGCCTGGCTTGATCAGGAGGTCGAGTGATGGCAGTCACGGCAACCGCAGCTCACGAGGCCCCGGTAGCGCGTCCCTCGCGCGTCCCGCTTCCCCCGCGGCTCCGTGCGCCGGGCTGGTATCGAGCCGCGCTGTTCGAGGTGCTGGGCTTCGGGTTCGCCTTCGGCCTCGTGGTGCTGATCCGCTGGCTCATGCACGACCATCCGATCGTCGACGGCCACGCGATCACGATCGTCGAGCTGTTCTCGGTCCCGATCTTCTTCCTGGTCGGCATCGGCACCGCCGACTACTGGCTCTATTGGGCGGCCGGGCGTGCCACGCGCCCCGAGGACCACTCGGGTCACGGCGCGTACAGCTGGCGCGATTACTTCCGCGTCAACACCGACCACAAGGTGATCGGGATCCAGTACACCGTCACCTCGTTCTTCTTCCTGCTCGTGGGCGGCATGCTGGCCATGCTGATCCGGGCCCAGCTGGCCAAGCCCGGGATGCAGTTCCTCACCCCCGAGCAGTACAACGGCGTGTTCTCGGTTCACGCCACCGTCCTGATCTTCCTGTTCGTGATCCCGGTGTTCGCCGGGCTGGCCAACTTCGTGCTGCCGCTGATGATCGGCGCCCCGGACATGGCGTTCCCGCGCCTGAACGCGCTCTCGTTCTGGATGCTGCCGATCGCCGGCGTGATGATGCTGATGAGCTTCCTCGCCCCGGGCGGATCGTTCGCCAGCGGGTGGACCGCCTACGCGCCGCTTTC
>JAFAWR010000071.1 GCA_019241635.1 Solirubrobacterales bacterium
TGCTCGGGGCGATCCTGATCGTGATGATGGCCTGGCGACCGGCCGGGCTCCTCGGCTCCAGACGCGTGGAGATCGTGTAGGCGAGCCCGTGGCGCTGCTCGAGCTCAACCAGCTGACCCTCGACTTCGGCGGACTGCGGGCCCTGTCCGAGCTCGACCTATCGGTGGACCAGGGCGAGATCGTCAGCGTCATCGGCCCGAACGGCGCCGGCAAGTCGACCGTGTTCAACGTGATCACCGGCCTGTACGAGCCAACCGGCGGCGAGGTTCGCTTCGCCGGCCAGGCGCTGACCGGACTGAAGCCTCACCAGGTCACTCAGCTGGGAGTGGCGCGGACCTTTCAAAGCCTGCGCCTGTTCCTCAACACCTCGGTCATCGAGAACGTGATCACCGCGACCTACGGCCGCACCAAGGCCACCCCGATCGAGCAGATCTTTCGCCTGCCGCGCGCCCGGCGCGAGGAGCGCGAGATCCGCGCCGACGCCGAGCGGATCCTGTCGTTCTTCGGCCAGCGCCTGGCCGGGTACCGCTGGAACCAGCCCGCTTACAGCCTGTCCTACGCCAACCGCCGGCGGCTCGAGATCGCCCGGGCCCTGGCCACGAACCCGCAGCTCTTGCTGCTCGACGAGCCAGCGGCCGGGATGAACCCCAACGAGACGCACGAGGTGACCGAGCTGATCGGCCGCCTGCGCGACGAGCTGGGCGTCGGGATCGTCGTGATCGAACACGACATGCACGTGGTCTCCGGCGTGTCGGATCGCGTGGTCGCGCTCGACCACGGGATCAAGATCGCCGAGGGCACCTTCGACGAGGTGGCCAGCCATCCGTCGGTGGTGGAGGCGTATCTGGGTCGCGACCCGCAGGCCCTGGCCGAGACATGAACGGGCTGCTCCACCTAGACCAGATCACGACCTACTACGGCCAGATGCGGATCCTCGAGGGGATCTCGATCGAGGTCGGCGCCGGTGAGATGGTCTGCCTGCTGGGCGGCAACGCATCCGGGAAGTCGACCACGCTCAAGACGATCCTCGGTCTGGTGCGGCCGCGCGCCGGTCGGGTAATGCTGGCCGGCGAGGACGTGACCGGTTGGCCGGTGCCGCAACGGATCGCCAACGGCATGGCGATCGTGCCGGAGAACCGCCGGCTGTTCGGGGACATGACCGTGCACGAGAACCTGGAGCTCGGGGCGATCCTCAGCGACGGGAGCAACTTCGCCGAGGACCTCGATCGCGTGCACACGCTGTTCCCCCGTCTGCATGAGCGACGCGACCAGCTGGCCGGGACGCTGTCGGGCGGCGAGCAGCAGATGGTGGCGATGGGCCGCGCGTTGATGTCACGCCCACGCCTCCTGCTCATGGATGAGCCGTCGATGGGGCTCTCGCCCGCGCTGGTGCAGCAGAACTTCCGCATCATCAAGGAGGTGCACGAGTCGGGCGTGTCGGTGCTGATGGTCGAGCAGAACGCGACCATGGCGCTGTCGATCGCCGACCGCGGCTACGTGCTCTCGACCGGCCAGATCGTGCTCGAAGGGCCGGCCTCCGAGCTGCTCAAGAGCGAGGATCTCAAGCGGGCCTACCTGGGGCGTTGAGTCGCCGGGCCTTCGGGCCGCGGTCCCAGGAGGTCCCAGCGATTGCCGGCGAGGTCGAGGAACACGGCGACCTGACCGTAGGGCTCGTCTCGCGGATCGCCGACGAACTCGACGCCCGCCGCGCGCATCCGGTCATAGGCGGCCTGGAAGTCATCCACGCGCAGGAACAGCCCGACGCGGCCGGCGAACTGATCGCCGATCGCGCGGGTTTCCCGCTCGCCGTCCGCCTTGGCCAGGAGCAGCGCGGTGAGCGAACCCGGCGGCCGGACCACCACCCAGCGCTTGGGATGTCCGTCGCGGCTGGAGCGAGCCGGCGAGTCCTCGACGAGCTCGAAACCGAGCCGATCGACGAAGAAGGCAATGGCTTCGTCGTAGTCCTCGACGATGAGAGAGAGCTGCTCGAGGTACATGCGCGCGCCTAGTATCGCGGCCATGCTCACCTCGCTTGAGCGAGACGGCGCGGCGGCGCTTGACGCCCGGGACCCGCTGGCCGGGTTCCGCGAGCGCTTCGTCATCGATCCGCACATCGTTTACCTCGACGGCAACTCGCTCGGCGCGCTGCCCCATGCGACGGTCGGCCGCCTTAAGCGGCTGGTCGCGCAGTGGGGGCAGCGCGGGGTGCGAGGCTGGGATGAGGGGTGGCTCGAGCTGCCGCTCGAGGTCGGGGACCGGCTGGGCTCGGCCGTGCTCGGCGCCGCGGCGGGCCAGACCGTGATCGGCGACTCGACCACGGTGTGCTTCTACAAGCTCGCCTCGGCGGCCCTCGATGCGCGTCCCGGCCGCACTCAGATCGTCACCGATGTCGGCAACTTCCCGACCGACCGCTACGTGCTCGAAGGGCTGGCCAGGGCGCGGGGTCTCGAGATCGTCTGGCTCGAGGACGAGCCGCATCCGGACGTGCTCGCCGCGCGACTCGGGTCCTCGACGGCGCTGGTCACGTTCTCGCATGTGTCCTACCGCTCGGCCCAGATCGCCGACATGGCCGCGATCGACGCGCTCGTCGCCGACGTCGGCGCTCTGATGCTGTGGGATCTCAGCCACAGCGCCGGCTCCGTCCCGATTTCGCTCGATGGCGACCACGCCCCGCTCGCCGTGGGCTGTACCTATAAATATTTGAATGGCGGTCCCGGAGCGCCCGCCTACATGTATGTGAGCCGCGAGCTCCAGTCCGAGCTGCGCCAGCCGATCTGGGGATGGCTGGGGCGGCGTGACCCGTTCGAGATGGCCACCGGCTATGAGGTTTCAGGCGGAATGCAGGGCTTTCTGTCCGGCACGCCGCCTATTCTTGCTCTTGCCGCCGTCGATGAGGGCGTGCGGCTCATAGCCGAGGCCGGGATCGACGCGATCCGGGCCAAGGGCATCGCGCTGACGGAGTACGCCGTCGCGCTGGTCGACGCGATCCTGGCGCCACATGGGGTGGGGGTGGGGTCGCCGCGGGAGGTGGCGCGGCGCGGCGCGCACGTGGCGCTGGCTCACCCGCGCGCGCGTGAGCTGTGCGCGCGGCTGATCGAGGCCGGCGTGATCCCCGACTTCCGCAGGCCCGACGTGATCCGCTTCGGGCTCTCGCCCCTGAGTACCCGGTTCGTCGACGTGTGGGATGGCGTCCAGGCGCTCAGGCAGGCGCTGCAGGGGTGATCGTGAGCATCGCCGCGCTGGCGCGCGGGAGCTCGACCACGTAACCGCTGCCGGTCTTCCTGACCACGGCCAGCGTGGAGCGTCCGGCCAGCCGGCCGGTCGACGTGGCGTTGCCATAGGTCTGCCCACCCAGCGTGACGCCGCTCCGGGCCGAGATCCCGGGTGCCTGGAGCCGCTCGAGCGTGGCCATCCCGCTCACGCCGGGGATCCGAACCGCCACGGTCCGCGCGTGGGCTGTGTAGTCGTTGATCAGCACCACGTGGACGGTGCCGTCGGGCGCGCGGGTGGCCCAGCTTCTGAGCTTGCCTAGCGCTCCGGAGGTGTGGAGCAACCGGGCGCCGGGAGGCGCGGCCTGGGCGAACATCTCGAGCCCGTAGTACTCCGGGGCCACGAACGCGCGCCAGCGGCCATGTCGGTGCTTGAACTTGAACAGCCCATAGGGCGCGCCCGGATAGGTGTGGATGTTGACGCCGTCGACGCCCACCCGGGCCATCTGGAACACCGCGTCGAGCGCCCACAGGGCGGACACGAACGCGTTGCTGATGCCGGGCGCGCCGCCGCACGAGACCGTGTTCATCTCGTCGATCCGGAGCTTCACGTGCCGCGCGTGCGCGATGCCCACGTACCGGGCCACGCTGCCCGCCAGGCCTCGCGAGGCGGCCGGGGCGAGCAGATGGGCGATCGACGGATACATCGGCGAGGCCGCCGGCATGTAGCAAAGCTGGAGCGGATAGCGGTGCAGCGTCGCCACCTTCACGCGTGGTTGGGCGGGGAGGAACGCGCCGAGCCGAGGGATCCACTTGGGCGCGCCGGTCGCCGGACCGGCCAGCGGCACGCGCGGCAGCGACTGGCTGATCTGCGTGAAGTCGCCCTGATACGCGGCGAAGTCATATCCCTTCGGACGCCCGCTGACGTGCTGGCCGCCCGGCGTCGTGTACCAGCCGAAGCTGCCGTAGAGCTCGGGCTCGTTGCCGAGCTCGATCGCCTCGATCGAGCCGGAGCCGATGCCGGCGATCAGCGCACGCGCCTCGCCGCCGGCGATCTGCCCGCTGTCGGCCTCGAGGTTGACGTCGAGGATCAGGCGGGCGCCAAGCTCGCGCGCCATGGCGCCGATGACCTGCACCCAGGTCGGGGTGAGCGAGTAGCGGATCCCGCCGGGCTTGGCCACGCCGGGGACCGGCCACCACGTCCAGTCCGCCGTGTCGCCGCCGATGCGCAGGTCCGGCGACTGGTTCGGCGATAGGTTGCGGATCAGCTGGACGAACACTGGATTGACCGCATGCGGATCGGAGCCCGCGTAGGCGGCGACCGCCGGGTACTCGAGCGAGAGCCCGAGAAAGCCCGCCGGGATCGTCCGCCGCGTCGGCCCGCCGACCGTCAGCGATAACCGCGGGCCGGCCGGAGCGCGTTCGTGGGCGCTGGTCCGGTGGGAGGTGCCCAGACTGACGATGATCGCGACGGCAAGGCCCGCCGCGACCACGAGGACCCCCGAGCTCCAGCGCAGCCGGCTGTGCATCGCGGCAAACGGTGTCAAAGAATCGGCGAGATCGTCAGCTCGCCACGACCGCGACGCCCATCAGCTCGAGCTGGGCCTCGGGCTCGAACAGCTCGGTGATCCCGAACAGGCCCATGGCCGGGTAATGGCGGCCGAAATGCGCCCGCCAGACCGGCGCGAGCGAGGGCTGGGCGGCCTTGTAGGCGGCCACGTCGGTCACGAACACCTGGAGCGAGACGAGGTCCTCGGGCTCGCCCCCCGCGGCGCGCAGTGCGACGATCAGTCTCCGTGCGGCATCGTCGAACTGCTCGGCCAGCGTCGACCCCTGGCCGATCTGGCCGGCCAGGTGGATCGTCCGGCCGTCGGCGACCACAGCGTGAGAGAAGCCGCTCGGCTCCCCGAGCTCCGGCGGGTTGACGATCCGGTGGCGACTCATGGGTTGGCGGCGCGACGAAACCCGGTCCCCGCCGCGCCGCGACCGCGACGATACTCGACATGGAAGTCCGGAGCAATGTCGGGTATGCTCGCCGAGGAGTCACGGTGGCGACGGACACCCCGTACTGGAACCCGAAGACCGAGACCCTCGATCGGGAGCGGATCGAGGCGCTTCAGCTGGCCAAGCTTCGCCGGCAGTCCGAGTGGGCGGCCGCGCGCAGCCCGTGGTACCGGGGACGGTTCGCCTCCGAAGGGTTCGATCCGGGACAGCTGCGCACCCTGCAGGACGTTCGGCGGATCCCGCTGCTCACCCGCGATGACTGGATGGCCTCGCAGGAGGCCAAGCCGCCGTACGGTGAGCTCCCGGTGATTGCCGGCGAGGGCGCGATCCGGATCCACACCACCTCGGGCACCACCGGCCGGGGGCCCCTGCGCGCGCTCGACTCGCGCAAGGACTGGGCCTGGATCGCCGAGATGTGGTGCTACGGGATCTGGGGTTGCGGCATCCGGCCGCTCGACACCGCCTACATCGCGTTCGGCTACGGCTCGTTCATCGGCTTCTGGGGACTGCACTACGCGATGGAGAAGGTCGGGGTGCTGAACGTCCCGGGCGGGGCGCAGTCGACCGAGGCGCGAGTCCTCCAGATCGCCGACTTCGATGCCACCGTGCTGGCCGCGACTCCCACCTACGCGATCCGCCTGGCCCAGGAGGCCGAGCGGCTCGGCATCGACCTGCGCGCGTCGAAGGTCAGCCGGCTGATCCTGTCGGGGGAGCCGGCCGGCTCGATCCCTCAGACCAAGAGCCTGATCGAGGACCTGTGGGGAGCCAAGGCCTACGACACGGCGGGCATGACCGAGATAGGCACGATCATGGTGTTCGAGTGCGCCGATCAGCCGGGCGGAACGCACATCATCGAGGACCACGTGCTCGAGGAGGTGATCGATCCGGACACGCTGGAGCCGGTTCCTTACGGCGAACGCGGCGAGAGGGTGGTCACCTCGTTCGGCCGGGGGTCGACGCCGCTGCTTCGCTACCGGACCGGCGATCTCGTGTGCCGGATTCCCGCCGCGCGGTGCTCGTGCGGCCGCGGGTTCGACATCTACGAGGGCGGCATCCTCGGGCGTGTGGACGACATGAAGCTGATTCGGGGAACCAACGTGTACCCACGGGCAATCGAGGCGATCGTGCGCGAGTACCCCGAGGTCGAGGAGTTCCAGACGGTGATCTTCCACGAGGGGATCCGCGATGAGATCAAACTGCGCGTCGAGCTCCGCCCGGAGGCCTCGATTACGGAGTGGGAGCGTCTGCGGGACGGGCTTCACCGCCGGCTGGGCCACGCTCACGAGGGCCTGAACTTCCAGATCGAGCGGGCCGGCGCGGGCGAGCTTCCGCGCTTCGAGCTCAAGGCCAAGCGGATGGTGGACCTGCGCGAGCGGCCCGTGGCGGTGGTCAAATGACGGTCGACCTTCTGGGCACCGAGCTCAGCCCGTCCGAGCAGCGCCTGCTCGCGGTGTACGAGGAGCTCAAGGCGCTGTGTGACGAGGATCTTCCGCCGAACGCCCACGCCGGCGTGCGCGCGTCGCTGGCGCTGATGCACAACGTGGTCAACGGCCTCGCGCTCGAGTACGAGCACCTGACCGACCTCGGGGCGTGACGCTCTGATGATGCGGATCGCGGTGCTCGGAGGCGGGCCGGCCGGGCTCTACTTCTCGATCCTCATGCGCAAGATCCGGCCGGACTGCGAGGTCACGGTGTACGACCGTCGCGCCCCGACCGACGCGTTCGGCTTCGGGGTGGTGTTCTCGGACGAGACCCTGACCGTGTTCGAGCACGCCGATCCCGAGACCTACTCGCAGATCGCCGAGCGCTTCACCCGCTGGACCGATATCGACATCCACCACCGGGGCGCGATGACCGCGTCCGGCGGTCATGGATTCTCGGCCATCGGCCGGCGCGAGCTCCTCCGCATCCTCCAGGAGCGGGCGATCTCGCTCGGGGCGGACCTGCGCTTCGAGACCGAGGCTCCGCCGGTGTCCGAGCTCGGGTGGGCCGACTTGATCGTCGGCGCGGACGGCGCCCCGAGCGCGGTCCGCACCGCCTTGGCCCGCGACTTCGTCCCCTCGCTCGACCGCCGCCGCTGCCGCTACATGTGGCTGGGCACCGACCTGGTATTCGACGCGTTCAAGTTCTTCATCGCCGAGCCCGACGAGGGCGTGGTTCAGGCGCATGCCTATCCCTACGACGAAGCGATGAGCACGTTCATCGTCGAGATGCACGAGCGGACCTGGAAGCGGCTCGGCCTAGGCGAGCGCTCGGTCGAGGACGCGGTCGGCTGGTGCTCGGAGCTGTTCGCCGACGCGCTCGATGGTCATCGCCTGTACTCCAACAACTCGCGCTGGATCAACTTCGTGACCGTGCGCAACCGGCGCTGGTGCGTGGACAACGTGGTCCTGCTCGGCGACGCCGCCCACACCGCGCACTTCTCGATCGGCTCGGGGACGAAGCTCGCCATGGAGGATGCGGTGGCGCTGGCCTGGGCCTTCCGCGATCTCGGCGACGACGTGTTCGCGGCGACCCATGCCTACGAGTCCGAACGCCGGCCGATCGTCGAGTCGACCCAGCGCGCTGCTCAGGCCTCGCTCGAGTGGTTCGAGAGCATCGACCGCTATGTCGGGCAGGACCGGCTCCAGTTCGCCTTCAACCTGCTCACCCGCAGCCGGCGCGTGACCTACGACAACCTCCGGCTGCGCGACCCCGAGTTCGTCCACGCGGTGCATCCGGACCCGCGCCCGCCGATGTTCACGCCGCTGCGCCTGCGCGGCCTGGAGCTGTCGAACCGGGTGGTGGTCTCGCCGATGGACATGTACTCCGCCGAGGACGGCACTCCCGGGGACTTCCACCTGGTCCACCTGGGGGCTCGCGCCCTCGGCGGCGCCGGCCTGCTCATGACCGAGATGATCTGCGTGTCCGACACCGGCCGGATCACTCCGGGGTGCGCCGGCATGTACCGCGACGAGCACGTGGAGGCCTGGCGCCGGATCGTCTCGTTCGCGCACCAGCACGGCGGCGCTGCGGTCGGTGCCCAGATCGGTCACTCGGGTCGCAAGGGCTCGACGCGTTTGATGTGGGAGGGAATCGACGAGCCGCTGAGGTCCGGAAACTGGGAGGTGATCGGTCCCTCGGCGGTGCCGTACTCGCCGCGCAATCAGGTCCCGCGGGCGATGACCCGGGCGGACATGGACCTCGTGCGCGAGCAGTTCGTGTGGGCCGCCCGTGGCGCGCTTAAGGCAGGGTTCGATCTGCTCGAGCTGCACATGGCGCACGGCTACCTGCTGTCCTCGTTCCTGTCGCCCGTGGCGAATCTGCGCGACGACGAGTACGGGGGCTCGCTCGCCGGTCGGGCGCGCTTCCCACTCGAGGTCCTCGACGCGTGCCGCGCGGTATGGCCGGATGATCGTCCGCTCAGCGTCCGGATCTCGGCCACCGACTGGGTTCCCGGAGGCTTCGACCCCGATCAGGCGGTGGCCTTCTCGCGGATGCTGGCCGCGCATGGGTGCGACATCGTCGACGTGTCCTCGGGCCAGGTCACTCCGCTCGAGAAGCCCGCGTTCGGGCGCAGCTACCAGACGCCGTTCGCCGATCGCATCCGCCACGAGGTCGGGATACCGACGATCGCCGTCGGCGCGATCTCGAGCTACGACGACGTCAACACGATCGTCTGCGCGGGCCGGGCCGATCTGTGCGCGCTGGCCCGCCCGCATCTCTATGACCCGCACTGGACGCTCCACGCCGCGGCCGAGCAGGATTACGACCTCGTGCAGTGGGCGCCGCAATATGCGGCCGGTTCGCGCAAGCCGCCGGCGGGGCGCGACCGGGTCCGCGCCGAGCTCGAGCGGACCTTCGAGGAGGTCGAGCTCGCCCCGGTACAGTCGCCCGGGTGAGCTCCTCCGACGAGCCGCTCCAGCCCCAGGATCTGGTCGTCACGATGCTCGGCACATACGTGCGCCCGTTCGCGCGCACGGTGTGGTCGGGCGGGCTCGTCGTGTTGCTCGGCGAGTTCGGGTTCTCCGACGGCGC
>JAFAWR010000363.1 GCA_019241635.1 Solirubrobacterales bacterium
TCTAGGCGCCCAGGAGCCTGCGATACAGCGCGTGGGGTCGCCCGGCGTGCTCGAAGTCGCGCTCGTAGCTCAGACCGAGCTTCTCCATGATCCGGCGGGAGGCGCCGTTGTCGACCCGGGCGTAGGCGATGATGCTGCGCAGGCCGAGCCCGCGGGCGCGGTCGAGCGCGTGCTGTCCGAGCTCCGTGCCGACGCCCTGGCCCCAGCGAGCGCTCGCGACCGTCCACCCGATTTCGACCTCGCTGAAGCCCGCCGCGATCGTGTGCTGGAGCACACTCCACCCGACGCATTCCTCGTCTTCCCAGCCCAGGCACATCCCGAATTGGTGAGCCGCCCAGTGCCCCATCTGGCGGTCCACGAGCTCCTGGCAATCGCTGAGCGTGTATGGCTCAGGCTGGTCGTCGGGGCGAAACCAGCTCGCCACGTGGGGATCGCCGAGCAGCCCATGGACCGCCGCCGCATCCGAAGCGCGCAGCGGCCGAACGTCGATCACGCGTCCAGGCTATCGCCGTGCCGCGGCTATCGCCGTGCCGCGGGGGTGCGCCGATCAGGCCGCGTGCCGCCGCGGCAGCCGCCGGCGCGCCGGACGGTCGGACAGCTGCGCCGCGCGCATCGACAGCAAGCTGACCGTGTCCGCGGTCGGCAGGAACGGGTTGGCGACGGTGCGTCCGTCCGACAGTGAGGTTGCCGCCACCGGCTCGCCGTCGACCAGGGCGAGCAGGACCGGCTCCCGAAGCGGCGGGGCGTCGTCCAGCGCCGCCAGGCGCCGAACCGAGGGGGCTTCGTCCTCGCGCGCGACCCGCAGCGCGAGCGTTGGATTTTGCGAGAGCGTGGGATTTTGCGAAGTAGTCATGCGCTCATCATGCGCGTAAGGCGCCGCGCGGACATCGGGCAGATGGAGCGAACCCCGGGGGCTGACCCCTTAGGCCGTGGGGCCCGGGGCCTTACCCCGAACGGTTCTCGCTTGACAGGAATCCGGCCCGGCCCGAATACTCCTCGCGTCCAGGTTTGTGGCCCTTCGGGAGGATGAGATGCGCCTGCGTCGGTTCGGTCTGCTGGCAGGAGTCGTGGTGGCCCTAGCGGCCGGATCCAGCGTGGGCACCTCGAGCGCAGGCGCTGCCTCCTGCCCGTGGATGAACGCGCAGCAGACGCCGGCTCAGCGGACCTCGGAGCTGCTCGGCGCGATGACGCTCGCCGACAAGATCCAGATGGTCACCGGCGAGGGGGAGTTCAACCCCACGACGGCCAATCCGGAGGCCGCGGGCAACATCGCCGCGAACCCGGCGCTGTGCATTCCCGCGCTGGTCTTGAACGACGCGACCGCCGGTGTGGGCGATCAGCAGCAGCTCACGACGGCATTCCCGGACAGCATCGCGTTGGCCTCGGCGTGGGATCCGCGGCTCGCGCAGCAATATGGCGCCGTGCTCGGTCGCGAGGCGTTCGCCAAGGGCGTGAACGTCATGCTCGGCCCCGGTGTCGACATCGCCCGCAACCCCCTGAACGGCCGCAACTTCGAGTACGCCGGCGAGGATCCGTTTCTGGCCGGGCAGGCGGGGGCGGCGATCATCGAGGGGATCCAGTCTCAGCACGTGATCGCCACCGTCAAGCACTACGCGCTGAACGATCAGGAGACCAACCGGACGACCGACTCCTCGGACGCCAGCGAGCGGACGATGGAGGAGATCGACCTGCCGGCGTTCCAGGCCGCGGTCAAGGCCGGGGTGGGCTCGGTGATGTGCTCCTACAACCGCATCAACAGCGTGTACGCGTGCGAGAACCCGATCCTGCTGCGCGGCGTGCTCGACCATCAGTTCGGCTTCTCTGGCTTCGTGATGTCGGACTGGGGTGCCAATCACTCGACGGTCGCCTCGGCCAACGCGGGCATGGACATGGAGATGCCGGGCGGCGTGAGCAACAACCCCGAGTACTACGGCCCCGCGCTCCAGACCGCGGTGCAGAGCGGTCAGGTCACGATGGCCACGCTGAACGACATGGTCCGGCGCATCCTCTACACGATGTTCCGGCTGGGTCTGTTCGACCATGTGCCGAGCGAGGGCGCCCAGGCGGCGGCGACACCCGCGACCAATTCCGCGAGCATCGCGACGGCGACCCAGGTCGCCGAAGAAGGGACCGTGCTGCTCAAAAACACCGGAGGCGTCCTGCCCCTGACCGGCTCCGGGAAGCGGATCGCGGTGATCGGCCCGGCGGCCGGAGGGCAGGGCGCGACCTTCGCCGAGCAGGGCTACGGGTCGGGCCACGTCCCCGAGTTCGGCTACCAGCCGGGCGTCGTCTCGCCGCTTCAGGCGATCACCGCCCGGGCGGCCCAGGCCGGCGACGTGGTGAGCTACGCCGACGGGAGCGCGACCGCCGATGCCGTCGCCGCGGCGAGCGCTGCCGATGTGGCGATCGTGTTCATCAGCGACGCCGAGATCGAGGGCGCCGACCGCGCCGATCTGAACGCGCACTTCGGCACGTGCTCGTTCGCGGACGTCGCGTCGCCGACGTCCTGCACCGACTCCCCGCTCGATCAGAACGCGCTGGTCTCGGCCGTGGCCGCGGCCAATCCCCACACGATCGTGGTCATCCAGAGCGGTGGCCCGGTCGCCATGCCCTGGGTAGGGCAGGTGCAGGGCATCCTCGAGAACTGGTTCCCGGGTCAGGTGGACGGGAACGCGATCGCGCCGGTCCTGTTCGGCGACGTCGACCCGTCCGGAAAGCTGCCCGTGACCTTCCCGGTCAAGTTGTCCGACGATCCCCTTCAGACCGCCGCCCAGTACCCCGGCGTGAGCGAGCCGGGCGACTCGGTGGGTCCGCACTCGACCTACAGCGAGGGCCTGCTCGTCGGGTACCGCTGGTATGACGCGAAGGGGATCGCGCCGCTTTACCCGTTCGGCTACGGCCTGTCCTACACGACGTTCCGCTACTCGGGAGTCTCGGTGAGCCGGTCCGGGGCGGGCGGGTTGGTGAGACTCACGGTGACCAACACCGGCAGCCGAGCCGGCGCCGATGTCCCACAGGTCTACGTCGGCGACCCGCCGGCGGTCGGCGAGCCGCCCAAGCAGCTGAAGGGCTTTCGCCGCGTTCAGCTGGCCCCGGGCCAGAGCGCCACGGTGACCATCGCGCTCGACCCGATGTCGTTCGCCCACTGGGACAGCACCCGGCACGCCTGGGCGGTGAGCGCCGGCACCTACCAGGTGATGGTCGGGAGCTCCTCGCGCGACATCGCCGGGCAGGGCTCGGTGGCGCTGCCGGCCGAGACCCCATAGCTCATGTCGCCCGCAGCGCCTCGGTCGGGCTGAGCCGGGACGCCTTGGCCGCCGGATAGAGGCCGGCCAGGGTGCCGATCACCAGCCCGGCGGCGGGCGCCGCGATCAGCGCGTACAGGGGCACGACGAACGGCTCGTGGCGGGTGACCGCGTACACCTCGGTGGCGCCGGCGCCGATCGCCAGTCCGGCGATCCCGCCGAGCGCGGCCAGCAGCGCCGACTCGGCCAGGAACTGGAAGCTGATGTGCCGCCGGGTCGCGCCGAGCGCGCGGCGCAGGCCGATCTCGCCCCGTCGCTCGAGGACCGAGATGACCATGATGTTGGCGATCCCGATGGCGCCGACCAGCAGCGCCACGGCGCCGAGTCCGAGGAGCAGCGTGGTGAACTGCCCCTGGGCGGCCGCGCGCGCCTCGAGTGCGTTCGACGGCCGGTCGACGTTGACCCCGTCCGGCTGCTGCGGGTCGGCGGTCGGGGCCAGCAGGTTGGAGACCGCGACGACGTGGTTCTGGTTCGCCCGCACGTAGATCTCTGACGGGTTGGGCTGGGTCTGGAACATGCGCTCGGCCACCGGGAGCGAGATGAACACGGTCGAGTCGAGGTTCGAGTCGAGCAGCACGGGCTTGAGGATCCCGATCACGTTGAACCACGTGTTGCCGAGGTAGACCATGACGTGTCCGCCGACTTGGTTGATGTCGAGGACTTGGGCGGCCTGGGCGCCGAGCACGGCCTCGGGGAAGCTGTCGCTCAGCCCGTCCAGGAAGTGCCCGGAGGCCATCGAGGTACCGAGCACCTGGGGCAGGTTGTCGCCGGCGGCGTCTACGCCGAGCCCGCCGGTCTCCGCGGCCGGCACCCACGGGCTTCGGTACACGTTCGCGCTCGACACCTGATAGACGGCGGCATCGTCGTCGACGTTCAGCATGTGGGCGATCATCGGTACCGACGCGCTCGGCAGCGACTCGTTGGCGCCGAGGAAGGTCTGGCCCGGGGTGACCGTGAGCAGGTTGGTCCCGAGTGCGTCGATCTCGGCCAGGAGGTTGGCCTGGGCCGAGGACGAGACGCCAACCACCGCCACCATCGCGCCTATCCCGATCGCGATTCCGAGCGCGGACAGGGAGGCTCGCAGCCGGCGCGTGCTCAGGCCCTGAAGCGCCGTGCCGAATAGCTCGCGAGCCGGCAACCGTGCGGCGGCCGCACCGGGACGCATCCTCCCGCGACGCATCCCGTGCACGCCTTCGAGCGCCATCGGCCTAGCCCTGGGAGTCGGTGACCGCCAGCCCCGGATATATCCCGGAGCCGGAGATCTCCACGAAGCCGGCGGCGAACAACCCGGTGGTGACCGGGATCAGCGTGTGCGGCGCCGCCGCCTCCTGCACCGCGTAGTTCCCCCCGGACACGGCCAGGAGCGCGGTGACCGGAACCGACAGCACACCGCTGGCCTGCGCCTGGGCGAAGTTCACGCTGACCGCGGCCTGGTCGAGACCCGCGCCGCTCGTCCGCCCGTCCAGCGTGACGGTCACCGGGACAGTGGACCCGCTCGAGCCGTTGCCGTTGCCGTTGCCGTTCCCGTTGCCATTTCCGTTGCCATTTCCGTTGCCGGACCCGCCGTTTCCGGAGTTGCCGTTGTTGCTCGAGCTCTGGGCCACCGAGCTGACCGCGGTGATCTTCGCGTTGACCGTGTTGCCGGCCGGCATCTCGACCGTGACCGGCTCGCCGACCTTGGCCTCGCTCTGCTTGGTGGCGTCGAGGTCCACCGTGACCACGAGCTGTGTCGAGGTAGTCTCGAGGACGGCCGAGCTGGCCCCGCCGCCCCCACCGGCGCCGTTCCCGTTTCCCGCGTTGTTGTTGTTGGCGGCGTTGTTGTTGTTGCCGCCGTTGTTGTTGTTGCCGCCGTTGTTCTTGGCGTTGTTCGAGCCCGATGGGTTGTTCGACCCGCTCGGGTTGTGGTTCCCGCCGCCCTGCATCGCTCGGAGCTCCGCGGACTGCGCCTCGAGCTGGGCGGACTGCGCCCGCAGCAGTGCGAGCAGTGCGGACAGGGTCAGGGGGCGCGAAGGCTTCTTCTTTTTCTTCGGCCCCTTGTGTTGGCCGGGCGTGGGCGTGGTACCCGGGGTGCTCGGGCCCGAGCTGCCCGGCGCGGTTTGGGTTAGGTCCACGAACTCGGGGCCGTCCGCGGGATGGCCGGAGGCACTCGAGGTGCTGCCGCCCGAGCCCAATGTCGCCTCGACCGAGGAGACAATGCGGTTGTGGGGGAGAAATACGACGTGGCCGAGCGTGATATCCCCGGTCTCCGACTCGCCGAGGGACGCCTGGAAAAGATCGACCCCGGCCGTGGTGGCGGCCTGCCAGACGTCGTCGATGACGATGCCGTCCGGATTGAAGCCGAGCGCGACCAGGTTGCGGTTGAGCTCCAGGATGTCCGGGCCGTCGCTGTCTGAGGGCTTCAGGTCCCGGTACGCCGGCGTGGTGCCGTTCATCAGGATGACCGGCACGCCACCCACGTCATAGAGAGCCTGTCCGGGCTTGATCACCTGACCGACGGCCGGGAGCCAGGTGATGGTGCCGCTGAGCTCGCCGTACACGGTTTGCGCATCGGCGTAGCTCAGCGTGCCGGACTCGGTGTCGGTCTGCACCAGGTCGCGCCGCTCGACGGTCGTCGACCCCGAGGCCTGGTTGTGGTTGCCGTGACTGCCGGAGGCGTTCGGCGAACTCGTGCCGAGCACGATCGCGATGATCACGGCGATCGCCACGACCAGGGCGAGCGTTGCAGCAAGACGGTTCACGAGGAGGCGTTGTATGTCACCGCGGGTAACAAGGACGTAACGGAGTTATCGGGCGGTTAGCCGGGCCGAACGCGCGGTCGTTCAATGGGTGCCATTCACCCCGGCGCGGATCTGCGCCGCGGTGATCGCGCCGTGGGTCACGCCGACACAGCCCGTGGCCGCATTCAGGAACTGCTGGGAGTGGATGTCGACGCCGGCGGCGGTGATGGTCGGAAGTGGCAGCTGACCCTGGGCATTGGGGTCCGGGAAGTTCTGGATGCCCTTGCCCCGGACGCAGTGCGCGAACGCGAGCATGATCTGCTTGTGCGCGCGCTGCTGCGCCGCTTGCTCGGCGGGACTGGCCGGGGCGGGGAGAATCCCCTGACACGCCTTCTGGGCGGATTTGAAATTCGGCGATCCGGTCTCCGCGGGATTCACGGCGATCCCGACCGCTGTGCTGTTCCCGCTCACGCTGACCTTCGGGTCGGGAAAGTTCGGCAGCCCGTGGGCGCGCATGCAGCGCGAGAACGCGTACGCCGCGCTCACGCCGTCCTGCTGGTTCTGGGCGGACGTCCCGGTCGTGGTCGACGGACCCTTCGATCCGCAGCCGGCGGCGACGGGTGCAAGGAGCAGGGCGAGAAGCATACGTTTGGTCATGGCCCGAGTTCTAGACACGCCCCGGTGACAGCACGGTGACCGCGACTGTGACCCAACTGTGACCTGCGGTCCGGGATGTTTAATCGACGACGATGCGGGTGTTGGTGGTGGAAGATCAGCGACGATTGGCCGACGCCGTAGCCGAGGGGCTGCGGCGCGAGGGGATGGCCGTGGACATCGCTTACGATGGAGCTGACGCGTTGACCCACGTGATCGTCAACCGCTACGACGTGGTCGTGCTCGACCGGGACCTGCCGGCGGTCCACGGCGACCAGGTATGCCGCGCGCTCGTCGACCAGCACGCCGAGGCCAGGGTGTTGATGCTGACCGCGGCCAGCACGATCGCCGATCGCGTCGAAGGACTAGAGCTCGGCGCGGATGACTACCTCCCCAAGCCGTTCGAGTTTGCCGAGCTTGTGGCGCGGGTGCGGGCGCTCGGCCGCCGTCCCGGCATGGCGGTGCCGCCGAAACTCGAGCGCGGCGACGTCACGCTCGACCCATCTCGTCGCGTCGCGTTCCGGGGCGATCGCCGTCTGCTGCTCAGCCCCAAGGAGTTCGCGCTGCTCGAATACCTGCTGGCCGCCGACGGGCGGGTGATCTCGGCCGAGGAGCTTCTCGCCCGCGTCTGGGACGAGGCCGCCGACCCGTTCACGAGCACGGTCAAGACGACGATCGGGCGACTGCGCGGCAAGCTCGGCGAACCGGCCGTGATCGAGACCGTTCGAGAAGCGGGGTACCGGATCTGATGAGCGCGGTCGCGCTGCGCCTGGTTCCCCGTCGCTGGTGGAAGCTCTCGGAGCGAAGCGCCCGGCTGCGGCTCACGGTTCTTTACTCGGGGATGTTCCTCCTGCTCGGAACCATCCTGATCGCGGTCATCCTGCTCTTCGTCCGCAGCGGCGCCGTGGTCAACTCGTCTGCGCGGGCCGTCGCGGTGAGCCCGAGCAGCTCGGGCGCCCCCGTCCAGGATGCGGTAACCCAGCAGCACTTGGCCGACCTGGCCCGCCTGCTGGCCGTGTCCTGGTTCACGCTCGCCTTGACCGCGGTGGCCTCGGCTCCGCTTGGATGGTTCGCCGCCGGACGGATGCTCCGCCCGCTGCGCCAGATGACCACGGCCGCCCGCGCCATCTCGGCCGGCAACCTGCACGACCGGCTCGCGCTCGACGGCCCGCATGACGAGTTCCGGCAGCTCGGCGACACGATCGACGACCTGCTCGCCCGGCTCGAGACCGCGTTTGCCGCGCAGCGCCGCTTCGTGGCCAACGCCGCCCACGAGCTCCGCACCCCGCTGACCCTCGAGCGCACGCTGCTCCAGGTGGCGCTGGCCGACCCCAACGCAAACGCCACCAGCCTGCGGGCGACCTGCGAGGAGCTGCTGGCGGCCGGACGCAACCAGGAGCGGCTGCTCGAGGCGCTACTTACGCTGGCCACCAGCGAGCGCGGACTCGAGTATCGCGAGACGCTTGACCTGGCCTCGCTCGGCCAGCGCGCGCTCGCACAGGCGGAGACATCGGCGCGGGGACTCGACATGCGGACCCGGCTGAGCCCGGTTTCGCTCCGTGGCGACCGGGCCCTGATCGAGCGACTGATCGCGAACCTGCTCGACAACGCCATCGCACACAACCACGCCGGCGGCTGGATCGAGATCGAGACCGCACCCGAGTCCGACCGCGCGGTGGTGCGCGTGGCCAACAGCGGTCCGGTGATCTATCCCGACGAGGTGGAGCGGCTGTTCGAGCCGTTTCAGCGGGGCGCCGGCGAGCGCACCGCCGCCGACGGCCACTACGGGTTGGGGCTCTCGATCGCCCGCGCGATCGTTCGCGCTCACGACGGTGAGATCAGCGCCGCGCCGCAGCCCGCCGGCGGTCTGGCCGTGACGGTCAGACTCCCGGCCGTCACGGCCACGATCTAGACACGCGCGCCGGTCACGGCTGTCCGTACCCGCATGCGCCGGCCGCCTGAATGTACGCGGGCGATTTCGGATCGACCGAGGCTGGGATGGCGAACGCCATGCCGCGCACGAGGAGGATCGTCCGTGCGTTCCGTGGCGGGCTGAAGGTCGGGTCGGGAAACTGCGGCACCCCGTGCGTGCGCATGCAGCGAGACAGCGCCAGCGCGGCCGCCCGGTCCTTGGCCGGGGTCGCCGGCGGAGCGCCGCCGTTCGGCAGATACTGCTTGCACGCGTTCTGCGCGGCCTGGAAGGCCGGCGACTGAGCGTTGATGCTCGCCGGGAGCTGGAGCCCGTTCGCGGTCGGGTCCGGGAAGTTCGACACGCCGTGTGAGCGCATGCAGTCGGAGAACTCAAAGTCGCGGGTCTTGCCGCTGTGGGCTGAAGGGGTGGCGCCGGTGCCGGTGTTGCCCGCCTGGGCGGTGGCGCCGCATGCGGCAAGGGCCAGGCAGCCGAGGAGGAGGGGGAGGTGGTGATGTGGGGATCTCATGGTGCCCACATCTGTACGCGCGCCGCGCTAACGCGTCCGTAACGCTGTTATGCCCCTGTTACCGGCGGTCAGGCATCCTCAGCCACGACGTCGGCGCGGGCTCGGTTCCGCGCCGACGCTCCGACACAAGGGACAGCTCGATGAGAGTTCTGATGGTGGAGGATCACGCCCGCCTCGCCGCGACCGTGGCGGCCGTCCTGCGCCGCGAGGGGATGGCGGTCGATGTCGCCTTCGACGGGCGCGAGGCGCTCCAGCATGCCGCGCTGACCGACTACGACGTCGTCGTGCTCGACCGCGATCTGCCGGGGGTGCACGGCGACGAGGTCTGCCGCTCGTTGGTCGCCGAAGGACGGAGTGCGGTGCTGATGCTGACCGCCGCCGGATCGATCGAGGATCGTGTGGAGGGGCTCGGGATCGGCGCCGATGACTACCTGCCCAAGCCGTTTCACCTCGGTGAGCTGGTGGCGCGGATCCGAGCGCTGGCCCGGCGCTCGCGCCGCGCGCTGCCGCCCCGGCTGACCTATCGCGACCTCGAGCTCGACAGCGCCCATCGCGAGGTCACCCGCGCCGGACGGCCGCTGGCGCTCACGCCCAAGGAGTTCGCCGTGCTCGAGGTGCTCCTGTACGCGGAGGGTGCCGTGGTGTCGACCGAGGAGATCCTTCAGCGGGCCTGGGACGACGCCACCGACCCGTTCACCAACGCGGTGCGGATGACCGTGAGCCGGCTGCGCGGCAAGCTGGGCGATCCACCTTTGATCCAGACGGTGACCCCGGTCGGCTACCGGATCGGGGAGGGGCGCTGACCCGGCTGCGCCACCCGAAGACGGCGGTCCGCTGGCGGCTGACCCTGCTCTATGGCGGCCTCTTCCTGGCCTGCGGGGCCGCGCTGCTGGCGGTCACCTACGCGCTCGTCTCGCACGCCACGGTGAACCCGGGATCGAGTTGGATCTTCGAGAGCGTCGGCAAGGTCGCCTCGGGCAAGGAGACCCCCGCGGCGGCCCCCGACGCCCGCGCGCGCGTCCCCAGCTTCCTCGTTGTCCCGTCCCAGGTCAAACGCGTACTGAGCTCGCCGGCCGGCGCCGCCACCGTCAAGTACGTGGGCGATCGTCAGCGGGTCGCCGACCTGCACCACCTCGAGGTCGAGTCGGCGGTCGCGCTGGCCATCATGGCGCTGTTCTCAGGCGGCCTGGGCTGGCTGGTCGCCGGCCGTGTGCTGCGCCCGCTGGAGCGGGCCTACGACGCCCAGCGACGGTTCGTGGCCAACGCCTCGCATGAGCTGCGCACGCCGCTGACCGCCTCCCGCGCCCTGCTTGAGATGGTCATCACCGACCCGCACGCGACCACCCTGACGTTCCGCGAGACGTGTCGCGAGGCGCTCGAGGAGAACGAGCAACAAGAGCAGCTGATCGATGCCCTGCTCGCGCTCGCCCAGGGCGAGCAGGGACTCGATCGCCGCGAGCCGGTCGACCTCGCCGTGGTCGTCCGGGATGCCCTGCGCGAGCACGAGGCCGAAGCGGCCGGGTTGCACCTCGATATCGAGCTTGTGCCGGCGCTCGTCTCCGGTGACCGGCGCCTGCTGATCCGCCTCGTCTCGAACCTGCTCCAGAATGCCATTCGCCACAACCTCCCGCGCGGCTACGTGCGCGTGCGGGCGCACCAGCGTGACGGCCGGGCCGTGCTGGAGATCGCCAACAGCGGGCCGGTGATCCCGGCCGCCGAGATCGACCGCCTGCTGGCTCCCTTCCAGCGCCTGGCGCCCGACCGGCTCGGCCATCCGAGCGGGTTCGGGCTGGGGCTCTCGATCGTGGCCGCGGTTGCCGCGGCGCATGACGCCCGGCTCGACATCGCTTCCGGCGAGGCCGGCGGCCTGCGCGTCGTGGTCGGGTTCCCGCCCGCCGGCGTGATCGAGGGCGCCGTCGAGCCGGCGTACCTCGCGGAGCCGGAGGAATTGGCGCAGGGGTTCGTGTCGCAATCGCGCTAGACGACCCGGCCCCCGTCTGCCACGCTCGACCGCGTGGAATTCGACGTCTGCTACCGGGCGCTCGGCACACGCGATCCCCGTTTCGACGGCTGGTTCTTCACCGCGGTGAGCTCGACCGGGATCTACTGCCGGCCGAGCTGTCCGGCGAACACCCCCAAGCGCGAGCACGTCCGCTTCTTCCCGTCCGCGGCGGCATGCCAGCAGGCCGGCTTCCGGGCCTGCAAGCGCTGCCGACCGGATGCCACTCCCGGCTCGCCGGAATGGAACTCACGCGGGGACGTTGTCGCCCGCGCGATGCGCCTGATCGCCGATGGCGTGATCGACCGCGAGGGCGTCCCCGGGCTCGCCGCTGCGCTCGGCTACAGCGTCCGTCAGCTGCAACGGGTGGTGGCGGCCGAGCTCGGCGCCGGGCCGCTCGCCCTGGCCCGAGCCCAGCGGGCGCAGGCGGCCCGCACGCTGATCGAGACCAGCGCACTGCCGATGACCGACGTCGCCTTCGCGGCCGGCTTCGAGAGCATCCGCCAGTTCAACGCCACCGTTCGTGCGGTGTTCGCGATGACCCCGACCGAGTTGCGGCGGCGCGCCGCGCGGTCGCCGGGTGCCGGCGGCCCCGGCGCGACCCGGCCGACTCCGGCCGGGACCGGCCTGCGGCTGAAGCTGGCCTTTCGCCGGCCCTTCTGCCCGGAGAACCTGTTTGGTCACCTGGCCGCCACGGCGGTCCCGGGAGTCGAGGAGGTGCGCGGCTCGACCTACCGCCGCACCGTCCGGTTGCCGTTCGGACCGGGCATCGTCGAGCTCATCCCAGAAACCGCCCATGTCGGCTGCCGCCTGCGGCTGGCCGACTTGCGCGATCTGAGCGCGGCCATCGCGCGCTGCCGCTGGCTGCTCGACCTCGATGCCGACCCGGAGGCGATCGACGGGCAGCTCGCTGAGGATCCGCGGTTGGCCCCGCTGGTCGCGCGAGCGCCCGGCCGGCGCGTGCCCCGGACCGTGGACGGCCCCGAGATGGCGATCCGAGCCGTGCTCGGCCAGCAGATCTCGACCGCCGCGGCGCGGACTCACGCCGCCCGACTCGCCGCGCGCTACGGGGATCCCGTGTCCGATCCGGAGGGATCGCTGACCCGCGTGTTCCCGGATCCCGCAGCGCTGTCGGAGTTCGAGCTCGCGATGCCGGCCGGCCGCCGCGCCACCGTGCACGCGCTGCTCGGCGCGCTGCGCGCCGGCGAGCTCGACCTGACCCCCGGCGGTGATCGCGAACGGGCGCGGGCCGGGCTCGAATCGCTGCCAGGCATCGGCCCGTGGACGGCCGAGGTCGTGGCGATGCGCGCGCTGGGCGATCCGGACGCCTTCCCGCTCACCGATCTCGGCGTCCGGCGCGGCGCCGAGGCTCTGGGGCTGCCCGGTGCCCGGTCGGATTTGCTCGCCTGCGCGGAGCGGTGGCGCCCGTGGCGCGCCTACGCCGTCCAGCACCTGTGGGGCGCCACCCGCCATCCAATCAACCAGTGGCCGCCGGTGGCCGCGGGCGCGAGCGAGCGCGGCCCAGCGCGATTGGCCGCCTGAGAGCCTTGTAGGCCTACTCGAGCAACCAGACGTCGTCGCGCAGGATCGGCGTGGCGTTGCCCGCGCCGTCGAGCCCGTCGACCGCGACCTCGGGGCCGCCAATCATCAGGTCCTGATGGATCCCCGACAGGTTGAAGCCGCGCCGCTCCCGGCCATATTGATCCTCCGGCAGGTCCGGGACCGTGAACGAATAGCCATTGCCCAGCGCGATGTGGCAGGTCGCGTTCTCGTCGAACAGGATGTCCTTGAACACGTGCCCGCTGCGCCCGATCGGCGAGGTTCCGTCGACCAGCGCCACCTCGCCCAGGCGCGCCGCGCCCTCGTCGGACTCGAGGCGCGCGCGGATCGCGTCGGCGCCGACATCCGCCTCGACCTCGACCACGCGGCCGCCTTCGAAGCGCAGCCGCAGGCCTTCGACGGTCGGCCCGCCGATCAGCTGAAACGGTCGCGTCGCCGCGACCGTGCCCTCGGCCACCCGATAGTCGGGCGTCGTGAACACCTCTTCGGTGGGCATGTTGGCGATCATCTCCCGGCCCCAGTTGGTCTCGAACCCCGCCGCGATCCACAGCGCGCCGCGCAGCAGCCCGAGCGTCAGATCGGTGCCCGGCCCGTGGAAGCGAAGCGCCTCGAAGCCGTGCGCGTTGAGGCCCTCGGCCCGGGTGCGCAGATGGGCAACGTGCTCACGCCAGGCCTTGACCGGATCCTCGGCGTCAAGGCGGAGGATCGGCGCGAACACGTCCCACAGCGCGTCGACGTCGTCTGAGCCCAGGAGGCGGCGCGCCACGCCGCTCGATGCGCCGGGGATCACCGTCCAGTTGACCTCGCCGCTGGCGTGCATGGCATGCAGCGGTCCGGTCAGCGGCATGCTGTCGCGTCCGGCCCGGGCCGGGTCGATCTCGTTCAGCAGGTCCGGATTCGGATCGCCCCACACCACGATGCTCGCGCTGCGCCGCTCGAGGCACTCCTCGATGTGGCGATCCCACCAACCCGGGGTGTAGTCGAGCGTGTCGTCGTCGGCGTGGAGGAGGCGCGAACGCTTCACGTGCTGATCCCAGTACAGGACGCTCACGTAATGGGCGCCGGCCTGGTAGGCGGCATCGGCGAGCTCACGGGCCAGACCCGCGTACTCGACGTCGTAGGCCAGCACGACCACATCCTGTCCCGGAGCGACGTTCGCCCCGACCTCGACCGCGAGACGCGCCAGCGCGCGGGTTCGCCGGACGGCGATCTCGGAGCCATTCGAGGCGGTCACGGGCCAGACCCTAACCGGCCGTCCCGTGCAGCGTCCTCGCGCCGCCCGGCGGCTGGCTGCTCCAGGGCGGATCCGGCTCGCCGTCGAACCAGTACTCGCCGGCGCGGAGGCGTTCGAGCAGCTGGCGGGCCCAGGCCGCCTCGCCGTCCAGCCTGGCCTGGCCGAGGCGGTAGTGCTCGGCCACCGTGTCCGGCATGTCGGGCTGGGTGGCGATCGCTTCGATCGCGAAGACGGCGGCGCGCGCCGACGCCTCGATCTGCTCGACTCGGGACTCGAGCGCGGCGATCACCTCCTTGCGCGTGAGCGCCCACGCGAAGCTCCACCCGGCCATGAGCTCGTCCGGTTCGAAGCGCGCCACCATCCACAGCGACTCGCGAAGCAGGCGGAGGAACTCGTTCTCGCCGTCGCCGGTCAGCCGGTAGGTCGTGCGCGCGGGCCGTCCGCCCTCCGTCTCCGTCCCCACCTCCTCCATGAAGCCATCTCGGGCCAGCGAGCGCAGGCCGTTGTAGACCGAACCCGGGTTGAGGTTGGCCCAAGCGTCGGCCTGCCAGCTGAGCAGCTCGCGGCGGACGAAGTAGCCATGGACCGGCTGGAAGATCCGCACGGTCCCGAGGAGGAGAAGACGGGTCGCGGACATCGCGCTGAAGCATAGTTGACAAACGTGATTATTCATGTTTGACTATCGCGTATGCTCAAACTTGACTATATGATCGAAGCCGAGGGTCTCGGCAAGCGGTTCAAGACCCGTGCAGGCGTGGTGGACGCGGTCCGGCGTGTCGACATCGCGGTCCGTCCCGGCGAGATCGTCGGTTTCCTCGGGCCCAACGGCGCCGGCAAGACGACGACGCTGCGCATGCTCACGACGCTGCTCGCTCCGGATGCCGGCAACGCCACGGTGGCCGGACACGACCTGCGCCGCGAGCCGGTGGCCGTCCGCCGGCGGATCGGTTACGTGCCCCAGCGCGGGAGCACCACGCCCCAGGCGCTGGTCGGCGAGGAGCTGGTCGACCATGGCCGGCTGCACGGGCTCTCGCGCGCGGAGGCCGAGGCGCGGGGGCGGTCGCTGCTGGAGCGCCTGGATCTCGACGGCACCTGGGAGCGGCCAACCGGAAGCCTGTCGGGTGGTCAGCGCCGGCGCCTGGACATTGCTCTCGGCCTGATCAACGAACCGCCGCTGCTGTTCATGGACGAGCCGAGCACCGGACTCGATCCACAGTCCCGAGCCAACCTGTGGAGCCACATCCGGGAGCTGCGCGACGGGGATGGGGTGACCGTGTTCCTCACCACGCACTACCTGGACGAGGCCGACGCGCTGTCGGATCGGATCCTGGTGATCGATCACGGCTCGATCGTGGCCGAGGGGACGCCGTCCGAGCTCAAGGCGAACGTGTCGGGCGATCGGGTGTCGCTGCGCTTGCCCGATGCCGGGTCGTTGGCGCCCGCTCGGGAACTGGCGGCGGCGATCCAGGACGCCACGCTGCTCCGCGCCGAGGGTGATCTGATCGACGTCAGCCTGCCCGACGCAGCCGGCGCGCTGCCGGCCTTGCTCGACGGGCTGGCCCGTCGCGGGGTGGCGCTGGCCGGGATCGAGATCCACCGCCC
>JAFAWR010000085.1 GCA_019241635.1 Solirubrobacterales bacterium
CGGCGGGCGTCGGACCTGGACGACTGCGTGCGCGGGGCCGAGATCCTGATCACGATGCTTCCGGCGCCGCCTCAGGTCGAGCAGGTGCTGCTCGGCGATTCGGGGGCGATCGCCGCGATGGATCGCGGTTCGCTCGCCATCGACATGAGCACGAGCTCGACCGCGGTCGGCGCTCGGGTCGTGGCGGCTGCGCGCGAGCGAGGCGTCGAGGTTCTCGACGCCCCGGTGGCCGGCCAGTCGATCGGAGCCCAGGCCGGTTCTCTGGCGATCTACGTGGGAGGTCCGCGCCACGCGTTCGAGCGCGCGCTCCCGCTGTTTGAGGCGATGGGAGACCAGGAGCGGATCTTCCATCTGGGGGACAACGGCGCCGGGTACACCGTCAAGCTCCTGCTCAACCTGCTGTGGTTCATCGAGTCGGTGGGGGTCGCTGAGGTGCTGACGGTTGGCGTGCGGGCGGGCGTCTCGCTGCAGAAGCTCCACGGCGCGCTGGTCGGCTCTCCGGCCAACTCGGTGTTCCTCG
Source organism: Solirubrobacterales bacterium (assembly GCA_019241635.1). GTDB lineage: Bacteria > Actinomycetota > Thermoleophilia > Solirubrobacterales > Solirubrobacteraceae > Palsa-465. The sequence goes on from JAFAWR010000085.1 coordinate 521, forward strand.
AGCGCGACGTCCGGATGGTGCTCGACGACGGCGATTACGACGAGGCGTTTCCGATGCGCCTGGTCACCAAGGACCTGGGGCTGGCCGTGGATCTGGCCCGCGACGTCGGGCTAGGAGTCGAGCTGACCGCGCTGGTCGAGCAGATCCACCGCCGGGTACGAGCCGTGTACGGCGACGAGGCGGGTGAGATCAGTGTGATGCGCCTGTATGAGGACCTGGCCGGGATCCGGTTGCGGCTGGAGCAAAGCTGACCATCGCCGCGCTGCTCGCGGGGATCTGGATCGTGTACTGGCCGGCGACCGGGTGCAGATGGACGACGCGGAACGGTCCCCTGAGCGTCCCGGTCGTGGTCGCCGTTCCGAATCCCTGCCCGGCCAGCGTGACTCCGGTCGTGGCGGTGGCGCCCCCGGGTGCGACCATGCGCTCGACGATCGCGGTCTTGCCGGCGCCGGATGGCGCGCGCAGGGTGACCGTGTGGTCCGTGGTCAGGCTGTCGTTGATCACCACGACGTGGATCAGGCCGTGGGGGGTGAGCGCCGCGCGGACCCTGAGATCCGGGCTGGCCGGCGTGGGGACGGCGAGCAGGCGCGACCCGGGAGGCGCGGCCTCGGTGAACAGCAGCATCCCGTAGTACTCGGGCCGCACGGTGGCCGACCAGCGGCCGTTTGTCTCCGTGAACGTGAACGGCTTGTAGATCGCCTCCGGGAGCGTGTGGATGTTGACCCCGTCGACGCCCGAGCGCGCGATCGCGAACAGCGTGTCGACCATCCACAGCGCGGAGGCGAATGTGTCGCTGACGCCAAGCTGCCCCTTACAGGCCACGGAATTGAGCTCGTCGACGCGGAAGGTGGCGCCGTGAGCGTGGGCCAGCCCGATCTCCGGGCCCGCGCCGACCAGCAAGTCACGCGAGGAGGTGGTGCTGAGCAGATTCGGGATCGTCGGGTAGCCCGGTTGGCCTGGCTGGGTAAAGCAGCGGATGAGCGGATAGCGGTGGTAGGTGACCACCTTGAGCTTCGGCTCGGCCGTGAACAGCTTCGGCAGGCGGGCCAGCCACCGGATGTTCCCCGTGGCCGGCCCGGCCAGCGGGAAGCCGGTGAGCTGCTTGGCGAAACCGGTGACCTCGCCGAGGTAAGCGGCGCGGTTGTAGCTGCGCGGCCGCGGATATACCGGGGTCTTGTTCGGCTTCTGGTAATAGAAGGGCGTGATCGGATAGAGCTCGGGCTCGTTGCCGATCTCGAGGGCGGCGATGTTCTGGGCGCCGATGCCGGTGCGAAACGCGTTCGCCTCGGCCTTCATCTCAGCGGCGCTGTTCAGCTTGAGATTGAGGTCGAGGATCAGCTTTCCCCCGGTCTCGACGGCGAGCGCGCGGGTCGTGGCCAGCCAGCTCGAGTTGAGTACGTTCTTGATCCCCGGCGAGCGCTTCACGCCCCGGAGCGGCCACCAGGTCTGATCGGCGCTGTTGCCGCCGATGCGCAGGACGGGGGACTGGTGGGGGTTCAGGTCGCGGATCAGCTGCACGAGCACCGGGTTGATCGCCCGCGAGTTCGAGCCTGTGTACTCGCGCACGGCCGGATACTCGAACGAGAACCCGAGGAACCCGGGCGCGACCGGCCGCCCGATCGGCGTGTTGCTGATCTGGATGGCGATCGGGGCGGTAGGTCCGCTTGGCGGGGCGGAGGTCGAGGCGCCGGGGGACGTCGTGGCGCCCGCGGAGGCTGCGGCTTTGGGCGTCGTGGCGCCCGGGGAGACCGCGGGCGCGGCGGCGATCGCGGCAGCGGCCAGCATGGCCAAGGTCAAGGATGTCGGCATCCGGCGCACCCGGCCGGGACTATCTCAGACCGGGCCGACGGGCAGCTCGCCGGTGACCGCCGGCGAGCGCCGGGCTACAGGAAGTCGTTCCCGGTGAGCACGTAGACGAACGGCACGAGCGGCACGATCGCCGTAATCCCCCAGGTCAGCTTCGCAAGCAGGCCGATGTCGGTCCGGAACACCAGGTTGATCCAGATCAGCACCACCGCGATCGGGTGCAGGATGCAGAGTATGAGTTCGAGAATTTTCCGCACGGCCGTCTCCCCTCGTCGTTCTCACCCGGGTTTTACCCCCGGTTTCCGGGCTCAATCCCGCCTGGCGCCGGATCGGCTCCCGGAGTGCGCCCCGACGGGATGACCGCGGCCCGGCCTCGCGCTCGAAGCGGATCGGGCTCGGCGATGAGAAGCTGATCCGCCGGCGGCGTGAACCAGTGGCCCTTCACGCAGACGATCTTGACGTGCTCGACCGGGCCGGGAGCGCCATCCAGGATGAAGCGGTCGGTGATCTCCGAGGGCAGCCCGCAGGCCGGGCAGTCAACCAGCGGCTCTTGGATGCCGGCGTTATCAGAGTCGTAGCTGTTCATCGTTTGCCCCCTGTGGCGATTGGCTTTGTCAGTCGCTACGGGCCAGACCCGCTTTCGGTTCGCTGCCGGCAGGGGCTAAGGCGGGCGTATGCTCTCGCCGGGGACTCCGTCGATGTCTGGGTCACGATGAGAATCCGGAACGCGGGCGCGCAGGAAGCCGCGGCGCTCGAGGCGCTACAGCGCCGATCGTCCGATATCTGGGAGGAGTTTCGCGAGCAGCTGGCCGCCCATCCCGACGCGATCGAGTTCCCTCAGCGCTTCATCGACAACGGCTGGACCCGGGTCGCCACGGTGGGCGACGAGACCCCGGTGGGCTTCACGGTGGTCATCCCCGGCCAAGCCGGTACGCACGAGCTCGACGGCCTGTTCGTTGAGCCCGATCACATGCGCCGCGGAATCGGGCGTGCGCTCGTGGAGGACGCCTGCGAGCGGGCCCGGCGAGGGGGTGCGCACCGGCTCGAAGTGACCGTGGGCCCGGCTCAACCGTTCTACGAGAAGCTCGGCTTCGTCGTCGTGGAGAAGGTGCAAACGCGCTTCGCGCCCGCGATGCGGATGCGCCGAGAGGTGTAGCCGCCCCCGCTGTGTAGTGTCCCGATCCGTTAATTCGGTGCCACCGAGAGTGGTCACCGGTGGATGCTGCGCAAGGACGCAGGAGCCGATGCGTAGCGGAGCTACGTGAGGCGACGAGGACGCCGCGCAGCGCCGCCGGGGGCCGCTCGAATGGCATCCAATTGATGGATCGGGACACTAGTCGACGGGCCGCGAGCGAGGTCGGGCCACGCGCACCAGCTCGGCTCCGGCCCCCGCCGCTCCGGCCACGCCGAGCAGCCGTCGGAAGCCATTGGCCCCGTCGGTGATCTCCTGGTAGGCCCACACCAGCCCGGCCAGGGCTGACACGCCCGCGGCGGCGCGAGCCGTCGGACCGTGCGTGATCCGGGCCACCGCACCGGAGAGCATCGCCGCGATCAACGGCGGGTTCGGGAACTGGAAGATCGGATAGCGCGGCGGCATCGTTCAGCTCAGCCTGCGGGTCAGTTCGTCATGGGCTTGGTCTTCGGGTCGAGATCGACGCGCGGTCAGCCGGGCCGCCGCGGAGCGAAGCGGCTGCGACGTGTCGCGGTCCTCGAGCGCCAGCTCGGTGAACGTCCGCATCCGCAGCTTGGTGCTCTCCAGGAACGTATCGCGTTCGCGCCGGCGCACGAGGTGAAAGCCGATGCGCACGATTGGATTGGCGATCGGAGCCGGCCGAGAGACGGCGCGGACGCGGAACTCGACCGCGCCATTTTCGAGCCATTTCCAGACCTCCCAGTCCATCTGGCCCATTTCGACGTGCCCGTCGAGCGTTCGGTAGTTCCATCCCCATACGCGGGCTTCTCCCGAGCGCGTCGACCGGGTCTCGTCGTAGACCTCACCCACCCGCACGCCAACGAACAGCCAGGCCACGCCGAGCGCCTGGAGCTTGAGCAGCATGTTGCGACCCTCCAAGGGGGCCGCCGGGTCGTAGTAGGCGCGGACGATTGACGGGTCGGCGAACTCGTAGCCCTGCATGAGCCTGCGTGCCGCCTCCCAGCTGCCGCCGCTGATCGGTATGCCGGGCGGCTCGGGCGGGAGTGCCTGGCACAGGTCCGTGATGGTCCAGCCATCGTCGGGGTCGGCATCTCGCAGCGCCCGTGGATCGAAGTTCAGTTGCCGCTGGGAAAGGCCGGCCAGCCGCCGGCGCACCCGAGGGGAGCCCTGCAGCGTGTCATCGCCCATCGCGAGCCTCCTCGATCCGGCGGGTGCTGATCTCAACTCCGCCGGTCATCCGGCCGCCCGACAGCGAGGCGACGCCCTCGAGAAACGAGATCCACATGTGTGCCTGGACCTCCTTGGCGAAACGCAGCCTGTGGTACAGGAAGTTCGACACCCGGCCGCTGCTCCTGGCCCAGGATTCGATCTCAAACGCCATCCGGCCGTCCTCCGCCGCGGTGGCGCGAAACTCGATCTGGCCCGCTTCGAGATGGCCTTCGAGGGTGGCGAAGCGAAACCAGCCCGGGCCGGCGGCGACGACGCGCACGGGGCCGTCCCACGGTCCGGGCATCCGCACGACGTACTCATCACCGACACCCATCACGGACCCGTTTCCGTGGACCTTCTCAAACCGGGCGAACGTGGTCGGCGCGGCTCGGTTCAGGTTGGCCTGGAGGACGCCCATGAGCTCCTCGGGGCCCAGCGGCGCGTCCCTGATGAGGGTGCGGTAGCGGCGGTGAAACAACGGGCCGTAGCCAGTCTCGGAGTTCTGGATCTCCTCGCCGAGCGGCTCGGGTTGCTGCGCCGGTACGGGTTGCCAGGAGCGGGGTCCTTCGAGCTTCTCGCTCCGGTGCATCGGCGTCGAACGCCACATGTAATCCCAGGCGGTGAGGGCGATCCCGGCCGGCCAGGTCGCCGCAATCAGCCAGCGGCGGGACGCGGATGGGCGGTCGGGCATGCCTCTAACATACCCGAGAGATTAATCTAAACACGTTGTTGAGATATTCGTAGCCATCC
>JAFAWR010000203.1 GCA_019241635.1 Solirubrobacterales bacterium
CGCGCGCGGGGACGGGACCGGATGGTGGGCCCGATGGACTTCACCACCAACGACGAGTGCGGCGTGCTGGTGGATGGCTACGACCGGCTGCCCACGATCCTGACCAACTGGCATCACCCGTACTACCCGGCCCTGATCGAGGGGGCCGGGCTGACCAAGGCCATGGACCTCTACATGTGGTCGCTCGACGTGGCCGACCGGGATGCCGTGCATCCGGCCATCTGGCGGGTCGCCGCGGACGTCGAGAGCAAGTACGGCATCACCGTGCGGAACATGCGCAAGAAGGACATGGAGGCCGAGGTCGGGCGGTTCCTCCAGGTCTACAACTCCGCCTGGGAGCGCAACTGGGGGTTCGTGCCGCTGACCGAGGAGGAGGTCCGCCACTACGCCAAGGACCTCAAGCAGATCCTCGATGAGAACTGGGCGTTCATCGCCGAGAAGGACGGCGAGCCGGTGGGGGCCGCCCTGACCCTGCCCGATTACAACCAGGTGTTCCGGCATCTGAACGGCCGCCTGCTGCCCTTCGGATGGGCGAAGTTCCTCTGGTACAAGCGCAAGATCGACCGGGTTCGCGTGTTCGCGCTCGGGGTCAAGCCCGAGTACCAGCACACCGGGGCGGGAGCCAAGCTGTACGAGCGCCACTGGGAGGCCGGCGCACGCACCCAGCAGGGGCGCGGCGAGACTGGGTGGACGCTTGAATCCAACAAGCCGATGAACCGGGCCATGGAGCGGATGGGGGGAAAGATCGTCCGTACCTACCGGGTCTACGAGAGGCTGCTTTGAAGATGACCGATCCCGCTGTCACCATGTCGGGGCAGATGAATGAATCCGACTCCCCTGTCGGCGGAGTCCCGTCCGCCGACCCTTTGACCTCCGCCCCCGATCCGGTCGCCGCGGACTCCGACGTGGAGATCGTCGACGGGCTGCCCGTGCTCGCCGAGGTACGCACGGTCGAGCGGGTCGCGCCGGCGCCGCTGCCGACCGTCCAGGTGGCCGCCGTGGCCGCCACCGGGTTCGTCGCCGGGGCTGCGACCGTGGCTCTGGTCAAGCGCCGCGCCGCCCGCAAGGTCGCCCGCAGCGGCCGGGGTGGACCGCGCCGGGCCGTCGACCTGCTGCCGATCGCGGCGTCGCGGTCGTTCCTGGTCGACGTCCACGTGATCGGCAAGCAGGGGGATTGAGCCCGCCCGACGGTGGCGTGATCGAGGTCCGGGCCGCTGGGGGGATCGAGGTCCGGGTCGAGGTTCGGCCGCGCTGGCCGTTCGCGCTGCCGCTACGCAGCGGGCTCGACGGGCTGACCCGGGCGCGCGGTGGCGTACTGCACCGGCTGATCCACGCCGGTTCGGAGCCGGTCCTCGTCCGGGTGGCCCAGCTTGCGCCCGAGCGTGTCCTGTTCGGGGCGCGCGCCGCGGACCGCGCGGCGGCCGAGTGGGGACTCGAGCGGATGCGCCTGGCCCTCGGCATCGACCAGGACCTCTCGGCGTTCTACGAGCGGTTCCGGTTCGACCCGCTGATCGGGCGATCGGTGCGCTCGACCCCGGGGCTCCGGGCCTCCGGCAAGCCCGATCCGTTCGAGGCGCTGGCCTGGGCGATCTGCGAGCAGCTGATCGAGTTCGAGCGGGCCGCGGCGATTCAGCGCCGGCTCATCTGGCGGCTGGGCCGGCGTTGTGACTGGTGCTCGATGCGCGACGCACCGACCGCGGCGGTGCTCGCCGCCCAGGCGCCGGCGCTGCTCGAGTCGATGGACCTGTCGGCCGGACGGGCGGTGGCGCTGGTCCGCGCGGCCCGCGAGGTGGCACGCGGACGGGTCGACCTGTTCGACCCCGCCCAGTGCGAGCCCGGGTGGCGGCGGCTGCGGTCGATCCCCGGGATCGGCAGCTGGACGGTCCAGATGCTGGCGCTGACCGGGCAGGGCCGCCTAGACCAGATCCCGGCCGGCGATCTGGCCTACGTGAAGCTGGTCGGCCGGCTGCGCTCCGGCGGGGATCCATACGCCCGGGCCACCGAGGACGAGGTCATGGAGCACTTCGCGCCGTATGCCCCGTGGGCCGGGCTGGCCGGTATGCACGCCCTGCGGGCCGGGGGCAGCGCCGCGGTCAGCCGTGTGGCGGCCTGAGCTCGTCGGTCGTCGCGAGTTAAAGCTTTACGCGCGCGGGCGCGTGAAGCGCAGCATGACCTTGTGCTCGTAGAAGTAGCTCAGGCCGGCCGGGAAGCTCGGAGCGTGCGCCGACAGGGGGACGAAGCCGACCTTCAGGCGCGACGCCGCGGCGGCGAAACCCACGCCGGTGAACGCCTCGATCACGTCATCGAGTGAGTACAGCGCCGGCAGGTTGAGCTTGTCCCCGTTCTCGGCGTGCCAGTCGGCGATGCCCGGCGACCCGGCATGGACGCCGATCACGGCGTAATAGGGCGCGCCGGGAGCGAGCGAACGATGGATCGCGTCGGCATGGCCGCGAAGGTCGTGGAGGAGGTAGAGGACCTCGTGGCTGAAGGCCGCGTCGAACCCATCCCAGCCGGCGGGGACCGTGTCGCCGACCTCGAACGTGAGCGCCGACGAGCCGGCCAGCCGGCGGGCGTCGGCGATCGCCGCCGCGGCCGGGTCGTAGCCGTAGCCCTCCGAGATTCCGGAGCGCGCGGCCAGCAGGCGGAGGAACCCGCCCCGGTTGCAGCCGGCGTCGAGCACGCGCCGGCCGGTCAGGTCGATGTCGATCGTGTCGAGCATGGCCGACCAGATGAACGCATGCTCGTCCTGCATCTCGGCGTCTTCGGTCGCCGACTGCCAGTAGGTATCTGGGGTCACCGCGGCGTTCTCCGGGTCGCTTGGGATGAAAGTCTGACTATTTCCGACTTTTATCCCAAAGGGGCGCCACTCAGTCGCTCTCGGAGGGAACCCGGGCGGCCTGACCGGCTCGGCCGAGCTCCGTCGCGGCTAGGATGCACGATCGCGGGATGAGCTTCGAGCTGCAAGAGACCACGATCCACGGGCACCGCGTGGCCTACCGGCTGGCCGGCAGCGGGCCACCGATCGTGCTGATCCACGGGATCACCTCCTCCTCGGTCGTCTGGGAGCTGGTCGGCCCACAGCTGGCACGCCACCACACGGTGCTCGCGCCCGATCTCCTCGGCCATGGCCAGAGCGCCAAGCCCCGGGGCGACTATTCGATGGGGGCGTTCGCCTCCGGGATCCGCGACCTCACGCTCTCGCTGGGCCTGGGGCGGGTCACGGTGGTCGGCCATTCGCTCGGGGGAGGGGTGGCCATGCAGTTCGCCTACCAGTTCCCCGAGCGCACGGAGCGCCTGGCGCTCGTCTCGAGCGGAGGCCTGGGCCGCAGCGTCCACGGCCTGCTGCGGGCGGCGACGCTGCCCGGCTCGGAGCTCGTGCTCCCGCTGCTGGCCGGCCACCACATCCTCGGAGCCGGCCGGGCCGTGGGGCGGGCGTTCGGGCGGGCGGGAGTTCAGCTCGGCAACGATGCGCTCGAGATGGCCCGTGGGCACGCCTCGCTCGGCGATCCCGAAAGCCGGGCGGCGTTCGTTCAGACCCTGCGGGCCAGCGTGGATGTCGGCGGGCAGCGAGTCCAGGCGCTCGACCGCCTGTACCTGGCCTCCGAGCTGCCGCTGCTCATCGTCTGGGGCGCCCGCGACCGGATCATCCCCCCGGGCCATGGCCGCCGGGCGCACAAGCTGGTCGCCGGCAGCCGGTTTGAGCTGTTCGAGGCCGCCGGCCACTTCCCCCACCTCGACGAGCCCGAGCGGTTCGTGGCCACGTTCGAGGATTGGATCGCGACGACCGAGCCGGGGCCGGCCGATGACGCCCGGTTCCGCGACGCGGTCCGCCGGCACGCCGCCTGAACGCTCGCGGGTCAGGCCGATGACTTTTCGGCCCGGAGGCAGTCCTTGTGAGGATGGCCTCATCGACGCCGAGCACGATCAGGTTCGCGATCTGGGGCCCGATCGAGCGTGATGACGTGCCCGGCCTGTCGGACCGGGTCTGCGGGCTGCTCCGGCACAGCGGCGCCACGCTGGCGCTGTGCGATGTGACCGGGGTTGGCGCCGACGCGGTCACGGTCGATGCGCTGGCCCGCCTGCAGCTGGCGGCGCGGCGTCATCAGTGCCTGATCCGCCTGCGAGGAGCGTCGCAGGAGCTATCCGGGCTGATCGCCTTCATGGGGCTCGAGGACGTGCTCGCGCCCTGACGCCCCCGCGATGCCTACGGCCTACGACCTACGGCTCGAGGCGGGGCGGCAACCCGAACAGCGGGAACAGCCGCTCGGTGGAGAGGAAGAACGTGAATTCCGCCACCCGGCCATCCTTGAACTCCACCACCTGGAGCGCCCAGGGCTCATAGCCGCTGCCCGACTCGCTTGGCTTGTACTGGCCGAAGGCCACGGTGCCGTTGGCCATCTCGACCGGGATCAGACGCGAGCCGGCGCAGCCGATGCCCGGGCCGAAGAACCAGGTGAGGATGTCCTCGCGGCCCGACAGCCACAGGTCGAACGGCGGCATCGACTGGCTGGCGTCCTCGCGGATCACCGAGGTGAGCGCGGCGACGTCGTAGCGCTGGAAGGCGTCGACGTAGCGGGCCAGCAGCTCCCGCTGCTCGGCATCCATCGGTGCGACGGCGTCGGTGGCGGCGATCTCGTGCTCATCGATCGTGGCCCGCGCGCGCTGCAGCGCGCTGTTGACCGAGGCTACGCTCGTGTCGAGCAGCTCGGCGACCTCGCTGGCCTTCCAGCGCAGGACCTCGCACAGGATCAGCACCGCACGCTGGCGGGCGGGCAGATGCTGCAGGGCCGCCACGAAGGCCAGGCGGATGGTGTCACGCTGCACCGCGAGCTCGGCCGGATCGGACTCGGCACTTACCATGCTCGTCGGGATCGGCTCGATCCAGGTCACCTCGGGCAGGCTGTTCAGGCTGGACTCGACCGGTTCGGCGGCCGGCCCGAAGTCCATCGGGCGGGCGCGGCGGTTGCGGCCGTTCAGCATGTCCAGGCACACGTTGGTGGCGATCCGGTAGAGCCAGGAGCGGAACGCCGCCCGGCCCTCGAAGCGGTCGAAGCCTCGCCAGGCCCGCAGGAACGTCTCCTGAACCGCGTCCTCGGCCTCGAACGGCGAGCCCAGCATGCGGTAGCAGTAGCCGGTCAGCTCGGATCTGTGCTGTTCAAGCCGTTGCTCGAGTGCGGGGGTCGCCACCGCCATCAGGCTCATCGTATGCGATTAGACCGGCGCCACTTTGGAAAATCATCGGTCGCCCCGATGATGATCCGCTTAGGGTTCGGAGCGGGGCTTCGGACCGGCGCTGACCCGCGTTCAGAGCAGGCCCTGACCGGCCAGCAGCTCGTTGGTCGAGGCGTCGAGCACGGCGTTGGGGTTCGAGATCAGGTGGTTGCTCAGCATCCACTGACCGTAGGCCGCCCATTGCTTGGGGTCCTGCCAGCCCCATGGATTGGCGGAATCGCTGGGGAAGAAGGCCGGCAGGGTGGCCTCGATGCTGGCCAGCTGAAGCTTCGGGTCGAGATCGGGGCTGGCGTGGACCAGGTTCGTCACGGCCGCCTGCGGGTCCCGGCGCACCGCCGCGTAGCCGCGTCCCAGCGCCTGGACGAAGCGCCGGACGAGGTCGGGGTGGTTGACGATGGTGTCCTTGCGCACCACGACCACGAGCTCGTCGTAGTTGGGCACGCCGACCTGCTCCATGTGGATCACATTGGGGCGCTTGTGCAGCTGGGCCAACTGGATCGCCTCGTAGTTCCAGAACGCCCCGAGCGTTGCATCGACCCGGCCCGAGAGCATGGCCGGCACCAGGTTGGCGCCCACGTTGATCTCCTTGACCGAGCCCGCCGGCACGCCGGCCTTGGCCAGGATCGTGGTCAGGTAGGCATGCTGGTAGGGGATTCCGGCGTCGCCGACCCGCTTGCCCTTGAGCTTGGCCGGGCTGGTGATGTGCTTGGAGCCAAGCGAGACGATCGAGGTCAGGGGCTCCTGCACGAGCGCGGCCACCGACACCAGCGGGGTGAACTGGTTGCGGGCCAGCAGGACCTCGGGTTCGTAGGAGATCGCGGCGTCGATCTTGCCGGCGGCCAGAAGCTTCAGCGGCGTGGCGGGGTCCGAGGGCACCTCGACGTGGACGTCGAGGCCCGCCTTGGCGAAGTCCTGGTCGGCCAGGGCCTGGTAGATGCCGGCGTGGTCGGCGTTGGGGAACCAGTCGAGCATCAGCGTGAACGACTGGGTGGCGCCGGCCGAGCCGGTCACCGCCTCATGCTTCTCGCCGCAGCCGGCGAGCGCGGCGGCGAGCCCGACCGCGAGCATGACGGCGAGCAGCGCGCGGACGATCAACCCTCGCTTCATCGCGCCGGCTCCCCGGAGGACCGGTATGCCCACGGCAGCGCGAGCCGCTCGACCAGCGCGAGCGTCGAGAACAGGCCGATCGCGAACAGCGACAGGATGACCACGGCCGCCACGCCGCGGGCGGACAAGAGCTGCGGCAGCGACTGGAGAATCACGTAGCCGAGCCCGGAGTTCGAGCCGTTCCACTCGGCGAACACGGCGCCGATGACCGACACGGCGACCGCGATCTTGGCCCCCGTGAGCAACCCGGGCAGCGCGCTCGGCAGCTCGACGTGCCAGAACGTGCGAGCCCGCGAGGCGTCGAACGTCCGCATCAGCTTGAGCAGATCAGGGTCGACCGCGGCCAGGCCGGCGGTCATCGTGACCACGATCGAGAAGAACGAGACCAGCGCGATCACCACCAGCTTCGGCAGCAGCCCGAAGCCGAGCCAGAAGGCCAGGACGGGCGCGAAGGTGACCACCGGAACGGCCTGCGAGGCGACCAGCAGCGGGTACGCGGCGCGGCGCAGCAGGGGCGAGAAGTGGATGGCCACGGCCAGGACGAACCCGATCAGGGTGGCCAGCAGGATCCCCAGCAGCACCTCCTTGGCGGTGACCAGGAAGTTGCTCCACAGCAGCCCTCGGTCGGTGTAGAGCGCCTCGGCCACCTGATGGGGGGCGGGCAGGATCAGCGAGAACGTGGAGCCGTGCAGGTCCACGTAGAGCTCCCAGATCCCGATCAGCGCGGCGAGCAGAAGCGCGGGGGCAAGGAGGCGCCGGACGCGGCTCATGCGTCCACCCCGAGCGCGGCCAGGGCCTGTTCGCGCAGCGCGACCACGGCGGCGTCGGTCCGCCGGCGCGGGCGCGGCAGCGCGACCTCGATCTCCGCCACCGCCCGCCCGGGGCGCGGCGACATCACCACGACCCGGTCGGCCACGATCACCGCCTCCTCGACGTCGTGGGTGACCAGGACCACGGTCCGGGGCTCGGACTCGAGCACATGCCCGAGCCAGCCCTGCATCTCGTGCCGGGTGATCGCGTCGAGCGCGGCGAACGGCTCGTCGAGGGCGAGCACCGGCTTCCCGGCCAGCAGCGTGCGCAGGAACGAGACGCGCTGGCGCATGCCACCCGAGAGCTCGGCCGGCGCCGTCCGCTCGAAGCCCTGTAGCCCGAAGCGCTCGAGCCAGGGCGCGGCCGCCCTGCGGGCTTCCGCACGGGGGACACCCCGCGCGCGCAGGGCCAGCCCGGCGTTGTCGATCGCGGTCAGCCACGGGAGCAGCAGGTCGCGCTGGGGCATGAGCGCGGCCGGCGCCGCCTGCGCCCGCCCCGAGTCGGGCTTCTGCAGGCCGCAGATCAGCTCGAGCAGCGTGGTCTTGCCGCAGCCGCTCGGACCGACCACCGCCACGACCTCGCGAGGCGAAACGTGCAGCGTCATGCCGGCGAGGGCGTCGACAGCCGCGCGACGGGTGGCGAACGTGCGGCTCACGAGCTCGACGCGGACCGATCCGTCGTCTTTAAGCTCGCGAGGCTCCTGCACGGGAGCCTCGATCATTCCGGTGCTCACTCCCTTCGCGGGCATTACCCCACAGGTTCGAAGGGTCAGCGCCGGGTCGCACGAGCCGCGTAGGGCGCTATCTCAGCCGGCCTGTCCCGCCAGCACCCCTGTTGTCAAGTGTGAAGAATGCTACTGCGCCCGGGGCCGGCGAGCGCGCACGGCGCCGCCGGCCCCGGAGGCGCGGGTCAGCTGATCGCGTCCTTGACCTTGCCGATCACGCCCTGACCGTTGTTGGCGACCACGCCGGTCGGCTCCTTGGGCAGCCCGGCCGCCTGACGTAGTTTGGTCGCGATCTGCGCGATCTCCTCGGGCTCGGGTGCCGGAGCGAACACGGCCGGCTGCGGGGGCAGATCAAACGGCGGCGCTCCCTCGGGCTGGATCTCGTCGGCGATCCGTAGATCCTCCCCGGTCTCGGGGTGCGGGCCGCTGAACACCGCCGCGATCTCCTTGAAGTCATCAGGGGAGAAGCGGTACAGCTTGAGGTGCTCACCCCGCTTGATGTGCGGCTGGCACTCGGGGATCTTGTCGGTGGGGATCCGCGGCGACGGGAACATCTTCATCAGGTCGGCGCCGGTCAGCTTCTCGATCGCGCGGGCGTAGGCGACCTGGTGCACGCCGCCTCGCACGAGCAGGTAGCCGGTGAGCGCGCGCGCCGCCGGGTGCTCGACCATCTCGTAGACCTTCAGCTTGTTGTTGCGCGCGCCGGTCTCGAGGAAGAAGTTGAACGTGAGATCCTCGAGGAGATCGCCGGTGGCGTTCACGTAGTCGCCGTTCCACGGCTTGCCCATGGAATCCTGGACCATCGTTCCGGCGCCACCCGCGATGAACTGCTGGGTGTTGCGGGTGCCCTTGACGCCGCTGAGGTCGCCGGCCTCGCCCGGCGGTCCGCCGGCGGCACCGGTCAGCATCGTGTTGATCGCGGTCGAGACCAGCTCGATATGTCCGAACTCCTCCGCGGCGATGCTCGCGACGAGGTCGTAGAACGGACGCGCCCCCTGGCGGTTGCGGAAGTTGAACGACTGATAGGTGTAGTTCATGAACGTCGACATCTCGCCGTACTTGCCTCCGAGCAGCTCCTGGACGGCCGATGCCCCGATCGGATCGGGATCCGAGGGCGGCGGCAGCTCGGTCTGCAGGCGATCGATCCGCAGGATCATGGAATACCTCCAAGCTAGGACACAGTCCAGGTCAGGTAGCCATCGCCGGAGGAGATAAACCGCCGAGACGTGAAAGTCCCTATGTCCGCGCGTTCAGCGCGTGATCGCCTTGCGGAGGTTGCGCGAGAGCCGGCCCACGGTGCTGTGGCTGCGGCCGGTCAGCCCGGTCACGCCGATCACCGTGACGAACGCCCCCGCCAGCAGCGCCAGCGCGGCAAGCAACGCCGGCCAGTGGCGCTGGAGGAGATCGCGCGTGCGGCTCAGGATGCGCTCGGATCGCTCAGGGGCGAAGGTCAACGTGGCCGCCATCAGGATCAGCGGCAGGACGAACGCGATGTTGTAGATCGCGAGTGGGATGAGCTGGCGCACGGGGTCGAGCCCGGACCCCACCACCGCGGCGATCACCGCAAAGTAGGGGAATGCGGTGGGCAACTCGACGCCGGCGATGGTCAGCCCGAGCAGGAACGATGAACGGCCCTCCGACGGCGGTGAGGGCAGCTCACGCCGGGCCAGGGTGTGCCGCCGGCGCCACAGCACCGCCGCCCCGACCAGCATGACCACGCCGGCCACGGTCTCGACGATGTAGCGCGTGGTCGCGGTGGGCTTGGGCACGATCGCCAGCAGCGCCTCTCCGGGCCCGAGGGCGATCACCGCTCCGCCGATCAGGTTCACCGCGAACACCGCGATCGTGAACTGGAGCAAGCCGGCGCGCGCCTGGCGGCCCATCGCCAGGTACAGGCCGGGGGCGATCGTCGAGGGGTTCATCGAGTCGGCAAGACCGATGGAGATGGCCAACCCGATCAAGCGCAGCATGGCCCAGTCCTTCCCGGTACGGCCGCCGGGGTACCGCTCCCCCGACGGCGATGTCTACCTTACGGCCTCGGCTTGGCGAGGTAGCTCTGGCCGGCGTGGAGGATGATCGTCTTGTGGTGGGCGAAGTCGGTGACCGCGACGGAGTCGGTGATGTCGTGGGTCAGCGTTCCGTCGCAGCGGTCGGCGATGGTCCAGATGGTGCCGCGGACGGTGGCGGCGCTGTAGCGCCCGCTGGTGCGGAATTTGCCGTGGGCGCTGGCGTGGAGGAGCTGCAGGGTGCGGCTCGAGGCGATGGTGGCATCGGCTGCCGTATGGGCGGTGCAGCGCGCGTAGGACGGCGCGCCCTGGAAGGCGTTCTCGACCAGGCTGAGCGTGGTCAGGCCCTTGAGCGCGCCCGTCTTCGCCTGGGTGACCTTGAAGATCGCGCCGCCGAACGTGCCGTGGTCGGTCGTGCCCTTGCCGATCGCGGTGGTGAGCAGAAGCGTGCCGTGGAGCGCGTCGACCACGGTGCCGGACGGGATCTGGGTGGCGCCGGTGAGCGGGATGAACTGGCCGCTCGGCGATTTGATGAACACGGTGCCGCTGACCGGCTTGACGTCCTCGCTCTTGCCCAGGACGGGCGCGGGTGGGGCGGCCGCGGCGGCGGCCGTGAACGTCTGGTCCTGGCCGAACGTGGTGCCCGCCGAGTTGGTGGCCACGAGCCGAACGTGGTAGAGCGCGCCCGGGGTGAGTCCGGTGGCCGGGGCGGTGACCGTGTGGTCGCTGGTGTCCGAGCCAACCTGCTGCGGCGGGGTCGACTGGTCGTAGAGCGTGGTCGAGGCGCCCGGCCCGCGCTGGCTCGGATCGAGGCCGTACTGGAAGAACGCCTGGGTGGGGATCCCCTCGGGGTTGACCGTCCCGGAGAACGCCGTCGCGGAACTGGTCTGGCTGGTCGGGGCGCCGCCGTTCACCGCCGGCGGGAGCGGCCCGCTCACCGTGTAATCGAGCGTGCTGGTCGCGGTCTGTCCGTCCTTGCTCGTGGCGGTGACCGTGTAGGTGTGCGGGCCGGCCGTCGAGGTGTCGAGGGCTCCGGTGCCGGTCGAATCGGTGCAGGACTGCAGTCCGGGTCCGTCCTGCCCTTCGCTGCATGAGAACGCGGTGCTCACCGCCTGGTTGAAGCTGTAGGTCTGGTTGTCGGCCGGCGAGCTGATCGCGGCGGTCGGCGGCGCCTGATAGGTGAACCGGTCGGCGTTGCTCGCTGCGCTCGTGCCGCCTGGGTTGATCACCGCGACGTCGACGGTCCCGGGAGACCCGACCGGGGCGGTGGCCGTGATCTGGCCCGGACCGTCGATGGTGAACTTGGAAGCCGGGGTTGAGCCGAAGTTCACGGCGGTGACCGTGGCCAGGCTGCTCCCCGTGATCGTCACGCCGGTTCCGCCCGAGGTGGGCCCCGCGGCCGGGGTCACGCCGGTGATCGCCGGGACGTCCACGTAGGTGTACTTGTCGGTGGCGTTTGTGGCGCTGACGCCGCCGGCGGTGGTGACCGTGATGTCGACCGTGCCGGCTGCGCCCGCGGGGGCGGTGGCGGTGATCTCGGTGTCGCTGATGACCGTGACGCCGCTCGCCGCGTTCGCGCCGAAGTTCACGCCGGTGGCGCCGGTCAGGTTGGTCCCGGTGATCGTGACCGGCGTCCCGCTCCCGAGCGGGCCGGCGGTCGGACTGACCGAGGTCACCGTGGGAACGCCGAGGTAGGCGTACTTATCGGCGGCCGTGGGCGCGCTGGTCCCGCCCGGCGTCGTGACCGTGACGTCGACCGTGCCTGACCCGGCGGGGGCAGTCGCCGTCACCTGAGTGGCGCTGTCCACCGAGAAGCTGGTCGCCGCACTCGAGCCGAAGTGGACGGCCGTGGCGTTGGTCAGGTTTGTCCCGGTGATGGTCACGCTGGTGGCGCCGGAGGCGGGACCGCGGGTCGGGTTCACGGCGGTCACCGCGGGCTGCGCCGCCCCGCTGACGATGCCGGCGACGACGTTCGAGGTCGCGTAGCTGGGAGTGATGGTTTCCTGGTCGGCGAGCGCGGGGTTGACCGTGGTCGAGGCGAACTGGCCGGTCCGTGAGCCCGAGAAGGCCAGGAACCCGATCGTGTCGCCGGGCGCCGCCGTGCTGGCGTAGCCGGCGCTCGGGATCATCGTCAGAGTTCCGCCCAACGAGACGTTCCCACCGACGCTCAGCACGGAGTACTGCCCGCTGGTCGTCCCGTTGACGGCGATCTGAAGCGTGCTCGCCGAGCCCTGCGAGTAGTTGCCGGTGACCGTCAGCGTTCCCGGCGAGTCGCCGGGCGCGACCGTGCCCCCGGTGTCAGTCAGCGATGCTCCGACGGTGCCGGTGCCTTTCAACGTACCGCCGGTCAGGCTCGTCGTGGCGTTGATCGTCCCGTCATCCTGGAGTGTGCCGCCCTCGACCGTGAGCGGGCCGCTGGCCAGCGTGGTCGTGCTCGGAATCGTGGTGAGGCCTCCCGACTGGACGAGGGCGTAGTTGGGAAGGCTTGTGTTGCCCGACGTGATGAACCCGGCGGCGGTGATTGTGAGGTTGGCGCCGCCGTTCTGCTCGTAGCTGCCCGGGGCGAAGGTGACCGTGCTGGTGGTGGTGAGCGTGGGCGCGTTGACGTTGATGAAGCTGGTGTTGCTGATCGTGACCGGGCTTTGGGTGCTGATCGATCCGCCGACCAGGTAGGCCTGGCTGGTTCCGGTGACCGAGAACGTGTGACCGCTGGCCTGGCTGATCGAGATCGGCTGGGGCTGAGAGATCAGCCCGCCCGTCCACGAGAAGTCGCCGGACACCGACAGCGCCCCCGGGCCGTTCAGGGTTCCAGAGGTTTCGGTGAAGGTGCCGGTGCTGGATGCGCTCGGGCCGAGATTGAGCGTGCCGCCACCGAGGCTGGTAGCGGTCGCGGCGGCGTACATCGCGCCCGGGTTAACCGTCAAGGTGCCGCTGGGGACCGCCACGGTGTCGACCGAGAGCGTCCCGCCGCTGCCGACCGTGGTCGTCGAACCGGTTTGGGTGTAGGTGCCGTGCCCGGTGATCGCGCCCAGGATGGACCCCTGGCCGACGCTCAGGTCGACGCCGGTCGGGACGCTCAGGCTGCTGGCGGCCGTGGTATTCAACACGGGCACGGTCAATGACCCACCCAGGCTGCTGCCGGTGCCGGTCAGGTTGAGCGCGTAGTTCGGGATCGTCGTCGCGCCGGAGGTGATCACCCCGGCGGCGGTGAGGGTCAGGTTGGGGGCGCCGTTCTGCTCATAGGTGCCGGGCGCGAAGGTCACCGTGCTCGTGGTGGTCAGGGTGGGTGAGTTCGCGTTGATGAAGCTGGTGTTGGCGATCGTGACCGGGCTCTGGGTGCTGATCGATCCGCCGGTCAGGTAAGCCTGGCTGGTCCCGGTGATCGAGAAGCTCTGGCCTGCCGGCTGGGTGATGGCAATCCCAACTCCCGTGGAGATCGCCCCGCCGGTCCACGAGAAGCCGCCCGACAGCGCCAGCGAACCCGGCCCGTTGAGGACGCCGGCGGTCTCGGTGAAGCTGCCGGTGCTGGCGGCGCCGGCCAGGTCGAGCGTCCCGCCCGAGACCGTCGTGGTGCTCGCGGCGTACGTCGCCTCCGAGCTCAGCGACAACAACCCGTTGGTGACCAGCACCGTGCTCGTCGACAGCGCTGCCGGACCGGGGAACGTGGTTGTGCCCGAGGTCTGGGTGTAGGCCCCCTGCCCGGTGATGGTCCCATTGATCGTTCCGCCAGACAGGCTCAGCCCGGCGCCCTGGCCGACCCCGAGTGTGGTGCTCGGGTCGGTGGTCAGGGTCGGGACGGTCAGGGTCCCGGTCAGGCTGCTCGCATTGCCGGTCAGGTGCAGCGCGTAGTTGGGCACGCTCGTGTCACCAGTGGTGATGAACCCGGCGGCGCTGATCGTGAGGTTGGCATTCCCGTTTTGTTGATAGTTGCCGGGGGCGAAGGTGACGTTGCTAGTCGTGGTCAGGGTCGGGCCGTTCGCCGCGATCAAATCCAGGTCGCTGATCGTCACCGGGCTTTGCGTGCTGATCGATCCGCCGAGCAAGTAGGCCTGGTTGGTGCCGCTGATCGAGAACGTCTGCCCGGCTGCCTGGGTGATCGCGATCGGCTGGTTCTGTGAGATCTCGCCCGCGGTCCAGGAGAAGTTCCCCGAGAGGACCAGCGCCCCCGGGCCGTTCAGGGAGCCGCCGGTCTGGGTGAGATCGACCAGCGTCGAGCCGGTCGGTCCGGCCAGGGACAGGGTGCCGCCGGTGAGGTCGAGGTCGCCTCCCTCGACGGCGTTCGCGGTCGCCGACGAGTCGCTGCCCGAGACCACGACGGTCGTGCCCGCGGGCCAGCAGGCGACGTCGGAGGCGGTCGGGACGGCCCCGGTCGACCAGTTGGCCGTGGTGCCCCAGTCGTTTCCGCTCTGGGGACTGAACTCGTCCGTGCAGCCTCCGTAGGCGTATCGGTCCGCGGCGCTCGTCGCGCTGGTTCCGCTTGGGGTGGTCACGGTGACATCGACGATGCCGGCGCCCGCCGGGGCGGTTGCGGTGATCTGCGTGTCGCTTCCGACCTTGAAGCTGCTCGCCGCGGCCGAGCCGAAGCTCACCGCCGTGGCGCCGGTGAAGTTGGCGCCGATGATCGTGACCGTCGTGCCGCCGGTGGTCGGGCCGCCCGCGGGTTTCAGACTCGAGACGCTCGGCGGCGCGACTGACACCGTCGCGGATCCTCGCGCGGCGCTGGCGGCGCCTCCGGCGTCCGAGATCGCCACCGAGGTCGTGTACCCGCCCGCGGTCGAATACGTGTGCGTGCCGGTGACGACGAAACCGCCGACGCCGGGGTTGGAGGTGATCGTGCCGGCCGACCGATTGCCGTCGCCCCAGTTGATCGTCGCGGAGTAGTCGGTCGCGGTGGCGCCCGGGTCGGCGTCAGTGAACGTCGCCACCGTGCCGTGGAAGGCGGCGCCCGCGGTCGCGCTGATCGAGTTTGCGGACGAGGTCAGCGGCGCGTCCACCACCTTTACATCGACGGGGGTGGTCTGGCTTCCGCCGTCGCTGTTCTTCCAGTTGATCGCGGCGTGGTAGATCCCCTCCTCGGCATAGGTGTGCGTGCCCGATGCCTGGCCGCTGGGATCGATCTGGGCCGGCGAGGAGTTCCCGTCGCCCCAGTCGATCGTGGCCGATGTGGCCGAGACCTGCCCGACCGCCGCGGTGAACTGCTCGCCCTCGACGGGCTGGAACAGCTCGTAGGCGCCGATGTCGCATTTCGTGCCCTGTGGGCGAGGGATGTCTCGTTGGTCGGTCCCCGAGCAGCCCGGCGCGGTGGTCGGTACCGCGTCGACCGCCGGGCTGTTGGCCTTTAGCGCCAGCGTCTCGGTGTTACCGACATTGAACCCGAGAGCCCCGGTGAGAAACCCTGGATCGGTGCTCTGGAGATCGCCGGTCGCCGTGAAGCCGCAATCCGTCGCGGTCTCGAGGTTGTAGCCGAGCGAGGCGATTGCCCCGGGGCTCGTCGTGCCGCAGTTGGACGCGACCTGACTGCCGTTCAGCGGATCGGTCACGGTGTTCGACGCGACGATCGAGTTCTCGACCGAGATCAGCCCCTGGCTGGCCAGCAGACCACCACCGGTGCTCGAGCGCGAGCCGCCGTTGTTGAAGGCGATCGTCGAGTTCGTGATCGTCGTGGTGTTGACCACGCCGTCCGCGGAGCACTCACCATTGGCTCCGGCGCACCAGCTGAAGACTCCGCCGCCCAGCGCTGAGGTGTTGTCGGCGATTGTCGAGTTGTCGATGTACAGCGTTCCGGAGCCGACCGTGTCATCGCCGTAGTTCTGGATGCCGCCCGAGTCGCCGCCGCCGTTCGGGTTCGTGCTGCTGTTGTTCCAGACCAGGGAATGAGTCAGCGTGAGTGTCCCGCCGTCGTTCGAGATTCCGCCCCCCGAGCCCGAAGTGGTCTGGCCATCCTCGATGAGGTCCTCGCTCAGCTTGAGCGTGGCTCGGTTGCGCACGTCGCCGCCGAAGAAGCCGTTGCTCGAGTCGGCCTTCCCGAACGCCATGTCGACGCCGGAGATGGTCACCGTGGGATCCGTGTTCACCTTCGGATTGCCCACGATGTCGAACACCCGGGCGGTACCCGTGGTGGTCTCCTGGTAGATGTGCGTGGTGCGCGCGCCGGCGCCGGCGAGGGTGAGGCTCTCCTGGATGGTCAGCTGGCCGTTGGTCAACTGGTAGCCGCCGGCCGGAAGGATGATCGTGTCGGCTGGGCTGGGGATCGTGGTGAGGTCGTTCTCGTAGGTGATGAGCTGCCTGAGCGAGCACGTCCCGCTTGACGGGTTCGCGCAGGTCCCGGTCGCATCGGCGCTCGTGCCCACCTGGTACGTAGCGGCCTCAGCCTGCGCGGCGAGGGCGAGCCCGGCCAGCGCGCAGGCCAGCAGCGCGATCAGCATGCGCCGGCGCGTGCCTCGCCCGCGTGCGAGTTGCCCGCGCGTTCCCCGCCGGTGCATCTCGTGCCCCGGGAATCCCGATCCCACGTTCACCACCACGGTCCCTTCGGTCTGCCCCTCCTAGCGGCCAACCCGAGCTCCATCCCCCGGCGGGCCGGCTGGTTGCGGCGACGCTATCGCGCCGCCCACTTGAAGTCAACAATCCCTGCGCATACCTGCATTCCGCTCGATCCCCGGCCGCGTGCCCCTACGGCCTGGGCTTGGCCAGGTAGCTCTGGCCGGCGTGGAGGATGATCGTCTTGTGATGGACGAAGTCGGTGACCGCGACGGAGTCGGTGATTACGTGGGTCAGCGTTCCGTCGCAGCGGTCGGCAACGGTCCAGATGGTGCCGCGGACGGTGGCGGCGCTATAGCGGCCGCTGGTGCGGAACTTGCCGTGGGCGCTCGCGTGCAGGAGCTGCAGGGTCCGGCTCGAGGCGGCGGTCGCCGTCGTGTCGGCGGCGGCGTGGGCCTTGCACTGCGCGTACGACGGTGCGCCCGCGAACGCGCCTTCGACGAGCGTCAGCGTGGCCAGGCCGTTGCGAGCCAGGGTGATCTTGAAGATCGCGCCGCCGAAGATCCCGTGGTCGGTCTTGCCCTTGCCGATCGCGACGAGTAGCTGGAGCGACCCGTGCAGGGCGTCGATCACCGTTCCGGACGGGATCTGGGTGGCGCCGGTGAGCGGGATGAACTGGCCGCTCGGCGACTTGATGAACACGGTGCCGCTGACCGGCTTGACGTCCTCGCTCGTACCCAGGACGGGCGGGGGCGGGGCGGCCGCGGCGGCGGCCGCGCTGGCGTCACGTGCCTTGTGCGCCTTGCAGATCGCGTAGGACGG
>JAFAWR010000040.1 GCA_019241635.1 Solirubrobacterales bacterium
CGCCGCGGTGGCCGAGTGGCGCAGCCGGTCGATCTCCTGGTTGATCGCCGAGTCCTTCTCGATGTACAGGTCCTTGCTCGGGACGTAGGCCTCGGGCTGGTAGTAGTCGTAGTAGGAGACGAAGTACTCGACCGAGTTGCGCGGGAAGTAGGTCCGGAACTCGTTGCACAGCTGCGCGGCCAGCGTCTTGTTGTGGGCGATGATGAGCGCCGGCTTCTGGACCGCCTCGATCGTCGCGGCCATCGTCATCGTCTTGCCCGTCCCGGTGGCGCCGAGCAGGGTCATTTTCGGCTCGCCGGCCAGGATGCCCTCGGCCAGGCCGGCGATCGCCGCCGGCTGGTCGGCGGTCGGGCTGTAGGCAGCGTCGAGTTCGAACTGGGGCATCTGGGTCTAGCGTAGCGGTGGCGACGGCCGCGAATGATGGCGCGAATCGCGGTCAGCTCGTGACCGCGAGTGAACTGCCATTCGACGTCGACCGCCCGCCCAGTGGCAGATCACCAGTGCTATGCGCGAGTGAACCGCCATTCACCTCAAAGGGGGGTGCCGAGTGGCAGTTTGGTTGCGACGGGCCTCGCTTCGCTCGGCGTCCCTGGGGCCGGGCACCCCGTCCGGTCAGGGGTAGAGGGCCGGCCGCGCCCCCGGAAGCCCTAGCCGTACAGCTGGTTGGCGTACTTGTGGCGGTACTGCCCCTCGGCGTGGATCACCTTCGCCACGTACGCGCGCGTCTCGGGGAACGGGATCTCGGACACGGTCAGCGACCGCCCACCGGCCACCCAGCGGTCGACGTTCGACTCGCCGCCGTTGTACGCCGCCAGGGCGAGGGTCAAATGACCGTGGTACTCGTCGAGCAGGTAGCGCAGGTAGTAGCTCCCGTAGGCGATGTTGACCTGGGGATCCTCCAGGTCGGAGGTGCTGAACGTGGTGGCGCCGGATCGGCGGGCGAGGAACAACGCCGTCTGGGGCATGACCTGCATCAGCCCGACAGCGCCGGCGGAGGAGTCCCGCGGCTGGAACTTGGTCTCGGCGTAGATCACCGCGGCGATCAGGGCGGGATCCAGATGCTTCTGGGCGGCCTGCTGGCGGATCACGTCCGAGTAGCTGAGCGGCAACCCGAGATCGTTGACCGCCTTGCGGACCAGCGGCATCGAGAGCACGACCGCGATGGTCACCGCGGTCACCCCGATCCCGAGCGCCAGCAAGCGCAGCCGGCGCCGGGCCGCGGCCCGCCGGCGCCGCCGGGCGGCCGCCGCCCGCGCGGCAGCGGGGTTCTCGCGCTGGGCGCGAGAACGCCTTGGCGTACCCGTCGCGGACGGACTCACGACCCCAGCATCTCAAGAACCGACGACAACTTCGACTCGAGCTCCTCCACCGTACCGTCGTTAACCACCACGTACGTCGCACGGTGCGCTTTTTCCTGCTGGGTGAGCTGACGAGCCGAGCGCTCCTCGAGCGCCTCGTGGCCGCGCGCGCCGGCCCGTGAAGCCCGGAGCTCCTCGGCCGCGATCACCGCGATCGTGGCGTCGAACCCCGCCTCCAGGCCCGACTCGAACAGCAGGGGAACCTCGACGACCGCGGCGCGGACCCCCTCGGGCAACGCCGCGCGCCAGGCGGCCATCCGCTCCCCCACGCGCGGCCACAACAAACCCTCGAGCCACTCCCGGTCCTCAGCCGTGGCGAAGGCAACCCGAGCCAGGGCCGGCCGGTCAATCACTCCATCCCGCTCGATGGCGGGACCGAATCGGCCCACGACCGCTGAAACAACATCATCATCGCCGTACAGCTCGTGTACGACCGCGTCGGTCGAGAGCACGGCCGCGCCGGCCCGCCCAAGGGCCTCCAGAGCGGTCGACTTCCCGGCCCCGATTCCGCCCGTCAGTCCGACAAACGGGATGCGCTCAGGCTTCTGGCTCAGCTTCGGCGGGCTCGGCGGGCTCGGAGGCGTCGACCGATCCGGCGCCGTCCGCGGTGTCCTCGACCGGAGCCTCGTCGACCGCCGCCTCATCGGCGCCGGCGAACACATCCTCGGACAGGCCGAGCTCGGGCATGTTGTCGAGATCGCCGGCATCGCCGTCCACCGGGGCGGTGATCGGCCGGACCGGGAGCACCTGGCCCTCGACCCGCTTGATCGACAGCGACAGCCGCCGGCGCTCGGAGTCGATCTCGAGGATCTTCACCCGCACCGGGTCCCCGGGCTGGATGATCTCGCGCGGGTTCTCGACGTGGTGCTGGGCCAGCTCGGAGATGTGCACGAGGCCCTCGACGCCGTCGAGGATCTCGACGAAGGCGCCGAACGTGACCACCTTGGTCACCGTCCCCTCGAGCTCGTCGCCGACGTTGTAGGTGTCGACCACCCGCTGCCAGGGATCTTCCTGCGTCTGCTTGAGGCCCAGGGAAATCCGCTGGCGCTGACGGTCGATGTCGAGCACCTTGACCGTGACCTTGTCGCCGATCGTGAGGATCTCCGACGGGTGGTTCACGTGCGACCAGGACAGCTCGGAGATGTGGATCAGGCCGTCGATCCCGTCCAGATCGACGAACGCGCCGAAGTCGACGATGTTGGAGATCGTGCCCTCCACGACCTGGCCGGGCTGCAGGCGGTCGAGGATCCGCTCGCGATCCTCCTTGCGCTGCTCCTCGAGCACGGCGCGCCGCGACAGGACCACGTTGTTGCGCGAGCGGTTGAGCTCGATCACCTTGCACTCGATCGCCTGGCCCATGTATTCGTCGAGGTTGGGCACGCGGCGGATGTCGACCAGCGAGGCGGGCAGGAAGCCGCGCACCCCGAGGTCGATGATCAGGCCGCCCTTGACCACCTCGATCACCGTGCCCTGCACCGGCTCGCCCGACTCAGCGGCGGA
>JAFAWR010000116.1 GCA_019241635.1 Solirubrobacterales bacterium
CGCGGCCCAGCCGGCCCCGGCGATCCAGTCGAGCTTCCCGCGCCACACCCGCCAGAGCAGGCAGGCGAGCACGACGGCGAACATGCCGCCGAGGATCAGCGCCACTGGGTGACCCACGGTGCCCAGCCCCAGCCGAGTGCCGATGAAGCCGCCGATGCTTTGCCAGTTTCCCTTGCTCTGAACCTTCTCGATCGTCGCCGGGAGGTGCAGCGGACCGGCGCCGAACATGAGCACGCTGAACACGCCGAGCACCGCCGCGACCACGCCGGCGCCGATCAGCAGATCGCGCCGTCGGGTTGAGAGCAGCGGTCCGCGCGCGCCGGCCAGGGCGAACGGGAGCACCAGCCCCGCGGTCAGCTTGATCCCGGCCCCGACCACGATCGAGCCGGCCCCCAGCCGGCCGCGCCGTTGGATCAGCAGCAGCACGCCGGCCATCAGCGGAACCAGCATCAGCAGGTCGTTGTGCCCGCCGCCGACGCCGTAGACGACGATCAGCGGATTGAGCCCCACCAGCGCGGCCGCCTTGACCGGGTCGACGCCGCGCCGGCGCGCGCCATTCCAGACCAGCGCCACCACGCCGAGGCTCGACACCGCGGCGATCGCCTTGTAGATGAACACATCGGTGGGGATCGAGAGCGGCGCCAGGGGATAGCTGAGGGCCGTGAACAGGGGCCCGTAGACGGTTGGATAGCTGATCCACTTGGAGCCGATGTAGTGGTAAAGGGGGTCCTGATAGAGCGCGTAGGGACTGGCCAGATAGGCATTGGCGTGGTAGACCTGCCCGATCCGGCCGTAGAACTGGTAGCTGAACACGTCGGTCGAAAACAGTGGCGGGGCCATCAGCATGAGCGCATGCAGGGCGGCGATGGCCCCCAGGACCATGAGCGGGGAGACCCGGACCGCATGGCGCACCGCGAGCACGTAGGAGACGAACATCGCCGCCATGACGATGGTCAGCCCGATGCCGCCCAGGTCGATGCCGGGCGTCCCGAACGATCCCTGCAGCCCGACGGTCCCGACGCCGGCGCCCACAGTCTGAGGCAGGAGCTTGTCGGTTCCCGCCGCCGACAGCGCCAACAGCACTCCCGTGACCAATATGCCGGCCAGTCCGAGGAGACCCAGGCGGGACTGCGATCGCGCGGTGGGGGAGTCGAGCGCGGGTCCGCGCAGCTTGAACGCGCCGCTCTGGGTGGCGCCAAGCGGACTGTTCACGCTCATTACATGAAGCTTGCCCGACCGACGGTCGGCAAGAGGGTGATCATTGTTGACATTACGTTAGGGAACTTGCGCGCGCAACGTTCCGCGGGTCAGGCCTCTCCGTTGTCATCCATCGCCCGCCCGTGCCTCCCTCGACGCCGACGCGGCGGGCGGGGTCTCGCTTTCCCACTACCCGTCATCGCGTGACCCGATCGCATCCGGCGCGCGGTTTCGCCCGGCCACCGCGGCCGGGGCTGTCCGCTTCAGCACCGGCACCGCCCACATCGCCTCGGCGGCGATCCGGCCGGACATCTTGCTCGTGCCAACGGTGCGGTCGCGAAACACGATCGGCACCTCGGTCACCTTGAAGCCGGCCAGCAGCGTCCGGTAGGTGACCTCGATCTGAAACACATAGCCCTCGGCGCGGATCGTCTCGAGCTGGATCGTCTCGAGGACCCGGCGGTGGATGCACTTGAAGCCGCCGGTCAGGTCGCGGATCGGAACGCCGAGGATCAAGCGGGCATACAGGCCGCCCCCACGGCTTATGAGCCGGCGCACGATGCCCCAGTCCTGGACCCCTCCACCCTCGACGTAGCGCGATCCGAGCACCAGGTCAGCGGTCTGCGCGGCGGCGAGCATCGGCTCGAGGTAGCGGGGATCGTGGGAAAAGTCGGCGTCCATCTCGATCACCAGCTCGGCGTCGCTGCTCAGCGCGTGCCTGAACCCGGCCAGGTAGGCGTGGCCCAGGCCGGTCTTGGCCGCCCGGTGAAGCACCTCGACCTGGGGCGTCGCTTCGGCCAGGCGGTCGGCGATCGCCCCGGTGCCGTCCGGGGAGTTGTCGTCGACGATCAGGACGCGATGAGCGTCCGGGACGAGGCGCTCCAGCTCTGCGATCGTGGCCCGGACGATGCCTTCCACGTTCGCCGCCTCGTTGTAGGTGGGGATCACGACGCAGACCGGCGGGTGCATCCCGAGGGAATCTAGTGGGTCGACCGGAAACGTCTTGCCCGGAAGGCCGAGGCCGGGGCGGTTTGCCGCCGCCGAGGCTGGAAGGGATTGTGCACGCGATGCGGTTTGGACCCGGACCCGGCATCATGGGTGGCGGGGCAGACTCATGGAACCCGGTGCAGGACTACGCAAGGCTCGGGTCGGGCCGACCATTCTCCAACCCGCACGTCCGGTGCGCCGGCGCAGCATGGCGCCACACCACCGGCGCCGTCGCTGGGTGGCGATCGCGTTGGCGACGCTCGTCGCCCTGGCGGCGATCGTGTTGCTGGTCGGGTTTGGTGGGAGCGCGCCCTCGCCGTCCTCGACCAGCCTGCCGCGGCACGGGTTCTTCGACCGGATCTCCAAGCTCGCCGGATCGGGAGCCGGTTCGCTGGCCGCGCGCGAGACGGCGGCTGAGAGCGCGGCGATCAACCGCACGCTGTCCTACACCCCGTATGTGCGCATCGCCGGCGCCCAGCACCGGGAGATCGCGCTCACCTTCGACGACGGCCCTGGCCCGTACACGCCCGAGGTCCTGGCGATCCTGGAACGGGAGGACGTGCCGGCCACGTTCTTCGAGGTCGGCGTGCTCGAGCGATACTTCTATGACTCGACCGCCGCGATCGTCGCCGATGGCGACGTGATCGGCGATCACACCGAGACACACCCGCCGATGTCGATGCTGTCGGCGGCGTCTCAGCGCAGGCAGCTGCTCCAGGAGGCCGCGGCGATCGGGCGACACGGCGCGCCCTTCCCGCGACTCTTCCGGCCGCCGTACGGAATGTGGAACGCGACAACGCTTGCCCTCCTGCACCGCTACCGGATGCTGATGGTGCTCTGGACGGTGGACACCAGCGACTACCGCCGTCCCGGGGTGGCGGCGATCGTCACGGCCGCGCTGAGCGGCGCGCGGCCAGGCGCGATCATCCTGCTCCACGACGCCGGCGGTGAGCGCTCGCAGACCGTCGCGGCGCTTCCGCGCATCATCGCCGGCCTGCGTCGCCGTCACTACCGCCTGGTCACGGTTCCCAGGCTGCTGCTCGACAACCCCCCGCCGCGGGTGCAGAACATCGCGTCGGTGATCGGCGCCGGCGGTTAGTGGTCGCTTGGACGCAGAAGGGGTCAGCGGCGCTGGTAGGCGACGCGGTTCCAGCTCGGCTCGGGGGCGAGCTGAATCGGCTCGCCGCCGCGGTCGGGCTGGATGTAGACGAACGCGTGCGTGTCAGCATCGAAGCGGATGTCCAGCTCGCCTTCCTTTACGCGCTGGTCGAGCCACGCACCGCGGAAGATCAGCCGGCGCAACCAGTGCACGAGCGACCGATCCGACGGGCCGACCAGGTCGGGCCAGCAGTCGTTGACGTGCTCGCCGAGCGCCGACGCCGGCTCGCTCACCTCGCCGTTGACCACGAGGTTGATCAGGTCCTCGCCCTCGTCTTCGTCGACGGCATCCCCGATGAAGCCGAGCTTGCGCGCAGCCTGCTCGCAGCGCTCTCGAAAGTCACGTTCGTTGAAGGTGAATCGCAGCTCGCCATACTCGAGCACGAAGTCCTCCCCCGAGCTGTAGTTCCCGCGTTGGTACATGGGGCGTCGGCATCATATGGCGGATTCCTCCGTGCCTGCAGCGCCTGAAAGCAACGTTGCAGGATGGCCACCACGAACGGCTCGGATCTCGATAAGGGGCTGGGCTTACCGTACCCTTCCGGCGATGATGCCGGTATGGCGATGACCGACAGTCACCCGACGTCCGTCGCCGTGGCCGAGGCGGCTGAGGACACGGAGGGGCCCGGTCAGGGGGGAGAGGCGAGCAGTCGACGCCCAGCCGGCGGTTGGCCGTACTGGGTGGCCATCGCGGTTGGCGCGGTAGGCCTGGTGGCGACCGGGGTGCTCGTCTGGATCTCGGCCTCGACTTACACCAGCAACGAGAACCGGCTGCTCAGCCTGCGCGCTCGCGACGCGGGGGCGCTGATTACCGGTGCCCTGCCCACCACTCAGATCCCGCTGGCCTCAGCGGCGGCCCTGGCCGACGCCACCGACGGTGACGTGGCCAAGTTCAAGGCGTTCATCGCGCGATCGGTCGGTCCGCAGGGCACGGGCCAGTTCGTCTCGGTGTCGCTGTGGAATCTGGGTGCGGGTCAACCAAGACAGCTCGCCGTGGTTGGTGCACCGCCGGTGCTGGCCGCCTCGACGGCGCGGTTGGCGAGCTTCTTCATGCGGGCACCGCGGACCGGCCAGCTCGCGGTGATCGGGCTCCTGGCTGAACCCCACCCGCGCCTGGGCTATGCGTTCACCTCACCGGGCCTCACCGGCCGCTACGTCGCCTACGCGGAGAGCGCGCTGCCCGCCAACCGCCGCTCGCGCTTTCAGAGCAGCTCGTCCTTTGCCGACCTTGACTACGCGCTGTACCTCGGCCGCTCCCAGCTCGACTCGAACCTGCTGGTCAGCGACCTGCGGAACCTTCCGATTCAGGGCCGGCACGCCTCCGTCACGATCCCGTTCGGCGACACCGTGCTCACGTTCGTCGTCACGCCGCGCCGACCTCTCGCCGGTACCTTCGCGCAGCGCCTGCCTTGGCTGGTCGCGATCATCGGATTGCTGCTCAGCCTCGGTGCCGCGGCCCTGACCGCCCGCCTGATCGGCCGGCGCAAGCAGGCCGAGCGGCTTGCGCGCTCACTCGAGCTGATCGCCGACGAGAACCGCCGCCTCTACGCGGAGCAGCGCACGATCGCCAGGACCCTCCAGCACGCGCTGCTGCCCGAGCGATTGCCCACGGTCCGCGGAGTGGAGACGAGCGCGCGCTACGAAACCGGAGTCAAGGGCATCGACATCGGCGGCGATTGGTACGACCTGATCGCCCTCGACGAGCGGCGGCTGCTGCTCGTGGTCGGCGATGTGTCGGGGCGAGGCGTCCGAGCCGCGGCCACGATGGCCGCGCTGCGCTTCGCCATCCACGCCTATGCCGCACAGGACGACCCACCCGACGAGATTCTCACCAAGCTCTCCAGCCTGGTGAACGTCGGTCGCAGCGGTCAGCTGGCCACCGTGCTCTGCGCGCTCGTGGACATCGAAGCCCGTCGGCTCACGGTCACCAGCGCCGGGCACCTCCCGCCGCTCTTGATCAGCGACGGCACCGGCACGTTCGTCCACAGCGAGGTCGGCGTCCCGATCGGCGTCCGGGCCGGAGCCACATACGCCTCGACGTCGATCGATACCCCTCCGGCCGCCACTCTGCTTGCATTCACGGACGGTTTGGTTGAGAGACGCGGCGAGAGCATCGATACGGGGCTGGCCCGGCTGCAGCATGCGGCGAGCAGCAATCACGCCCAGCTCGACGATCTACTCGGCCGCCTGCTCGACGATCTCCGGTTGGACGGCGGTGAAGATGACACGGCGATTGCTGCACTGAGATGGCTGGATTAGCCGTGGCCGACAACACCGACTTGACCTTCGATGTGGTCGAAACCGACGCCCAAACCGTGACCGTGCGGCTGGCCGGAGAGCTCGACATCACCAACGTCGAGCGCCTCGCCGCGGCGGTCGCGCCTGAGCTCGAGCGGGAGCCCGATCGGCTGATCGTGGACGTCGGCGAGCTGCACTTCGCCGACAGTTCGGCGATCGCCCTGTGGGTGAAGTGGGCGGCGAGCGTCGCCAGGATGGAGCTGCGCCACGTCCCGCCGCTCCTGCGCAGGGTGGTCGACTCGATGGGGCTCAGCGAGACGCTGAAGGTGCAACCATGACGGACACGCGCACCTTCCCCCATGAGCCCCAGTCGGTTCCGGCCGCTCGCCGGTTCGCCACCAGCGTGCTTCGAGGCGCCTCGACGGAGATCCTCGAGGCAGTCGAGCTGATGGTCTCCGAGCTGGCCACGAACTGCATCCGGCACACCGACAGCGGCTTCGACCTGACGATCACCCGCAGCGGCGCCGACATCCGCGTCGAGGCCACCGACCATGCGGGCGGCACGCCGACCATGCGCTCGCCCAAGCCGACCGACCCGAGCGGGCGCGGCCTCAAGATCATCGACATGCTCTCGGCTCGGTGGGGCGTGCAGTCCGCATCGGGTGCCGGCAAGACCGTGTGGTTCACGATCTCCGACCCGACGCCGGCGCCCGTTACCTAGCCTCCCGGGTTCTTTTAGCGCGTGGGGTGGCCTGGCGATTTTTGTCATCGCCGGGGGGTGAATCGTCGGTCGCTCGAGGCTCTGATGAGCCATGGACATGCAACCGGCCACGATCCTGGTCGTCGAGGACCATCTGACCACCCGCAACTTCCTCGCCGACAACCTGACCGCGGACGGCTACGACGTGATCGAGGCTGAGAGCGCGGCGGCGGCTCGGCAACTGCTCGCCGGCAGCTTTCCGGATATCGCAATCGTCGACCTCGGCCTGCCCGACGGCGACGGCCTGGAGCTGCTCTCGCACGTGCGCACAGCCGACCGGGTAGCCGGCCGGCTCGATCCCGACCTCCCGCTGCTCGTCCTGTCCGGGCGCGTGAGCGAGCTCGACCAGTTGCGCGGCTTCGATCGCGGCTGCGATGACTACATGCTCAAGCCGTTCTCCTACCACGAGCTCAATGCGCGCCTCCGGGCGCTGCTCCGGCGCACGCAGCGCCGGCCGCGAACCGCCCGGCTGCGGGTCGGCTCGCTGGAGCTCGACTCGCAGAGCCGCCAGGTGTGGGTCGGGGGTGAGCCGGTGTCGCTGTCCAAGAAGGAGTTCGCCCTGCTGCGCGCGCTAGCCGGCGAACCGACCAAGGTGTTCACGCGCGAGGAGCTTCTGCGCGGCGTGTGGGGGTTCATGGCCATGGGCCAAACCCGCACCCTGGACTCGCACGCCTTCCGCCTGCGCCAGAAGCTCAACCGTGGCGAGAACCGGTTCGTGATCAATGTCTGGGGCATCGGCTACCGATTGGTCGACGGGAGCCTGGAGTCGTGATCGCGCTGTCGGTCGGAGGCTGGCTGGCCGCGAGCGGCGCCGGCCTGCTCGCCGGTGGCGTCTGGCGCGCTCGGAGCGGGCGGATGGAGACCGTCGCGCGCGCCTGTCATGAGCTGCGCGGTCCGCTGACCGCGGCACGGCTCGGACTTCAGCTCGGTGCGCGGACCGGCGAGCTCTCGCCCGCGCGCCTGCGCGCGATCGACCTCGAGCTGGGACGGGCGACGCTGGCCCTGGAGGACCTGGATGGTGTGCGGGGGCACGGGCTGGCGTCCGCTTGGCGTCCACTCGAGGCTGTCGACCTGGCCGAGCTCGTGGACGACTCGGTGGAGGCATGGCGGCCGGCCGCGGACGCGCGTGGGGTCGAGCTCCTCGCGGCGTGGTCAGCGGGGCCGGCGATGGTGTGGGGCGATCGCCTGCGCCTGGCCCAGGCGACCGGCAACCTGATCGCCAACGCGATCGAGCACGGGGGAGGGCTGATCGAGGTCCGCGGGCGCGTCGATGCGGGCCGCGCCCGGATCGAGGTGATCGACACCGGCCCGGGCCTACCGGGGCCGATCGCCGAGCTGGCCTCCCGCCCGCGCGCCGGGCGCGGGGCGCGGGGCCGCGGCCTGGCCATCGCCGGCGCCGTCGCGGCCGGGCACGGCGGGCGGCTGGTGGCGGCGCCGTCGCTCCAGGGGGCGCGGCTCGTGTTGGAGTTGCCGGCGCTGGGTGCCGGCGGGGTGGGTGGAGGTGGCGGGACGGTCGGGGCTGGTGGAACGATCGGGGCCGGCGGCGCGATCAACGACGCCCAGGATCTCTAGGGGTCGTTCGGCCACCCCACAGCCGACAACGACGAGGCTGGTCGAGAAACGTCACGTATAAGGACGTTTCTCGACCAGCCTCCCGGCGGCCGGCGTGTCGATCACGCGGCCGCAGACGAACCGACCGACCGCCCCCACCCCGAGCGACGCCACCTCCCGGCCGAGAGTCGCACACGCCTCGGACGGAATCGAGCCGAATTTGCAACTCCGCGCCCAGGGGCGCGAACTGCAACCGGCCGTGCACCCGGCGTGGCGGCCCGCCGCACGGTCGTTTCCCCTTGCTGACGGGCGATTGGCGGGAAATGGCCTGGAGAGGGGGCGGGGTGGGAGACAGCGTGGGTTCCAGGTTGCATTGTGGGAGGAAGTGGGGTAGAGTGGGTCACGCGCATGGTCATGCATTGCGGAACCCGGGTGGCAGGGCTCCTCCCACCCGGCCACCCGGGTTCGGAACTCGTCCCGCCGATGAACAACCGCCTGTTGAGTCGACCAAATGACCGCCGTGGGGCGCGCATCGATTCACCTCTGCACCCTTTCGCCCGGCCCCATGAGAACCCTTGATCTTCCGCGGGACCTTCGAACACGCGCTGGACGCGAAGCACCGGCTGACGGTGCCCTCGAAGTTCCGCGCCGCGCTGGCCGGTGGGGTGGTGCTGGCCGCCTCTCCGGAGACGACCGCGGCGGCGCCGCGCTCGATCGCGATCTGGACGCCCGACGCCTACGAGTCCTACACGGCGGCGGCGCTGACCGGCCTCAGCCCGATCTCGCCCGAGGCGCGCGACCTCAAGCGCTTCTTCTTCAACTACTCCCATGACACCGAGCTCGACTCAGCCCACCGCGTGATGATCCCGCCGAGCCTCATGGAATACGCGGGCCTCGACCGAGAGGTCGTGGTGGTGGGCTCGGGCGAGTGCCTGGAGGTGTTCGACCGCCCCAAGTACGCGGGCTACAGCGACGACGTGCTGATCCGGGTCCCCGACATTGCAGCGAAGCTTGGCCACACTGCTTGACATGACCCGTACGCACATCCCGGTGCTGGCCGGGGAGCTGATCGACCTGCTCGATCCGCATCCCGGCGAGACCGCGGTCGACTGCACCTTCGGTGGCGGCGGTCACGCGCGGCTGATCGCCGACCGGCTCGGTCCCGCGGGCACGCTAATCGGGATCGACCGGGATCCGGTGGCGGAGGAGCGCTTCAGCGAGATGGCAGCCGAGCTGCCGTGCCATACGCGGTTCATCCGGGCCGACTTCGTCAGCGCACTCGAGCAGCTCGGGGCCGAAGGGGTGGAGGCCGACCTGGCCTACCTCGACCTCGGCATGTCCTCGATGCAGGTCGACACGTGGGAGCGGGGCTTCTCATACGCCTACGACGCTCCGCTCGACATGCGGATGGGCCCCGAGCAGGAGCTGACCGCGCGGCAGATCGTGGGCGAATGGGACGAGCGCCGGCTCGCGCGGCTGCTGCGCGAGTACGGCGAGGAGCGCTACGCCAACCGGATCGCGCGCGCGATCGTGCGCACCCGCGCGCGCGAGGAGCTCGAGTCCACCCAGCAGCTGGTCGAGGTCATCAAGGGCGCGGTGCCGGTGCCGGCGCAGTTCGCCGGCGGCCATCCGGCCCGGCGGGCCTTCCAGGCCCTGCGAATCGCGGTCAACGACGAGCTGTGCCAGCTCGACGCCGCACTGCCGGCGGTGTGGCGAGTACTCCGGGCGGGCGGGCGGTTCGCCGCGATCTCGTTCCATTCGCTCGAGGACCGCAGGGTCAAGCGCTTCCTGGCCGGAAAGGCACGCGGGTGCATTTGCCCGCCCGAGCTGCCGGTGTGCGTGTGCGGCCACGATCCCGAGGCCGAGCTCCTCACCCGCCGCGCGCTCGCCCCAACGGCCGGCGAGATAGAGGCCAACCCCCGCTCGAAGTCGGCCCATCTGCGGGCCGCGCGCAAGCTGGAGGACGCCCCGCGGTGAGACCGGGCGCGCTCACCCAGGCCGCGCGAAGCGCAGCGGCGCGTCGCGAGACCGAAGGATCGCGCCACCAAGCCAACCCGAAGCGACCCGCCCGGGTGCCCCGGCGGGTGTCGGGTCCGGCGGGTGGTAAGGAGACGGCGAGGGGAGTTGCCGGCGCCGCACGGTCGGGAGCTCCAGCCCGCACGAGCCGAGCGGGAAGCGCAGCCGGCGGTGCGCAGCGAACCGGCGCAAGGGCCGCCGCCGCAGCACGAGCCAGCACGCGTGGCCCGCGGGTTTCGGGCGCCGGTGCCGGAGCGTCGCGAGCCGCCCGTGCCGGCGCATCGCGAGTCGCCTCCGACCGCGCGCCCCGGGTGGCCACCGCCCGCGCCTCCCGGGTCACCACGGCCTTCCGCGCCTCCGGGCCCCCGCGCGTGGTCGCTCGTGCGGCTGCGGCCGCGGTGGCGCTCCCGCTGCCGCTTCCCGGGTTCGGGCGCACGCCGGGACCGGTGTTCCGGCCTCGGCCGCGGCCCGTCCCGGCTCCTGCGCCGAGCCGCGAGAAGTCGGGCGGACTCGCGCGGCGGGCCGGCTGGCTCGTCATCTCGCTGCCCGACCGGCCGTTGCTCGATCGCGTCGTCCGTGGCCGGGCGTGGATCCCGCTGCTCGGCGTGCTGCTGGCGGGCATCGTGGCCATGCAGGTCGAGATCCTCAAGCTGGGCGCCAGCATGGGCCGGTCGCTCGAGCAGACCTCGACCCTGACCAACCAGAACGAGCAGCTCCGTGGGAGCGTGGCCGGGCTGGCCGACGATCAGCGGATCGAGCAGTTGGCCGGCGCGATGGGCATGGTGCTGCCGCCGCCCGGCGCCGTCGGCTACCTGGTCGCCGACGCGGGTGGAAACGTCGCCGGCGCGCTGGCCAACCTTCACGCGCCCGACTCGTCGAGCTTCGTGATGCTGACGCCGAAGAACGGCGCGCTGGTCACGGGTGAGGGCACCTCAACCCTGCCGCCGACGCCCGGGGCGCCGCCGCCCGCCACCACGACCTCCACGAGCCCGGGGACGTCGCCCACCACGGTCAGCACCACTACCCCGTCGAGCTCGAGCTCCTCCACCGGCGCCCCGACCACGACGGGCAGCGGCGCCTCGGGCACGAGCGGCGCCGCGACGGGTTCCACGACCGGCCAAGCCACCGGCCAGGCGAGCGGCGCGAGCACCGGCGCCGTGACTACATCGGGCACGCCGACCGACACGCAAGCCACGACGCCAGCCTCAGGCGGCGCGACCAACCCGCAGCAGGGCACGGGCGCGGCCACACAGGCTCCCGCGACGGGCGCCGCGGCGATCCAGCCCTCAAGCCAATCGGGCGGCGGGGGTTAGCGCTTGGCGCTCATAGACCGGCGCATCGGGATCCTGTTCATCGCGTTCGTGGCGTTGCTCGGGATCGCGCTCGCGCGCGCGGCCTACCTTGGGTCGGTCCGCGCCGGATCGCTTGAACGCGATGCCGCCACCCAGCAGGTGAGCAACGTGATCGTCCCGGCTCCGCGCGGCGCGATCACCGATCGCAGCGGTGCCGAGCTGGCGATCAGCGAGTCGGCCGATGACGTCGTCGCGGATCCCTACCTGATCAAGAACGCGGTGTCAGCCTCGGCGGAGCTGGCATCGGCGCTGAACATGCCGCAGCTGACCGTGCTCAGCCGGATCACCCGAGCGCACACCGGCTACGTCCTCCTCGCCCACCTGGTCCCCTCGGCGCAGGCCGCGGCGATCGGAAATCTGCACATCGCGGGCATCAATCTGGTTCCCCAGACGCGCCGGGTCTATCCGCGCGGCGTCGAGGCGGCGCAGGTGGTCGGCCTGGTGCATGGCAACGGCATGGGCGCCAGCGGCATCGAGTACCGGTACAACAACGTGCTCGAGGGCACGAATGGCCTTCGCCGGATCGTCAGCGACGCCATCGGACAGGCGATCTCGATTGATGACCTCCGCCCGACCGATCCCGGCAAGACCGTGGCGCTGACCATCGATTCGGGGCTTCAGCAGGAGGTCGAGAGGGTGCTCACGCGAGTCGGGAGCATCTACTCGCCCAAGAGCGCCACCGCGATCGCGGTCGACCCGAGGACGGGCGCAATCCTCGCGCTGGCCAACTGGCGCTCCCAGGCCGCCGACAGCTCCGCCGGCCCCGACGACTTGGCCATCGGCCTCAACTACGAGCCGGGGTCGACGTTCAAGGCGATCACCGTGGCGGGCGCCCTCCAAGACCAGCTGGTGACCCCGACCACGCCGTTCGACATCCCACCGGTTCTCCAGTTCGCCGATCGCCAGATTCACGACGCCGAGTCGCACGGCTACGAGACGCTGAGCGTGGCCAACATCCTCAAGTACTCGAGCAACATCGGCGCCGACCTGATCGGCCAGAAGCTCGGCGCCGCGCGCTTCAACTACTGGGTGCGCCGGTTCGGGTTCGGCTCGCCGACCGGCGTCGACCTGCCCGGCGAGCAGAGCGGCATCGTCCTGCGTCTGTCGCAGTACTCGGGCTCGTCGATGGCCAACCTACCGTTCGGCCAGGGGGAGTCGGTCACCCCGATGCAGATGGTCGCCGCCTACGACGCGATCGCCAATGGGGGGATCCTGCGCCCGCCGCATGTCGTCCAATCGGTGGGCGGAAAGACCCAACCGCTCCCGGCCGGGCACCGGATCATCTCGCCGACCACGGCCTCCGAGCTGCGCGACATGCTCCGCGGCGTGTTCGCCGACGGCGGCACGGCGTCCGGCGCCGAGATCCCCGGCTACGACATGGCCGGCAAGACCGGAACCGCGAACATCGCCATCGACGGCCATTACTCCGACAGCGCGTACGTCGCCTCGTTCATCGGGATGGTCCCCACCGACCATCCGCGGCTGCTCGTCGCGGTCGTGGTCAACCAGCCGCAAGGATCGATCTTCGGCGGCTCGGTGGCCGCACCGGCGTTCCAGCAGATCGTCGGCTGGGCGGTGCCGTACCTCGGGCTGCCGCCGCGCTAGCCGCGCACCCCCCGCACCCCCCGCACCCCGCGCACCCCGCGCAGCGGAGCTAGCCGAGCTTGCGACGCAGCACCGCGAGCCGCTCGTCCCACTCGCCGCCGAC
The DNA here is from genome assembly GCA_019241635.1 of Solirubrobacterales bacterium. Lineage (GTDB taxonomy): Bacteria > Actinomycetota > Thermoleophilia > Solirubrobacterales > Solirubrobacteraceae > Palsa-465. The sequence goes on from JAFAWR010000116.1 coordinate 12,968, forward strand.
CGCGGTCATCCAATCGACCGCATCCGACAAGGGCGCCGGCGTGAACTTGTAGCGGACCTCGCGGCCGGCCCGAGTGCGGTCGAGCAGGCCGGCATCGGTCAGGGCGCCGAGATGCTTGACCACGGCCTGGCGCGAGATCGGCAGCTCGGCGGCCAGCTCGGTGGCGGTGGCGGCGGGATGCGCGGCGATCGCCGAGAGCAGCGCCCGTCGCGTAGGGTCCGACAGGGCGCCGAACACCGCGCCGGCGCGATCATCGGGGCTGGATGCGCTCACGCCGCGACAAGCGCCGGTCCGAACCGGGCGCCCCCGGCGCCGGGCAGCGGCACGCCGACCAGATCGAGCACCTCGAGCGGGCGGGTCTCGACGATTCGCAGGCGGGTGTTCTCGCCGCGCTCGTCGATCCTCAGCTCGACCCGGCTGGCGGGCTCGTCCCCGACCGACCACCAGAAGCTCAGGCGCTGCGGTGCCGACACGTCCTCGATCCAACCGGTCCGCACGCCGTCGGCCGACTCGAACTGGGCCTCGCCGCCGGGACGCAGGTCGAGCGACACGCGCTCGGCCAGCCATCCGTCGCTGGTCACCGCGTCCCACACGGCCTCGGGTGGCGCCGGAAGCCACACTTCCCGCTCGATCCGCTCGCTCATCGTCGTCCTCCTGTCCGAGACTCATCCGCAACCGGGTAGTTGCACCCGGGTTCGCCGAGTTGCGCAACCGTTCGGTTGCACGTGTGCTAGGCTGGGCATTGCGCAACCACTTGGTTGCACTATAGCAGACTCCCAGGAGGTCGATCCCATGCCACTCGTTCCGATGGTCGTCGAGCAAACCGCTCGCGGCGAACGCTCCTTCGATATCTACTCGCGCCTGCTCAACGACCGGGTGGTGTTCCTGGGCGGGCAGGTGGACGAAGAGACGGCGAACCTGATCGTCGCTCAGCTCGTCCACCTCGAGTCAGACGATCCCGACAAGGACATCCACCTGTACATCAACTCGCCCGGTGGCTCGATATATGCCGGGCTGGCCATCTACGACACCATGCAGTTCATCCGGCCCGAGGTCCAGACGATCTGCTACGGGATCGCCATGTCGATGGGCTCGCTGCTCCTGGCCGGCGGGGCGCCGGGCAAGCGCCTGGCCCTGCCGAACAGCCGGATCCTGATCCATCAGCCCTCCGGCGGGTTCGAAGGCCAGTCAACCGACATAGAGATTCACGCGCGCGAGGTACTCGCCCTGCGGGCGCGCATCGATGAGATCTACGCCCATCACACCGGTCAGGAGCTGGAGCGGGTGCACGCCGACATGGAGCGCGATCGCTTTTTCAGCGGTGCCGACGCGGTCGCCTACGGCCTGGTGGATCGGGTGATCGAGCACCGCCAGCTGGCGCGCGGCGCCCGCGGCTTTGGGAGCTCCAACTGAGAGGGGACACGGCACGCGGCGCGGCCACGCGGCGCGGCCCTGTCCGTGCTCAGAGGCCGCGCCCGGTCAGCACGTGGGGAACGGTCCGGAAGAGCAGCTTCAGATCGGTCCAGAGCGACCAGTTGGCGACGTACAGATAATCGATGGCGACCATCTCGTCCAGCGGGACGCGGCTCGAGCCGAGCACCTGCCAGTGACCGGTGATGCCCGGCGTCAGCTCGAGCCGGCGACGATGCCATCCTTCTACCCGCCGGTCCTCCTGGGGGATGAGCGGCCGCGGGCCGACCAGGCTCATCTCGCCCCGGACGACGTTCAGCAGCTGCGGTAGCTCGTCGAGGTTCGTGCGACGCAGGACGCGGCCCACACCGGTGATTCGCGGGTCATCGGGGATCTTGAAGAAGCCCTCGGCAGCCTGGTTGTGCGCCTCGAGGCCCGCCTTGCGCTCCTCGGCGTCGACCACCATCGAGCGGAACTTGAGCAGCTTGAACGATCGCCCATCGCGCCCGACACGCTCCTGACGAAAGAACACCGGGCCGGGGGAGGTCAGCTTTAGGAGCAGCCCGATCGCGGCCAGCAACGGCGAGAGGGCGATCAGCGCGACCGACGCGCCTGAGATATCGAACACCCGCTTGAGCAGCCGCGACGAGCGCGAGAGGCTGAATGCGCGCACGCCGAGCACTGCGATGCCGTGGACGTCATCGAATTCGACCGCCGAACCGACGACCTGGAGCATTGCCGGGATCACGCTGACCCGAACGCCGATCGCGCCGAAGGTCCGCATGAGGTCGAGCGCGTCCCCGCCGCCCGCGGCGTGCGGCGCGATGATCACCCGCTGAACCTTCAGCTTGCGCACGAGTTCGCGCGCGTCCGCGAGTGAGCGTTCGGCCACCGTCGGCGCGGCCCAAGATGAGGCCTGGTGGAGCTCGATCTGGGCGACGAGCTTGGCGTTCGTGGCGTAGTCGTTCTCGACCTTCTCCCCGAACCGGAGCGCCTCCTCCAAGGGCCCTATGAACAGACAGCGCTCGGGCGGCGTGAGCTGCCCGGCCAGTCGCCGCGCGGCGGTGCGGCCGGCGATCAGGCCTCCATACAACACCAGGAAGAGGGCAATCGCCTGACGAGGGCCGAGGATGCCGTCGAAGATGAGCGGACTCAGCGTCAGGGCGAGAAACGAGAGCAGCGCGGCCAGTTGCAGGAGGGTCGGGAGCTCGTCGAGCGTCGACTTGTGCAGGCGAGCCTGGTCTCGGTCATAAAGCCCGAGAATCTTCGCCACCGCCGGCGCGAGGACCACGAGCAGCGCACTTTGGACGGTCAGGTGGGTCGTCTTGCCGAGCGCCGCGGCCGCGAGCACGCCGATCGCGCAGGCCAGCATGTCGCCGGTCGACAGGAGATATCGGTAGCGCGCCTCGCGAGCATTCAGGTCGACGGGCCAGGCGGATTCCCCCGCCGGCTCCAGTTCCCGAACGGCCGGAAGCGCGAGGTCGCGCGTGCGTCGCTCAGGGGATGCGTGCCGATCGCGGGCGGCCTCCTCAAGGGCGTGGTGATCGTGTGGTCGCTGAAGAACCTGCTGCGCGTCCATTTGTAGGGTCCTCGGTGCTGAATCGATTGCGGACGAAAACCAGCAACGCGCGCTGAACGAGCACGCTCGCCGACGACAACCCAGTTCCTACCTCCTGCGACAAGTTCCGCCCCGACCGCGGGTACTGCCTCCCGCCTGTCGAGTACCCCTCGCCTTCAGCATACAAACACCGCGCACCGGCCCCAGTTGCGCCAGCGTCAACATGAGGTTACTGGGCTGTGACCGGCCGCGGGAAACACGACGGCTTGTGGACTTTCTCAGGTTTGCTAGTCAAGCGTTCGATCCCCGAACCTTCGTTGGCCTGCCGTACAAGATTCGGCTCGGCCTGATCTGCCAGGTGGAGTGCTACTTCCCGCGGCGGAGCGACTGGTCGATCGCTCCATGCTGCTGCTCGATCCGTCGCAGCACGCGCGCCAACGCCTCCTGGAGCGGCCACAACCGAGCGGCGCCTGCCAGGCGCAGCAGTTGCTTCATGGACGCGGCAGCGGCCGCATAGGCGCGCGGGCGGCGTGTGAGCCGCACGACATCCGATACCGGCCGCGGAAGGTCGCGGGCGTAGTAACCAGCCTGCGGCGCCGGTACGGTGTCGGGATGAAAGCGTGGCATCAACACCGCTGCCGCGCCCTGGCTGCGCGCATCGCGCACGAAACTGTCGAGTGTGCGTTCGTGGAGATGTGCACTTGACAGGTGACGGTCGAATGTTCCACTCAGTCCCGCCTCGAGACACCGAATACCGAAGTCTCGATCGGCGTGGTAATGCTCCGTAAAGCCGCGATTCGACATACCGATCGCCAGACAATCGCTGCGACGCATGGAGAAGTTACCTCCCCACAGGTCTCGCACGACGCTTTCGGCATCCCGCTCGTAGATATCGCAGCGCCCCTCGTACGCGCTGGCGTACAGCCGGAGTGCAAAGTCGTCGGATGTGCGGCGGTCAGGCACGGCCACGGGCATATAGCCGACGACGATGTCGGCCGCCCGCTCGGCGTGACGGCGGGCATGCCCAGACACCAGCCCGGGATGGGCAACGACGTCGTCGTCGATGAACAGCACGACCTCGCCGCCCGCGGCTTGGGCGCCCGCCTCGCGCGCGCCCATATCACCGCGGTTCTCGATGAACAGCGCGCGCAGCCGGGGCTCGTCCTCGGCCAGGCGGTCGACGAGTTCCTTCGAGCCGTCGCGCGACCCGTCGATCACCACGATCAGCTCGCTGGTGGCGGGGTCGTCGAGGAGCGGACGCAGGACCCGCTCGAGCAGCCCCGCGCCGTAGTAGGTGGGGACGACGACCGAGATGCTCGGATACTCAGCCATGCGCCAACCGTAGCGTCCTCAGGCCCGGGCGCCTTCGCCCGAATACCGTGGTTACGGTTGCGGACCTCGGGTAGCTGATCTGATCGTGCCGCGAACACGCCAGGGGACATCGCTGGTCGCGGGCGCCGCGGTGGCGCTGGCGCTTCTCGCCCTCACCGGCTGTGGCTCGACGACCCTGTCGGGGACAGCGACCGCGCCGACCACGCCGACCGCGACGACCGCGCCCACCACGCCAACTACGTCGACGTCTGGGCAGACATCCTCGACCCGGCCGTCGATGTGGGAGCGCCCCGCGCTCGTGCATCCGCAGACGATCATGATCTCGTCCGCCAACCACGACCTCAAGCTCTCGCAGTCGCAGGACTATGTGCTGCGCTGCCAGCCCGGGACCGTCGCTCTGGATTCGCGGCTCGTGGTGTGGGGAGGGCATGACGTCGAGTTCGAGGACTGTCACCTGCATGTCACCCAGCCCGACTGGGCGGCATACCTGCAGCGCCAGACCGGCACGCTGTGGGTGCACGACGTGTACTTCGGCGGAAGTCACCTGACCGGCGGGATTCAGATGCAGGAGCCGGGCGCCACGGTCGTGATGCGCGACGTTCTTTTCGACCGCGTCTATGGCTCCTACAAAACCAACCATGCGGAGCTGCTTCAGACCTGGTGCGGGCCGACGCGTCTGCTCATCGACGGCCTGACCGGATCGACCACGTACCAGGGCCTGTTCATGCTCCCCAACCAATGGTGCTCGACGCCGATTTCGGTGTTCGATCTGCGCCACATCAACATCGACGACTCGCAGGGCGCCGTCGCGCTGTGGCTGGGGGATGTGAACGGCGGTATGTCGGCCATGCGGCTGAACCTGCGCGATGTGTATGTCGAGCCGAATAGCGGCCGGAAGTGGCGCGGATGGTGGTTGTGGCCGCAGCCGCCAGCGGGTACCTGGTCTCCGGTCATCGCCGGCGCGCCACCCGGCGGAACGTTCGTGCAGTCGAGCTCGACGGGGGCGCAGGGCGTCGACGAGAACTCGGCGCCCGAGGCGCTGCCCGGCGAGCAGAACTAGCGCAGGCGCGCAGGCCACCGTTTCGACGGTGTGCAGACGTCACGAAACCTGCCAATACCCGACCGCGGACCTGTCGGCGTTCCGACCGTGCCCTTGCACTGTTAGTCGCTCTTGGCGGAAAATCTGGCATGGCGAAGCAAACCGGACCGGCGGCGCTGTCGCTGATCGGCCTGCTCTCGTGCCTCGCGCTGTGGATGGCGCCATACACAACGGCGACTACGACGCCGGCGCCCGTCTCCCCGACCGCGGGCCCGCCCATTCACTCGGCATGGAATGAGCCGGCGCTGGGCGAGCCGATCACGATCACGATCAGCGATGCCGATCGCAACCTCAAGCTCGACCGAGCTAAGGACTACATCTTGGACTGTCCTTCGGGCAGGGTGCCCCTGAGCTGGCCGCTGGTCGTGTGGGGCGGGCGCAACGTGGTCTTCCAGGACTGCGACATCGACGTGACGATCCGGAACTGGGCTGCCGCATTCAAGAACCAGGCCGGGACGCTGTGGGTGCACGACGTGCATTTCGGCGGAGGACGGTTGACGGGCGGCATCCAGCTGCAGGAGCCCGCGGCCACCGTGGTATTGCGGGACGTGCTGTTCGACCGCGTTCACGGCTCCTTCCACGCCCACCATGCCGAATGCCTCCAGACCTGGGCGGGGCCGCGACGGCTCCTCGTCGACGGCTTCACCTGCCCGACGACCTACCAGGGGGTGTTCCTGCTGCCGAACCAGCTCGACCACGGCCCGGCGCCGGCCATCTTCGATCTGCGGCACATCGACGTCGACGACTCCCGCGGCGCCGTGGCCCTCTGGCTGGGCGACGTCACCGGTGGACTCTCGGCGGTACGGCTCAACCTGCAGGACGTCTACGTCGTGCCGAACCCGGCGCGAACCTGGCGCGGCTGGTGGCTCTGGCCACGGGCCGGGATCTGGAACGGCGTGCGCGCCGGCCCGCCGCCCGGCGGCCATTACGTCCATCCTGCTGCGGCGGGCGCGAGCGGGATCGACGAGGGCGTCTCGCCCGTCCCGCTGCCGCGCGAGCTTCCCTGAGCGTCCGCGCCGGGAGGCGGACGAACGTCCGGCCCGACTGGTGGTAGCGGTCGCACAAACGTCTGTTCCGCTCGGACCGCCTCGGCCCTGGACCCGGAACGCTCGATCTCAAATGCATGGACGCAGAGCATCCAGTCCCTGGACGCGACCCCGATCCGCGAAACCGCCCGCGTCAGCCCGCCCGGCTGACCGTGCGCTGGACGCTGATCGCGCTCGCCGTCGGCCTGTGCCTGCTGATCGTGAGTGGCGGCAGGGGGCGCGCGGCACCGAAGGCTGAGCGCGCCTCCACCCCCGGCGCCGCACTCGTAGCGCAGCGCGCCAGCCGGGCGTCTCGCCCGGAATGCCCATCGCCTCGTCGCCCGTCCCGGGGCGGAAAGCCCCGCGGCGCCCGCTGCCGCAAGCCGGAGAAAGACAACAAGAAGCGGGCGACGGCGCGCAAGAAGCCCGCACCCAAGAAGCCGGCGCCGAAGGCACCGGCGCCCGCCGCCGCATATCCGCGCGCCAATCCGCCGGCCGCCCCGCCGGCGACTGCGCTCGAGCCGAGCCAGCCGGCCGGCGTCTCCGCCTGGGCCCCGCCCGCACTGACCAACCCGACGATCGTGACGCTGAGCGATTCCAACCGATCGGTCAAGTTGAATCAGTCGCAGGACTACATCGTTCGCTGCCCGCCCGGTCAGTTCGACGTCTCGGGCCGGATCAACATCTGGGGCGGTCACAACGTCGTGTTCGAGAACTGCAACGAGTATGTGACGAATCCCACAGGTGACTGGGCGGGTTACCTCCAGAACCAGACCGGAACGTTATGGATACATGACGTGCACTTCGGCGGCGCGCACCTCACCGGCGGCGTGCAGTTCCAGGAGCCTGGAGCCACCGTCGTGATGCGCGATGTGCTGTTCGACACCGTGTATGGGTCGTACCAGACCAACCACGCCGAGTGCGCGCAGACCTGGTCGGGGCCGGCGCGCTTCCTGATCGACGGCCTGCAGTGCTCCACGACGTATCAGGGCCTGTTCCTGCTCCCGAACCAGTGGGACTCGACGACGCTCGAGACGACGTGGGACTTCCGCAACGTCCAGATCAATGGCGACGGCGCGTTTGATCTCTGGCTCGGCGACGTGCAGCCATCGAACCTCGGCTCGCTGCCGGCGTTCAACCTTCAGAACGTGTACGACTGCGGATCGGGCGAGCCGCGCGATTACGACGGCACGTCCGACAACAACCAAGCGTGGGCGGGGGTGAAATCGTGTCCGGCCGGCGGCGTGAGCCCGTTCGTCTGGTCGAATGCAGACGGCAGCGTGAGCGGCCGAGACGACGGCGTGGCGCCCGCAGCCCTCGTCGGTGAGCAGCCCTAGCCGCGGCCAGCCGCCGGCGCCGAGGCGCCTGCTGCGAGCCCGATCTGGATGCCCCGCTGGACTTCGAGCCGGTCGAGCAAAGCCGCGACCCGCCGCTCCACCGGCCACAGATGGAGTCGCCCGGCCACGGTGAGCGAGAGCAGCGTTACTACGCGCAGGGCCCGATAACCCCGTCGCCGAGTGGCGAACCGTGCCACCGCGGCGCCCACTCCGCGCTTACGCCACACCGGAAAGCGAGCCTGTCCCGGGTGCAGGCGCTCGAGAGTTACCAGATCCTCGCCGAAGATCCGCGAGGTCTGCACGAACCCGCCCACCGTCTGCTCGAAACGGTGCTCCGCGAGGAGTGTCCGGTCAAATACGGGTTCGACCTCCACCTCCGCCGCAGCCAGCCGGAGGCCCATCTCCATGTCCTCTCCGTATCGGATTCCGGCCCCTGCGTCGCATCCGCCGGCGGCGAGAAGGGCTCGGCGGCTCACCGAGACGTTGCCCATCCACAGGCGGCGGAGGATCTCGGATGGATCGTGTTCGTATGACCTCGCGGCGAGCTCGTACTGGTGGGCGTAGCGCTCGACGACGAACGATCCCGGCCGCCGCGGTCCGACCACCGGCGGCATGTAGCCGACGACGAGCCGGTCGCGGCCATCGGCGTGATGACGGGCGTGGCCGCTGACCAGACGTTCGCCTGCGACGACGTCCGCGTCGAGCAGGAGCAGGACGTCGTAGCGGACGCGCTCGAGGCCGAACTGCCGGGCGCCCGCCCGTCCGCGGTTCTCGATCCAGAACGGTCGTACCCGATCGTCGTTGCGGGCTATCTCCAAGAGCAGCTCCAACGAGCCGTCACGCGACCCGTCCACCACTACGACGACCTCACCGGTTGCCTCGTCGCGCAGGAGGGGGGCCAGCGTTTCCGACAACAGCGGGCCGTCGTTGTAGGTGGGGATGAGGACCGAGATTTGCATGGAAGCTCAAGCTTAGGCGCCCAAAAGCGGTGTACCCGTATCGCAGAAATGCCACGACGAATCCGGGATGGGCCGCTAGCATCGCCGCAAGTGCAGAGCGCGAGCGCCATCAAATCGAAGCTGCGGGCGCGGCTCGAACGCCATGCTCCGAGCGCCCAGGGTATGACGCTGCGGGTCGGCTCAACTTACGGCGTGAACCTGCGGATGCAGCCTCCCGCGGCGCTGGACGCTGCGCTCATGGTCGACCTCGACATCCTCGGTCCGTGGTTGACCGCCGTCAAGGGCAACGTCCAGTTCATCCAGATCGGGGCGTTCGACGGCTTCACCAACGACCCGATTCACGATCTCGTTGAACGGTTCGCGTGGCGCGGGATACTGGTCGAGCCGCAGCCGGAGCCATTCGAGCGCCTCTGCGCCACCTACTCCGGGTACGATGGGCTCGAGCTTGTGAACGCGGCTGTCGGTGAAGAGGCGGGTAGGAAGACGATGTGGCGCGTGGCCGACCCGCAACCATCCGATCCGGAGTGGATCGAGCAGTCGACTTCGTTCGACCGCGACCACCTGATCCGCCACACGCATGGGCGCCAGGACCTGATCGACCGCATCGTGGGCGTAAGCACCGAGACGGTGACGCTCGAGGAACTGTTCGCGCGCTCGGCGGCGCCGGTCGACGTGCTCCAGATCGACGCCGAGGGTTACGACGCCCACATCGTTGCGCTGCTGGACAAGATCGCCCAGCGACCCACGATCGTACGGTTCGAGAACCGCAACCTGCTCCCCACCGAGCACGCCGACGCCGTGGCGCGACTGACCCGCCGCGGTTACCGCATCAACGTGAACGAAGACGACACGGTCGCGGTGCTCTACGAGCCGGGCCGCGGCACCACAGCGACGTACTGACCCGCCGGCGCACGCCATGAGCCAGGTCCTGCGGAGGTTCGCGGTACTCGGCGCGAGCAGCATGTTCACTCAGCTGATCGCGTTCGTGGCGCTTGCGATCGTCGCGCGGCGGGTCGGCCCGTCGAACCTGGGTTCTTACACCGTAGCGCTCAGCATCGTCGCGTTCCTCTCGCTCCCGATCTCTCAGGGCATGACGATGGTCGGCGTTCGGGACGTTGCCCGCGACCGCGGCCGGGCCAGAGCCGTCACCGGAGAGGTGCTGCTGCTCCAGCTGGCGTTGGGTGTCCCCGCCTATCTGGTGTTAGTCGCGCTGTCCGGCGTGATCGCTCCGAACAAGACCATGGAGAGCCTGATCCCGGTCGTCGGCCTGTTCCTATTTACAGCGACCAGCTTCGAGTGGACGCTGCAGGGGCTCGGCCGCATGCAGGAGATCGCCGTGGCACGAACGGTCGGACAGGTGGGCTACGGCGTGGCCGTCCCGCTGCTCGTCGGTCCGGGCCTGGCGGGAATCCAAACGTACGCGTGGCTGATGGTCGGCGGTCTCGCGCTGAAGCACGTCCTGACGGTGGCATTCCTGGTGCGCGATGTGGGGCGGCCGGAGCTCCGGGTGTCCGCCGGCGCGCTGCGGCGTCGGATGCGCGGGAGCCTCGCGATGGGCTACGCGTCGGTGATGGGGCAAATCTACGGCACGATCGACCAGATCATGCTCGGCTATTTCTCGACCGCCTACGACGCTGGTCAGTACGCCGCCGCCTATCGCATCCCGAACGCGGTAGGGACATTCTCAAGCTCATGGCTGTCCGCCCTGTTTCCCCACAATGCCGAGCTCGCGGAGAAGAATCCGGCCAGGCTGCGGGCTGACGCGGGACGGATGCTCTCGGTCGTGGCGCTGTTCGCGATTCCACTCATGGCCTGCACGCCCTTCATCGCTCATGAGCTGATGGTGGCGGCGTTCGGCAGTGAGTACGGCCCAGCGGCCAGCGCGTTCGCCCTGCTTATCGTCGGCACGGCGTTGTCGATCGTGGACAGCACGCTCATGTCGATGCTGATGGGACTGGGACGCGATCGCTTCTACGCGTTGGTCCTCACGGTGACCGCGCTGTTTAACGGGCTGGCAAATCTGGCCGTGATCCCTGTGTTCGGCCGAAACGGCGCCGCGATCGTGACAATCGTCTCCGAGCTCGTTGCCTTCACGCTCGTGGTCCACGGCGCACAGCGGGCGCTCGGCGGGCTGGAGCCTGAATGGGGTCGCCTCGGGCGCATCGTCCTCGCCGCTGCCGGCGCGGTCGTTGTCCTAGTTCTGATGCCGGCTACGGTGTCGGTCTGGGTGCTGATCGCCATCGGGGTGGCGGTCTACGCGCTAGCCGGGCTGCTCCTCGGCACCGTCAGCGGGGCTGAGCTCCGCGCGATCTTCTCGAGGCCGAGTCCGATCAACGAGCCCGCAACCTAGCGAGCGCCTCGCGGTAGACGTCCGCGGTATCCCGCGCCATCCGTTCGGTGCTGAAACGCCCGAGGTCGCAGCTCGCGCGCTCCCGCCAGCGGGCCAGCTCACCGTCACACGCGAAAAGCGAGCGGAGCGCGGCCGCGAGCGTATCGGCGTCGCCAGGCGGAACGATGATCCCGGCGTGCCCGCCGTCAACGGCCTCGGGCAGCCCGTCGACACTGGTCACCACAACCGCGCAGCCGGCACCTCGCGCCTCAAGCACGGCGAGAGGGAACGGATCGCGGAAAGATGCGAGCACGAACACATCCGCCCCGCGCAGGTGGGCCCCGGGATCCGGGCGAAAACCCTCGACGTGGATCCTGCCGGCGAACGCGCTGGCGCGTCGCTTCTCCTCCAGCGCCGCGCGCTCAGGCCCGTCTCCGACGAAATACAGGTGGACTTCTGGATTGCTCGCGGCGACTATCTCGAACGCGGCGAGCAGCACATGCACGCCCTTGCGCTCCACCAGACCGGCAACGGTCACGATCGCCGGACGCTCCAGCGGTGCCCGCTCGGACTCGGCGACAAGCGATCGGCGGGCGCCGAACAGCGGTCCATTCTGAACCACCCGGATCCGCTCGCGGTCGACGCCGCCCCCCGCCAGGGAGCCGGCGGCACCCTCGCTCACGGCGATGATGAGGTCCGCGAGGCGCAGCCAGCGTCCTTTGGCCTCGAACTCGTTGTGGTCGGTGGCGATCAACGCGGATCGATGGAGCGGGCGCAGCAGTCGACCCGCCACCGTTGCGTAGGGACGGTGTGCGTTCAACACGTCCGGGCGCACCTCGCGAATGACCCCGCCGAGCCGACGCACCAGGCGCGCTCGCCCCGTTGGCGAATCCTCTCGCACTACCTGGTGATGACGAACCCCGTGTGTGCGCAGCAGCGGCTCATAATCGCCGCCGGCGGAAGCGATCCCAACCTCATCTCCGGCGGCGGATTGAGCGCAGGCCAGATCGACGACGACGTTCACGATCCCGTTGCCGACGTTGCGCACGTGGTCGACCACGTGCAGAATCCGCAGGCGCTCACCTTCGTCGACCGGACCCTCTGGCCTCATCGCAGCTGCTTGGCCAACCGTCGTCCAACCACCTGCTCCGCGCACACGTCCCGCCACCAGGCAAGCGAGGCCTCGTGCAGAGCCTGTTGGCGTTCCGGGTCGCTCAGCAGATCGTCCAGCACCGGCTCGAGCTCGCTCCACGCGCGCAGGGTGATGGCCGGCGCGCCTTGGAGGAACCAACGCGGTGGCAGCTGCTCGCACACCACGATGCAGCCGTAGCGCCAGGCCTCGAATAGCCGGTAGCTCTCGGCGGCGGTGCCGCGCGGCACGAGCGCGATTCGGGCGTCCATCATGTCGTCGGCGTACGAGCTCACGTCGGAGTCGGCCAGGGCACGGAAATCCCCGCTCACCGTAACTTTTGCCCGAACCTCCGGACGCCGACGGCGGAACTGCTCGAGCTCACGGATCATGATCCTGCGATAGACGGTCTTAGGGTTCCCGGCGAGGCGCTTGAGGGCGCGCTTCCAGCCCGCCTTCTGCATGTCGTGCAGGAGGCTGCCCGCGAAGAAAACGTCGTTGGTGCGCTCATGCAGCGGCGTGATCGGCTTCTCGGGCTGGTGGTAGTAGCCAAGCGGCACGTCGATCGCGTTGTCGCTGCGCATCGCCGGCCAGCCTCGCGCGCGCTGGGCGCGGGCGGCGTGTCGGTCGGAGCGGCGACCCTCGGCGACTACCCGCACGTGGTTGGCAGCGGCGTACGCGGCGGCCCAGCTCGGCGGGGCGAGCGTGTCCCATGGGAACCAGGGCTGGCCGGGCAGGTTGCGGAGAATCGCCCGCACGCATCCGGTGTACGCCGGGGTCCGGAACCATTCATCGTTGAGCAGGACGACCACGACGTCGGAACCGTAAGTAGGGAGCTTGATCGTGTGATGCGTCACATAGAAGCTGAGTGACGGGCCCAGCCAGTGGCGTTCGAACTCGCGCAGGTAGCCGCCGATGTAGGCGGCGCCGGCAAACGGGAGCTCGGACGGATCATGCGGATCCCAGGCGACCGGCCGCTCGTCCATGTACGTGTAGTACGAATGCTCAGGCACGCGCGTCTCCCGCCGCCGCTTCCTCGATCACGCGGGCGACCTGATCGCCCATGCGGTCCCAGCTGTAGCTGCGCTCGACGTGCTCGCGACCCGCGAGGCCGAGCTCGGGATGATCGGTGCGCCAGGTTCGAAGAGCCCGCAGGCGCTCGGCGAACTCCTCTGGGTCGCCTGAGGCGACGAGGTTCGCCGCCAGGGATCCGGTCAGCATCTCCGGGATGCCGCCGACCGCGCTGGCGACGATAGGAGTGCCGCTGGCCAGCGTCTCGAGCACGATCAGCGGAAGCGGATCGGGAAACCGACTCGGCAGGATGACCACATCGCCGGCGGCCAGCAGAGCTGATGTGTCGGGCAGGCGCCCCAGCCAGGTGACGGCGGCGTCCGCGTAGCGAGTACGCAAGCCTTCAGCATAGGCGCGGGCTGCTGCCGCGTCGCCGTGAAAGCTGCCCGGGTTGGCCTCGCCGGCGATCGCCAGGTGGTACTCGGTGCCGCCGAGCCGCCCGATCGTCTCGAGCGCCCGGTCCAATCCCTTGTCGGGATCGACTCGGCCGGCAAACACGACCAGGAACCGGTCGACCGGAAGCCCGAGCTCGGCGCGGACCCGCTCGCGCGTCGCCATATCGGCGGGCGAGAAGCGGGTTGCGTCGACGCCATTGGCTACCACCGCGAAGCGCTCGAGCGGGATACCGAGCGTCTCGCTCCACTGGCTGGCGGTGAAACGCGAGACCGCGATCAGTCGCCGGCATCGACGTAGCGCGAGCTCGTCCTGAAGGGAGCGCTTGGGGGCCGGAGGCAGGTGCAAGTGGCAGACGACGGGCCTGCCCGCGAGCGCCGCGCTTGGAGCGTGATGCTGGTGGTGCACGTACACGGCGTCGGGGCCGAGTCGGCGAATTCCGGCGACGACGCCGGCCACGGCGGCCGCCGACCGGACGGGCGCGCCCCGGAACAGGGCATACCCCCTTACGCGAATCCGCTGGTCCACGGTCCGCTGCCAGCGCTCGGACAGGTCGCCGTCCTCTGTGTAGAGCAGCTGGATGCGGTGCCCGCGCTCGCGCAGCTGGCGAGCGGCTTCGAGCTGGGCCAGCTCGAGCCCGCCGATCGCGGCCAACCTGGTCGCCATGGTCAGGATCCTCATAGGCCCAGGTCTTCGAACGTACCCAGGCGGTGAGCGCCCAACCGCGCGGGCCATTCCGGCGCACTGAGCAGCCGCAGCTCGTCCGGATAACCGGGATGAACCATGAGCTCGACCGACGCGTGCTGAGATCGGGCAAGCGACTGGTCCAGATCGACGCCGCCGAGCGCAGGATGAAGCGAGCGCACAGAGAAGCAACGGTAGGTCGTGAGAAAGCGCGCGCGCACGACCGCGGCGAGCGCGGCGCGCGCCGCGCGCTTGTGCGCCGGACTGTCGCCGGGCAGACGATTGACCGGGCGCCGGCACTTGCCCACCGGCCCAAGCGCGCGGGCGAACAGTGCGTTGAGCGCGAGATGCATGTGCTGATGACCGTCGGCGTGGGTGGGGGAGCGGCCGTACAGCTCGTGGAAACGCGTGAGCTGATCGGCGATGCACTGCTCGAAGTCGGCCGACCATCCCGGGTGATACAGCTGGGCGCGAACATCGCGGGTTCGCAGCCGCTCGACCACTCGGCGCTGGGTGGCGGCAACGCGCACTGGTACGTCGGGAGCGGTGAACGGCTCGATCAGGTTCAGGTGAATTCCGGTCGGAAGCTGTGCATCGCGCGCCATCTCGGCCGCGCGATCGGAGTCCTGCATCCACACCATGCCGGTGGCACTGGTGATCGAGCCGGCGCGAAAGCAGCTGAGGATCGCATCGGTGGAATTCGTATCGAGGCCGAGGTCGTCGGCGTTGACGATGAGCAGACCGGGCACCGCGATCAAAGTAGCCGTTGTTATCCTCCGGCCGCTTGAACCAGCGACCCAGCATGGCGTTCATCGCATGGGTGCCCGAGGGCAGCCGCGCGGGATCGATTTCCAGGGCGCTCGGCGGCGAGGGTCGCGTCTTCTACGACATGCGAATCCAGAACAAGGCGTTCGTCCCGCTGCGCTACGTGGTCAGCGCGCTTCGCACGATCGCCTACCTGGTCCGGCGGCGGCCGCGTGCGGTGATCGTGCAGGCGCCGCCTGTTCCCGCCGCCGCGCTCGTGCTCGCCTGGGCGCGGACGGCCGGGGCGCGCGTCGTGATCGACACTCATCCCGCCTCCTTCGGGCTGGAGTCGGCTCGCATCGACCGCGTTATGCGTCCGTTCCTGGCCGCGCTCGTGCCCCGAGCAGCGGGTTGCATCGTGACGACGCCGACGCTCGGGCTCCAGATAAAGCGGTGGAAGGGGCGCGCGCTGGTCGTGCACGAGGCTCCGATGGTGTGGTCCGATCAGGTCGAGCCGCACGACTGCTCCGCCGAGCGCCGGCTCCTGTACGTTTGTACTTTCGCGCCGGACGAGCCCCTCGAGGCGGTGCTCGAGGCGGCGCGGCAACTGCCGGAGATCCGCTTCCAGATCACCGGCGACCTCCGCCGCCGTCCGCCGGCGACCGAGCGGCTCGCCTCACCCAACGTCGAGTGGTTGGGCTACCTCGGGCCCGACGAGTACACGTCGGCGCTGGCCGACGCCGATGTGGTCATGGCGCTGACCCGCCGAGACCAGTCGGTCCAACGCTCGGCCCACGAGGCGGTGGACGCGCTTCGCCCGCTGGTGCTGTCGCGCTGGCCTCACCTCGACGAGCTGTTCCCGTATGCGGTATTGGTCGAGAACGACGCGAACGGCATTGCCGGCGGCATCACGGAGGCGTTCCGCCGGTGCGATGAGCTCAGCGCCGCGGCGCCGGAGGCCCGGGAGGTCCAGCGCCGGCGCTGGCGCGAACAGGTCCGGCAGCTCGAGACGGCGCTGAATCTGCACTGACTCTCCAGTTGGGTGGAATCTCGCGAAGAACTCGGTAACCCAGAGCCGATCCGGGGTACAGTCGTAGAGACGACCTCGTTGGAATGCGGGCAAGGCCGAGTTGCTCGCGGGTGGTGGCGGGTCGTCAAGCGGCCTCGCAAGCGGACGCGCTTGCCGGCGCCTTCGCGCCGCAGGTCCCCTTCCCTCGAAGACGATCGGAACCGGACATGACAAAGCAACATCTTGCCCTCGCGCAGATACGAGCATCCTCCAATCCAGGTGAATCGCGACCCGTGGAGGCGCGCCGATGAGTTTGAGCACCCCAGCCCGCAGCCGGCGGGTCGGACGGTCGGTCCTACCCCTGCGCCGGCTCTGGATCGTGCCGGTGTCAATCGTCGTCGTGGCGGCGATTGCGTACGCGGTGGCCGGCCTGCAGTCGGCGACCTACAGCGCGCAGTCGGCAGTCGTGGTCACGTCCGCGTCCGGGCCGGTCGCCGGCGGCAATCCGAACGCGAGCAACCTGGCGGCAACCTATTCCGGGGCGCTGCCCAACGATACGACGCTTCAGAGCTACCTTGCCAAGACCGCGCACGTGAAGCCGATAGGCGCGATCACCGCGCCGCCCTCCAAGGGTTCGGTGGTCACCCTGCAGTTCTTCGCCAGCACGCGGAAGGCGGCGGTGGCCGGGGCCCGGGCTATCGCCCGCGGTCTCAGCGCGTCCAAGCCGGCCAGCTCCGTGGTGTCACCCGGGACGCTCAAGGTCGTGCAGGATCCGTCGGTGGCCACGCCCAACCCCGCTGCCGCAGCGGCTGCCGCGTCGGGCACGGCGCCGGCCACCCCCCAGCCGCCATCGCAGGCAGATCCGTACATGGCCCAGGTGGTACTGATCGTGCCGGCGGACGCCGGGGGCCCCAGCATCGGCATCAATCCGTCCGACGCCGACAAGCTGGCCACCACCTACGCCGGGATCATCCCCTCCGACGACACGCTGCTGCGCGATGTCGGCAAGGCGGTCGGGCAGTCGCCCGCCCAGGTGGCGCAGAACCTGACCGTAGTCAACACGCAGAACACCTCCATTCTGCAAATCAGCTTCAAGGCGACCGATCCGCGCGTGGCGACCGAGGGCGCCCGCTCGGCAGCGAGCCTGCTGGCCGGTGCCAGTCCGGTCGCGGCGGGAATCGTCCCGTCCTCGCTCCAGATCATCTCGCTGCCCAGCCCCGTCGCGCCGGCGGCGACGACGCAGAAAAGCCGTACGGTGGCGATCGGAGCCGTACTGGGCCTGATCCTCGGGATCGTGCTGCTCGTCGCTTGGGAACGCTCGGATCCGCGCGTAACCGACGCCCGCTCGCTCTCCAACCAGTTCGGGTGCCCGGCCACGCCGGCCGACCGCCTCTCGGTCGATGCCGCTCACGCCATGCTCGAGCGGTGGGCCTCGCTGACCGATCACGTCCCGGCCCGCGTGGCGATCCTGCCGGCCGACGGGGCGTCCGTGCAAGAGGCAGACGAAGTGACGCGGCTGCTCGCGCGCTCGGGGCACGGCGTTCGCTACGTCGACGCTCGCACGGGCGCGCTGCCTGCGTCGCTAACCAACGGTCACGAGTACGACGGCGACGAGTCGGTCGTGCTCGTGCACGCCGCGCCGCCCGGAATGGGAGGCGAGGCCGTGGCGCTGAACTGCGATCTGACTGTCGTCGTGGTCCGCAGCGGCGCCCGCAATGCAGAGGTCCGGCGCATGTCGGAGGAGCTGGCCAACTTTGGCCTGGTGCCGGCGTGGGCGCTGCTGACGCCGCGCGGTGGACAGGTTGCTACGCACGACCCGTCGCTCGTCGGTGCAGTCTCCGCTTGACGGCACGCGCCTCGGGCTCGGGGGGCAGCAACTGGCATCCGTCTCGTCGTTCGGTGGCGCGGAGCCGCTGCGGCTTCCATTCGACGTCCAGCGCTATCACCTGTTCCTAGCCGCGGTGGCGGCCGTGGCGATGGCGCTGGTGGCTGCGGCCACCGGGCTCTCGCCGCTGGTCGGCCTGGCGCTGATCGCCGCGATCGCCGTGGCCTTCGCGGTCGCGCTGAACGAAATGATCGGGCTGGTGCTCCTAGCCGCCCTGGCCCCGGCCTGCGCCGGCCTGGCGCGAGGCATCCCCGTCCCCGGCTTCCGCTTCTCGGAGGTGCTGATCGGCGGTGTCGGGGTGATCCTCCTGGTCTCAGCCCGTCGTTTCGTGCGCTGGACGGCGCTCGACTGGATGGCCCTGCTCTACGCGGTGGCGACCCTGTGCATCGGGGGTTGGGATCTGCTCTCGCAGGGCCAGCACATCAACCGGGGCGAGCTCGACACGCTGCTCGGCCCGCTCCAGTTCCTGCTGCTCTATCGCGCGACCGCGGTGACGGCGCGGACGCCGGAGCGCCGGCGCCTCGCCCTGAGGGTGATGCTGTGGGCCAGCCTTCCGGTCGCGCTGCTCGCGCTCGGTCAGCAGTTCAACCTGCCGGGCATCCGCAGCCTGATCGTGACCCTGACCGGGAACGATGTGTATTCGGCGGGCGACAGCGCCGCCCGGGTCACCGGCCCGTTTCCGCTCTGGCACAACCTGGCCGGGTACCTGCTGATGTACCTGCTCACGATCGCCGCGTTGCTGCTCGGCGGCGTGACCGACGTGATGAGGCGCAGCTTCCTGATCCTGATCGCGTTGATCGACGCGGCAGCACTGCTCGAGACGCTCAGCATCGCGCCGATCATCGCTCTGGTGGCCGGCGTGGCGATCCTGGGGGTTTGGTTCAAGGGGATCACGCGCGTGTTCGCCGGCCTGGCCGTGGTGATCGTGGCGGGTCTTCTGCTGTTCGGCGCGCGGATCGACGCGCGCGTGACGCAGGAGTACGGGCGTGCCCCCGGTACGCAGGGATCGGCGCTGGTCCCGTCGACGATCCAGTACCGCTACGACCTGTGGACGAATGAGTTGCTGCCCGCCCTCAAGGGCCACGTGACCACCGGGTACGGCCCGGTGCTGCCGGCGCAATTCGCCAATTTCCCCTGGACCGAGTCGCTGTACGTCAACCTCCTCTATCGGGGCGGAGTGATCCTGGTGGTGATCTTTCTCGGCCTCGCGACCACGATGATCGCGGCCGGCTTCGCGGCGCGGCGCGACCGCGACCCGCTCCAGAAAGCGCTCGGGGCCGCGGTGGTGGTGGGCGCACTGTCGCTCGTCGTGATCGGGCTGATCGAGTCTTACTTCACCGACGACGGCCCTCCGCAGGTGCTCTGGATGCTGCTCGGGCTGCTCGCTTTCCGGGATGCCGTTCCGATGAGCGCCTACGCGAGCCGGGTGCACGACGCGGTCAACCGTCGCGCCTGGGCGAGCAACGTGGCGATGGCGCTCGAGACGCTCGATCCCGGAAGTCAGGATCTGCTGCGGCTGTCCTACCAGCACGGGCTGAGCGACGATGAACTCGTCGGCGTGCTGCGACTCAGTGACGAGGCGATCGTGGAGTGGCGGAGCGCTGCGCTCCAACGCGTGGCCCTGCGGGCCAACATGAGCCCGCCCGCGGTGGAACGAGTGCTGCGCACGCAAGAGCCATCGGCCGTGATGACATGACGTCCGGCACGAAGATGGCGCCCTCCACGGACGCCGTGCCGTTCCGGATCAAGGCGCGCGAGAACGCCGACTTGGTGCGCCATTACCTGGAGCACCTGAAGGAGCCGATGAGCTTTGACGTCTTCCCGGATCTGCGCGTCTACGACGAACTGCTGCGCCAACACTCCGGCATACCCCTGACCCAGGCTCGCGTGTTCGAGATCGGCGTGGGCGAACGTCCTTATCGGCTGCTTGCCCTCCGCGCAATGGGCGTAGACGTTCGCGGCGTGGATGCTGAGGTGCCTGTGGTCCGCTTGTCGCTGCGCGCGCTGGCCCGGGTGTACCGTCGAAACGGCCTGGAGCGGTTCGTCAAGACGCTCGTGCGCCGCAGCCTCTTCGACTGGCGCGATAACCGCGCCTTCCGCCAGACCCTGACGAGGCGCGGACTGCGAATGCCGGCGCATGAGCCGGGCCGCGTGCTCGTCGCCGACGCGGCAGAGCTTGACCTGGAGCCCGGCCAGCTCGACCTCGTCTACTCCGAGGACGTGTTCGAGCACATCGCCGCCGACGGGTTGCGCCGGCTCGTGCCGCGCATGGCGCGGTGGTTGAAACCGTCCGGAATCGCCGTGATTCGCCCCAACGTATTCACGGGGATCACCGGCGGACACCTGGTCGAGTGGAAGCCGCGGACGCTGCTCGCGCCGAACGGACGCGAGCGCCGAACCGAGCCCTGGCTGCATCTCCTGAGCGAGGACTTCAAGACCAACACGTACCTGAACCGGCTGACCCGAGCTGATTTCCGGGCCCTCTTCTCAGAACACTTCGAGATCCTCGCCGAGGACGTGACGCTCCCCGACCTGGGGCGTGACCTGCTGACGCCGGAGCTGCGCGAGCGCCTCGCCCACTATCCGGACGAAGAGCTGTTCTCGAATCAGGTCCGCTTCGTGCTGCGGCCACGCGCGGGAGGGTCCCAACCCGTATGAGCGTGGCAACGATCGACAACGAACCGGTGGCCCTGGTCCACGACTACCTCCTGGTGCTGCGCGGCGCCGAGCGGACGTTTGCTGCGATGGCCGACATGTGGCCGCAGGCGCCGGTGTACACGCTGCTCTACGACCGCGAGGGAACCGAGGGCCGGTTCAGCGGACACCCGGTCACCACCTCGGTCCTGCAGCGTACCGGCGTCACCCAGAGCGACTTTCGCAAGCTCCTGCCGCTGTTTCCGCTCGCGGTCGAAGGCTTTGGCATCCAAGAGCGGTCTGTCATCGTCTCGAGCAGCAGCGCGTTCGCCCACGGGGTGCACGCGCCGGAGGGGGCAGTGCACGTGTGCTACTGCCACACCCCGTTCAGATACGCGTGGTTCGAGCGCGAGCGGGCGATGTCCGAAGTGTCGCCCGCCCTCCGCCCGGCCCTCGGGGGGGTCCTGGCCGCCATCCGGCGCTGGGATGTGAAGGCCGCGGGGCGGGTGACGCGTTACGTCGCCAACTCCCGGCACACGCAGCGGCGGATCCGTGAGATCTACGGGCGCGACTCAGCGATCGTTCACCCGCCGGTCGAGGTGGAACGATTCCGGTCCGGCGAGCCGGACGACTACTTCCTGGCCGTCACCGAGCTCGTGCCCCACAAGCGGATCGACCTCGCCGCGCAAGCGGCCAGCGAGGCCGGCCAGCGCCTGAAGGTCGTGGGGGGCGGACCCGAACTGCCGCGCCTGCGGGAGAAATACCGCAAGCGGGTCGAGTTCCTCGGTCGCGTCGAGGACCAGGAGCTCGTCGATCTCTACGCCAACGCGCGCGCCCTGGTCCTGCCCAACGTCGAGGAGTTCGGGATCGCGGCGGTGGAGGCGCAGGCCGCTGGACGCCCGGTGATCGCGGCGGCGGCCGGGGGCGCGCTCGAGACCGTACGCGAAGGTATCACCGGACGGCTGGTGCCCCCGGATGACGCCCCCGCGCTCGAACGCACGCTGCGCGAGTTCAACGCCCGCGAGTTCGACACCGGCGTCATCCGCCGGCACGCGGAGCAGTTCTCGGCCGCCGCATTTCGCGAGCGCTTCAGCCAGCAGGTCCAGCAGGCGCTCGAGACATCGTCGGCCTGGGCTGCCGCGTGAGGAAGCCCGAGCGCATCTTCCTTGCCGCCTCCGCCGGCGGGCACCTCGATCTGCTCAGGGTGCTCGCCCCGCAGGTCCTGGACGGCGCCGAGCCCGTGTGGGTGACCTCGCGGACACCGCGCGGGGAGGCCCTGCGGAGCACGGCGTCCGATGTGGAGCTGCTGCAGGAGTTCGGCCGCAGCCCGCTCCGGGCCGTAGCAAACCTGGTCGGGGCGGCGCGGCTGGTCCTCCGGCGCCCCCGCATCGTGGTCAGCTCGGGCGCGGGCGTGGTGGCGCCGTTCTGCCTGCTGGCGCGCCTGGCCGGCGCCCGCCTGGTCTACGTCGAGACCATGGCGCGGGTCAACAGTCCGAGCAAGACCGCCCGGCTGCTCTCCCGGTTCGCCGCCCGGGTCGTCGTGCAGTGGCCCGAGCTGGCGCCCGCGCTGCCGCGGGCCGTGGTGTGCCGCCCGACGCTGCTCGAGAACCTCGTCGAGGGCGGATCGCCGGACGGATCGGGAACGTTCGTCGCCGTCGGCACCCATCGCCAGCCTTACACCCGGCTGCTCGGCATCGTGAGCCGGGGGATCGAGGACGGGCTGCTGCCCGACCCTGTCCTCGCCCAGGTCGGGCCAGCCCGGTGGACCGCGCCCGGGGCGCAGGCGAGCGCTCACCTGCGCCGGGACGAGCTCGAAGCGGCCGTCCGCACGGCCGCGGTGGTGGTCTGCCACGGCGGGGCCGGGATCATCGCCTCCGCGCTCGCGGCCGGGCGGCGACCGATCGTGGTCCCGCGCCGCGCCGCCCTGGGTGAGCACGTGGACGACCACCAGTACCAGCTGACCCGCAAGCTCGCCGATTGGGGGCTGGTCGTGGCGGTCGAGGACCACCTGACCGCCGCCGACGTCGAGGCGGCCCGGGGCCCGCTGCGCGTGCCGGCGGAGCTGAGCGAGCGGCCCACCGCCGCCGCGGTCCTCCGGTCCGCCCTGGCCGAGCTGGCGTGAGTTCCGGCGTGGTTCGCTCCTGGCCGGCAAGTACGCTGCCCGTCGTGCGCCTAGACCGACTGCTGCCTGACGATACGCCCGGTCGGGCCGGCGCCGTGGAGATCGCCGGCCTGGCCTACGACAACCGCCTCGCTGCACCGGGGACGTTGTTCTTCTGCGTCCCCGGGTTCACCCGCGACGGCCACGATTTCGCTCCCGACGCGATCGCCCGCGGCGCGGCGGCGCTCGTCGTCGAGCGCCCGCTCGGGCTGGGGGTCCCCGAGGTGCGGGTGGCCAGCGTGCGGGCGGCGATGGCCCCGGCGGCGGCCGCGTTCTACGGCGACCCGACGGCCGGGCTCGAGATCGTCGGCGTCACCGGCACGAACGGCAAGACCACAACCGCGTTCCTGGTCCAGGCCCTGCTCGAGGCTGACGGACGCCAGACCGGCCTGCTCGGCACGGTCAAGAGCGTGATCGGCGGCGCTGAGCGGGGCGTCGAGCGCACGACACCGGAGGCGATCGAGCTGCAGCGGACGTTCCGCGAGATGCTCGACGCGGGCGACGTGGCCTGCGCGATGGAGGTCTCCTCGCACGCGCTCAAGCTCCACCGCGCCGACGCGATTCACTTCGCCGCGGCGATCTTCACCAACCTGACCCAGGACCACCTGGACTTCCACGGCACGATGGAGGACTACTTCGAGTCCAAGCGGCGCCTGTTCGAGCCAGGGCGGGCCCGGCACGCGGTGGTCAACCTCGACGACCCGTACGGTGCCCGGCTGGCCGACGAGCTGGGCCGGGGGGGACCGATCGTGACCTTCGCGG
This sequence comes from Solirubrobacterales bacterium, assembly GCA_019241635.1. GTDB lineage: Bacteria > Actinomycetota > Thermoleophilia > Solirubrobacterales > Solirubrobacteraceae > Palsa-465. Next base: position 36,489 of record JAFAWR010000116.1, read on the forward strand.
TCGACCGCGAGGCCGACTACCGCGCCGCCGGCCTCCAGACCAGCCTCGGCGGATCGCGCTTCACCGTGCATGGGCCCGACCGGGAGATTGAGCTGTCCTCGCCGCTCCCGGGGCGCTTCAACGTCTACAACGTGCTCGGCGCGCTGGCCGCCGTGCGCGCGCTGGGCGTCTCGCTGGACACCGCGGCCGCGGCGATCGAAACCGCGGGTCACGTCCCCGGCCGGTTTCAGCCGGTCGACGCCGGCCAGGCGTTCGCGGTGCTGGTCGATTACGCCCACACTCCGGACTCGCTTCAGAACGTGCTCCAGGCGGCACGCGGGTTGCTCGCCGATGCCGGTCAGGGCGGCCGCCTGCACGTGGTGTTCGGCTGCGGCGGCGACCGTGACCGCGGCAAGCGGCCGCTCATGGGGGAGATCGCCGCCCGCCTGGCCGACCGGGTGATCGTCACCTCGGACAACCCCCGTTCGGAGGATCCGGAGGCGATCGTCCGCGAGATCCTTACGGGCGCGGGAGATCGGGTGGAGCACGACGTCGACCGCCGCCGCGCGATCGCCAGCGCGATCGCGGGCGCGCGGCCGGGCGACGTGGTGGTGATCGCGGGCAAGGGCCATGAGCAGGGCCAGGAGTTCGAGGGCGGGCGGAAGATCCCGTTCGATGACGTGACCGTCGCGCGCGAGGCCCTGGGTGGCGCGCTCGCCGCATGACCGGACGGCGAGCGCGCTGTCTCTGCTCAGGGGATGGTTACTGCGTGGCGCAGCACGAGCCTGTGGCCACCGGCGATCGTCAGCTCGTAGCGGCCGCGGGGCAGCGGTCCAAGCGGCAGCTCATACACGGCGCGCACACGGCCCGGGAGGGCGAGCGTCCCGTGCATCACCGTACGCCCGCCGCGAGCGAGCCTGACCTGGAGTCGCGCGGCGACGCCGTTGGCCCGCCACGTGCCGGGGGCGAACTCGAGCGAGCACAGCAGCCTGGCCCGGCGGGTGCGGCGGCACACCACCGTGCCGGAGGGGCCGGCCGGGCCGGTCGCGCCGGTCGCTCCACGCGGCCCGGCGGGTCCCGGTGAGCCGTTCGCCCCGGCCGAGCCCTGGGGCCCGGTGGGCCCAGCGGGCCCGGTGGGCCCAGCGGGCCCGATGGGCCCAGCGGGCCCGGCGGGTCCTTGGCCGGCCGGCACGCCGGTGCCGTTCAGCGCCACCCCCAGCTGGCCGTTCGGATCGTTGCTGTGGATTAGGAACACGGCGTGGCTGGCCCCCTGCCCCTGGGGCGAGAAGCGGATCGTCGCCTGGCAGCTTTGCCCGTGCACGAGCGGGCTCACGCAGGTATCCGAGCTGACCAGGTAGTCGGCCGCCGATGGCCCGTTGAACCCCAGGCCGGTGACCGACAGCGGCAGATCGCCGCCGTTGGTGATCGTGACCGGCTGGGGTGGACTGACCGTGCCCAGCGGCTGGCCGGCGAAGTTCAGCGCAGCCGTCGCCGTCTGTACGCTCGGGAGCGTCAGCGCCGCCACTCCGGCCGGATGCCGGGCCCCGGTGAGGAAGGTTGGGTTCACGCCGCTGCCGTCGAGGTTCGCCTCGCCGATCGTGCCGGAGGCGAAGTTCGTCCAGTAGATGTGCTGGCCGTCCAGCGCCAGCCCGCCCGGGGCGGTCCCACTGCCGGTGTCGATTAAGCTCTGGTCAACGCCGGTGCCGTCGAGATTCGCCCGCCCGATCGTGCCCGCGCCCGCGTTGCTCCAGTAGATGTGCTGCCCGTCGATGGCCAGCCCGGCCGGCGAGCTGCCCGGGGTCAGGTTGACGAACGCCTGGTTGACGCCGGTGCCGTCCAGGTTGGCCTCGCCGATCGTGTCGGCGGCGGTGTTGGTCCAGTAGATGTGCTGTCCGTTGACCGCGACACCCTGCGGATCGCTGGCACCGGAGATGAGGCTCTCATCCACGCCGCTGCCGTTGAGGTTCGCCTCGCCGATCGTGTCGGCGCCCGGGTTGCCGCTGCCGGTGTTGGTCCAATAGATGTGATTCTGGTCGACCGCCACGGCGGACGGGCGGTTTGCGCCGCTGATCAGGCTCGGATCGGCGCCGCTGCCGTCCAGGCCGGCCTTGCCGATCGTGCCCGCCGCGGAATCGGTCCAGTAGAGGTGCTGATCGTCGAGGGCCACCCCGGACGGGCTGCTCGCGCCGGTGATCAGGCTCTGATCGGCGCCGGTGCCGTCGAGGCCCGCCTCTCCCATCGTGCCGTCGCCCGAGTTCGTCCAGTAGAGCCCGTGTCCGGTCGGTGGGCTCGATCCCGACAGGGCGACCGTCGTGGGGCTGTTGGGGTCGTTGCTCTGGATCTGCAGGGTGGCGGTGCTGGCCCCGGGCGCCTGCGGGGCGAAGCGGATCGCCGCCTGGCAGCTCTGCCCCGGCGCCACCGCGGTTCGGCATGTATCCGAGCCCACCAGGTAATCGCCCGCGCCGGTCCCGGAGAACACCAGGCCGCTCACCGACAGCGGCTGCTGGCCGCCGTTGGTGATCGTGACCGTCTGCGGCGGGCTGACCGTGCCCTGCGCCTGGCTCGCGAAGCCGAGCGCGCTCGGCGCGGCCTGGGCGAGCGGCAGCGTCAGGACCGCGATCCCGTCCGGGCTGTCCACGTCCTGGGTCACGGTCGAGTCGCCGCCGGTTCCGTCGATGTTGGCCTTCTCGATGTCACCCGTAAACCCGTCGCTCCAGTAGATGTGCTGGGCGTCGACTGCGACGCCGATCGGAACGCTGCCGTGCGGGAGCGGGATGAAGTCCTGGTTGACCGCGGTGCCGTCGAGGCTCGCGCGCCCGAGCGTTGCCGAGTCGAAGTTCGCCCAGTAGATGTGCTGCCCGTCGACCGCCACCCCGTCCGGATTGCTGGCTCCGGGGATGAACGTCGGGTCCGGTCCGGTACCGTCGATGTTGGCCTCGCCGATCGCGCTGCCGGCCGGATTGGCCCAATAGATGTGCTGAGCGTCTACGGCCAGCCCCGCGTTGGCGCCCTGATTGGTGATGAAGTTCGGGTTCACTCCGCTACCGTCGAGATTCGCCCGCCCGATCGCACCGTCGTTGGTGGTGGTCCAGTAGATGTGCTGACCGTCGACCGCCACGTCCCAGGCCCTGCCGACGTTCGTGATGAAGCTGGGATCGACGCCGGTGCCGTCGAGGTTCGCCCGCCCGATCTTGCCGTCGGTCGGGTCGGTCCAGTAAACGTGCTGAGCGTCGACGGCCACCCAAGGCGGCACGTTGAGGCCGGAGATGAGGCCCGGTCTCACCGCGCTGCCATCGGTTCCCACGGTGCTGATCGAGTCGCCGCTGGCCCAGAAGAGCTCCCCCGGGGCGGCGGCCAGCGCACCCGGCGCCGCCGCCAGCAGCGCCGCGCACACCGCCCCGACCACGGCGGCCGTGAGCGCCGCCCGTCTGCTGATCAGTCTCGCCAGCATGATCCCGTCCCCCTTCGCGTGGTCGTGGCTTCAGTCATGGTCGAACCCCCTGGTTGCGTTGTGCATCTGCGGATCGCCACGCTAGGTCCCGGCCTCGGATCGCGAATCGGTAATCGGGTACCGAACCTGACCCGGCCCACGGTTCGGTAGCTCGTTACCGATGCTCGGGCGCCCCCGGGCTGCCAGGCTGCGGGGCATGTCGGAGGATCACTTCGAGGACGCGGCGCAGGAGCTCCCGTTCGCGTACGCGGTGGCGCTGCGTCTGGCCCGCAGCGGCGCCGCTGACGAGGTGATCGCGCAGGCGCTCGGGATCGAGCCGGCCGGCGTCCCCGCCGCGCTCGCGTTGGCGCGGGCCAAGCTCGCGGCAGTCGAAGCCGGGCACGAGGAGTGGAAAGTCCACTGACGCAGGGCAACCGGCGTATGCTGCGCGCGATGCCGCCGAGCACCGGCGAGCCCACCGAAGCGGTCGTGCCGCCACCGTGGGCGCAGCAGTGGACGCTGACGGGCCGCGAAGAAGAGCTCGCGCTGATCGAGACGCTGCTCTCGGGCGACGGCTCGGGCGGCGTCGTGCTCGTCGGGCGCGCGGGTTGTGGGAAGAGCCGGCTGGCGCGGGAGATCGGACGGCGCCGCGAGCGGGCCGGGGAGCGCGTGGTGCGCGGTCAGGGGACGGCGTCGGCGGCGACCATTCCGTTCGCCGCCGTGGCCCATCTGCTCCCCTCGACTCCGCAGCGGGGGCTCGATCGCCTGAGCGCGTTTCAGACCATCGCGGCCAGCCTTCGGGATCACGGACCGGGCCGGACGGTGGTGGTCCTGGACGACGCGCATCTGCTCGACGAGGCCACGGCCGCGCTGGCCCTCCATCTTGCCGTGACTGGGTCGACCGACCTGCTCGTCTGCGTCCGCGACGGGGAGCCCACCCCGGACGCGGTGATGGCGCTGTGGAAGGACGAGCACCTGCATCGCATCGATCTGCAGCCCCTCTCGGACCCCGAGGTGGCGCGGATGGTCCGGGGGGCGCTGCCCGGCGAGGTGGCGCCCGAGGTCGTGAGCTGGGTGCAGGAGCGCAGTCTCGGGCTCCCGCTGTTCGCGGTCGAGCTCGTCCGCGGCGCCGTGGCCGAGGGCGTGCTGCGCTCGGACGGCACCGAGTGGGGATTCGCCTCGCCGCCGAGGCCGCCGCGCCGGATTCACGAGCTCATCGACCGGCGTCTGGAGGGGCTGACCGTCGAGGAGCGCGACGGCCTGGAGTTACTCGCCTTCGGCGAGCCGCTGGCCTACCAGGTGTTCCTCGGGGTGATCGGGGAGCCGCGGCTCCAGTCGCTCGAGGAGGGCGGCCTCGCGGACGCCACCACCGTCGACGGGGACGCGCGAGTCGTCCGTCTGGCCCATCCGCTGTATGGCGAGGTTGCCCTCGCGGGCATGGCGCGGGCAAGGCGCGACGCGATCGCGCGTCGCCTGGCCGGCGCGCTACTGGACGCCGACGCATGCAGCCCAGCCGACGTGCTCCGCGCGGTGCGTTGGCGGCTCGAGGCCGACGAGCGCCTGGACCTGCCCGAGCTCATGCGGGCCGCCAGGGCCGCGACGGCGCTGTTCGACCCGTCCCTGGCGCTCGACTACGCGCGCCGGGCGCATGCCCTGACCGGGACGACCATGACCGCCCTGGCGGTCTGCTCGCCGCTCATGTCGCTCGCGCGCTTTGCCGAGGTGGAGGCGGTACTCGCGCCGTTCGAGGGCCGGGAGGCGAACGAGGAAGAGGCGGCGATGGTCCTTCACTTCCGCGTCGTCGCCCTGCAGATCGGCCTGCGTCACACCGACGACGCGCTGGCCATGCTCGACCGCTACGCCGATGCCTACGCGACCGATACCTGGCGGCGGCTCGTGCGCGGGGAGCGCATCGGGGTCGCCACCCACGCCGGTCATCACCTCGAGGCGGCCGGCCTCCTCCACGAGATGCTCGCCGACGCCACGACGACTCCTGAGGAGTTCAGGCGCGCGTGGTCGGGGCCCTTCGCACTCGTGTACTCGGGTGACTCGGAGACCGCCATGCACTTCGCCGACCGCGTCCTCGCGGTGCCGGGGCGGCCCATGGCAGCGGTGATCGAGGTGATGACGTGGGCGGCGGCGCGCGTCGACGCCGGCATCGAGTGGGACGAGATCGACGCCGTGCTGACCCCGATGCTGGCCGAGGCGCAGAGCACCGGCGATGCCGTGCTGGCCGAGGTCTGCGGGTTCTGGCTGGGCACGGTCGCCCTGACCCGCGGCCGCGTGGTCACCGCGCAGAGCCGGCTCGAGGAGGCGGCCGCGCTCCTGCCCACCCAGGACCCGTTCGCCATCCACGTGATCACGCTGGCCATGCTGGCGCAGGCCAGGGCGATCCGGCGCGATCTCCCGGGCGCGCGTGACGCCCTAAGCGAGGCCGAAGCGATTCTCAAGCAGCGCCCGCTGACCTGGGTGGAGGAATGCGAGCTCGTGCGGGCCAGGCTGCGTATTGCGCTGGCCGAGGGCCGCCCGGTCGAGGCGCGGACGCTCGCGCTGGCCGCCGCGTCCCGCGCCGATCAGGTGATCATCCATAAAGCGACGCTCCTGCACGAGGCGCTGCGGAGCGGGGCACCGGCGAGCCAGGCCCTTCGGGGGCTGCAGGAGGTGGCCTCGCGTTGCGATCTGCCGCTCCTCACCGCCTGCGCCGATCACGCCGAGGCCTCAGCCCGCCGTGACGGGCCGGCGCTCGAGCGCGCGGCGCAGCGATTCGAGGCGATCGGTGCGTTCCTGCACGCCGCCGAGGTCTGCGCCGAGGCGGCTGCGGCGCATGCGGCCGACGGCGACCGGCCCCAGGCGGTGGCCTGCGCCGAGCACAGCGGCCGGCTCGCCGCCCGGTGCGAGGGGGCATGGACGCCGATGCTCAGGCTGGCCGACGCCGCCGCTCACAACCTCACCGCGCGCGAAGTGGAGGTGGCGGCGCTGGCCCGCGGCGGGCTGACCAACGCGGAGATCGCCGAGCGGCTCGTGCTCTCGACGCGGACCGTGGACAGCCACATGCAGCGGATCTACGCCAAGCTCGGCATCAACCGCCGCGAGCGCCTCACCGAAATTCTGCCAACCGAGTGAGCTTGGCCAGATGGAGTCCTCTCCCCACACGTCCGCTCTGCGAACCGACGCGCCACCGCTGCGCAGCGCGGTCGTGATCGGCGGTGGGGTCGGGGGCCTGGCGGTGGCGCTGGCCCTCCGGCGAGCGGGTATCGCCGTGGACGTATACGAGCGAGAGGACCATCGTCAGGACCGCGACACGGGATTCACGATCTGGTCCTACGCGGTCCGGGCCCTGCTCGATCTCGGCATCCCGGCCTCGCGGCTCGACGCGGTCGGGTCGGCGATCCAGGCGACCGAGCTGCGCAACACCGATGGCCGGCTGCTCGAGTTGATGCCCCTTGGACAGGTGTCGTCGCGCCTCGGCGCGGCGAGCTACGACTGCTCGCGCGGCGATCTCCTGGCGGCGTTGACCGACGCGGTGGGTCCCGAGGCGCTGCATGCCGGCTCAGCCTGCATGGCGATCGAACAGGACGGCGAGCGGGCCACCGCCCGGTTCAGCGACGGCACGGCTGCCTCGGCCGATCTGCTGCTCGGCGCCGACGGAATCCGGTCGACCGTGCGCGAGGCGGTGTCGCCGGGCGCGCGGCTCAACTACTCGGGCTATCTGGGCTCGGGCGGGGTCCTCGAGTTCACCCATCCGCTGCTGCCGTCCGGGCACCACATCGAGCTGTGGGGGCGCAGGACGAAGGGCGGGATCGCCGACGTCGGCGGGGGGCGCGCCCGCTGGTACGTGATCACCCGGGCGCCGCCCGGCGGCCCGCGTCCGTCACGCGAAACCCTGGCGCGCCACGTCCGCGGCTGGTATCCCGTCCTGCACGACGCGATCGCCGGAACCCCGGTGCACGCGATCGCTCACGCCGAGGCCTGGGACCTCGACCCGCTCCCCACCTGGGTCGACCGGCGCGTCGCGCTCCTGGGCGACGCGGCGCACGCGAGCACCCCGTTTGCCGCCATGGGCGCCTGCGCCGCGATCGAGGACGCCGTCGCGCTCGGCCGGCTGCTCGCCGCCGGGCCGCTCGGCGATGCCCTGGCGAACTACCAGGCCGAGCGCAAGCCCCGGGGCGAGCACGTGACCCGGCATTCACGCACGATGCTCCGCGTCTCCACGCTGGCCAACCCGATCCTCGCCCGGTTGCGCGACGCGGCGTTCGCCCACATGCCGGCCAAGCGGATCGAGCAGGTGACCGAGGAGATGGCCTCGGGCACGGGCTGACCCATCGGCCGCCCCGCCAAGTACTCTGCTCGTTCAGAGCATGCGGACTTGGACACCCGAGCAAGTCGCACGGGCGGCAGGGGCGCGGCTCGTCGCCCCCGCGACCGCCACGAGCGGCCCCGAGCGGGTGGTCATCGACTCGCGCCAGGCCGGGCCCGGCGCCCTGTTCGTCGGCCTGCCCGGCGAGCACGTCGACGGCGGCCGCTTCGCCCCGCACGCCCTGGCGGCTGGCGCCTGGGGGGTGCTGAGCACCCCGGAGCACGCCGAGGCGGCTCGCTGCGCCGTACCCGGGACGCTGCTCGCAGCCGATGATCCCCTGGCCGCGCTGCAGCGCCTGGCCACCGCGTGGCGGCGGTCCCTGGACGTCCAGGTGATCGGCGTCACCGGGTCCACCGGCAAGACCTCGACCAAGGACCTGCTGCTCGCCCTGCTCTCGCCGCACCGGCGCACGGTCGCCTCCCGGGCCAACTACAACACCGAGATCGGCGTCCCGCTCGAGATCCTCGCCGCGCCCGCGGACACCGAGGTGCTGGTGCTCGAGATGGCCATGCGCGGCCCCGGCCAGATCGCCGAGCTGGCCGCGGTGGCCGAGCCGGACGTCGGGGTGATCGTCAGCATCGGACCGGTGCACCTCGAGCTGCTCGGCACGATCGAGGCCATTGCGGCGGCCAAGGCCGAGCTGATCGCGGCTTTGAAGCCTTCGGGGACGGCGATCCTCCCGGCCGGCGAGCCTCTGCTCGAGCCCCACCGCCGCACCGACCTGCACACGATCACCTTCGGCGACGCGGGCGAGGTCCGCCTGGTTCGCTCCGACGACGAGCACGAGGTCGAGATCGACCTGGCCGGCCGCCCGGTCGTGCTCGAGGTGCCGTTCCGCCAAGCTCACCTGCGCCGGAATCTGCTCCCCGCGGCCGCGGCCGCCCTCGCGGTAGGGGTCGTGCCGAGCGGCCAGGTGGCGCTCGAGCTGACCGCAGGTCGCGGGCAGCATGTGGCGCTGCCCGACGGCGTGACGTTGATCGATGGCTGCTACAACGCCAATCCGATGTCGACGCGTGCCGCCCTCGAGGACCTCGCGCAGACGGCCGAGGGGATGCCGGGCAGCCGCTCGGTGGCCGTGCTCGGCGACATGCTCGAGCTGGGACCGACCGAGCGTGAATTCCATCGCGAGCTCGGCGAGCAGGCGGCTCGGTCGGGAGTCGAGCTGCTGGTCACGGTCGGGCCACTGGCCGCGGCGATGGCCGAGCGCTTCGCCGGCGAGGTGCGCTCGGTGCCCGACGCCGCCACCGCGGCCGCGCTCGTGCCGGAGCTCGTGCGCCCGGGCGACGTGGTGCTGGTCAAGGGCTCGCTGGCGGTGGGGCTCGAGGTGGTGTGCCGCGCGCTCAGCGCGCGCGAAGGTGCCCCGGTCTCGGATGGGGTGGGTGTCTAGATGGGATCGGTCTCCGGACGTATCCTGATCGCGGGCACCGCCTCGCTGCTCCTCTGCCTGTTCCTGAGCCCCAAGTTCATCGAGTTCCTGCGCCGCCGCGAGTTCGGCCAGAACATCCGCGAGGAGGGACCCGAGGGCCACAAGACCAAGGCCGGGACGCCGACGATGGGCGGGATCATCATCGTGCTCGCGTTCGCGATTCCGTTCCTGATCCTCTCGACCCGGGACTGGCAATCGCTCGGGGTGCTGGGCGCGACCCTGGCGTGTGCGCTGCTCGGCTTCGCCGACGACTACACCAAGATCGTCAAGCGCCGCTCGCTCGGGCTGCGGGCGCGGACCAAGCTCGTGGTGACGATCGCGATCTCGCTCGGGCTGTGGTGGGTGGCCACCCAGAAGGCGCACGTGAACGAGACGGTCAACCTGCGCTTCATCGACGCGAACGTCGACCTCGGACCCGTGTTCCCGGTGCTGATCTACCTGGTCGTCGCCGGCACGACCAGCGCGGTCAACCTGACCGACGGCCTGGACGGCCTGGCCGCCGGGTGCGCGGCGATCGTGCTGCTGGCCTACATCGGGATCACGTTCATCACGCCGGGCCAGGGCGATCTGGCGCTGCTCACCGCCTGCCTGGTCGGCGCGTGCATTGGCTTCTTGTGGTTCAACAGCTTCCCGGCCAGCATCTTCATGGGCGACACGGGATCGCTCGGGATAGGCGGTGCGATTGCCGGCATGGCGGTGATGACCAACACCGAGGTGCTCTTGATCCTGCTCGGCGGGATCTTCGTGGTCGAGGCGCTGTCGGTGCTGATCCAGGTGTTCTCCTTCCAGATGTTCCGCAAGCGCGTGTTCCTGATGGCGCCGATCCATCACCACTTCGAGCTGCAGGCCTGGTCGGAGACCAAGATCATCCTGCGCTTCTGGATCGTCGCCGCGGCCTGCGCGGCGATCGCGTTCACGGTGTACCGCCTGAGCATCAAGGGGTGAGCGACAGCCGGCTCAGGCCGCCGCTGTCGCCGGAGGCCGCGCCGTGAAGCCGCCTCTCCGGCTGCCCACGGAGGCCGCGCCGTGAAGCCGCGCCCCCCGCTGCCGCCGGGGCCCTACCTGGTGGTCGGGCTGGCCCGGTCGGGCGTGGCCGCGGCGCTGGCCCTGCGGGCGCGCGGCGCCGAAGTGATCGGCGTCGACGCCGGCCGCCCCGACCGGCCGGGTTTGGCGCTGGCCGCGGGAAGGCTTCGCAAGGCGGGCGTCGAAGTACGGCTGGATGCGTCAGGCGTCGACCTTGCCGCCCGCGCCAGGACGCTCATCAAGAGCCCCGGCGTACCCCAGGACGCGCCCGTCGTGCAGGCGGCGCGGTCCCGGGGCGCCACTGTGCTCGGTGAGCTCGAGCTGGGGTGGCGGCTCATCCCGGAGAACGAGTTCGTCGCGGTGACCGGCACCAACGGCAAGACCACCACCACCGAATGGATCGGCCACGTGCACCGAGAGGCCGGCCTGCCCGTGGCGGTCGCCGGCAACGTGGGCACCGCCGCGTCCTCGCTCGTCCTGGACGGCGGCCTGCCCGCCGAGGCCACCGTGGTGTGCGAGGCCTCCTCGTTTCAACTCGAGGACACGCTGGCCTTCTCGCCGGAAGCCGCCGTGCTGCTCAACCTCTCCCCGGACCATCTCGATCGCCACGGCACCTTCGCGAACTACGTCGCGGCCAAGCTGCGGATCTTCGTCAACCAGGGCAACTACGACGTGGCGGTGGCGCCGGCCGAGTTGCCCGGGGTCGAGGGTGGGATCCCCGCCCTCCCCGGCTGCGCGCGGCGGGTGACCTTCGGCCCGGGCCCGGGCCCCGAGGTGTCCGAGCGCGCTGGACATCTGTGGTGGGAGGAGACCCCGGTGATCGGCGTGCAGGACCTGGCGCTCCCGGGAGCGCACAACGTGGAGAACGCGATGGCCACCGCGGCGGTGTGCCTGGCTCGCGGGATCGACGCCGAGGCTGTGGCCGCCGGGCTGCGCACGTTCGCCGGGGTCCGTCACCGCCTGGAACGGGTCGCGGTGCGCGACGGCGTGAGCTGGGTGAACGATTCCAAGGCGACCAACGTGGCCAGCACGATCGTGGGACTCCGGGCCTTCCCCGGAGGAGTCCACCTGATCGCCGGCGGGGTCGGCAAGCAGCAGGACTTCTCGCCACTGGCGGGCGAGGTGGCCGCCCGCTGCCGGGCCGTGTATCTGATTGGCGAGGCGGCCGAGGAGCTGGCCGCCGCCCTTGAGCCGGCCGGGGTGCCCCTGCGGATGGCCGGCGACCTCGAGCACGCGGTGGCGCTGGCCCGGGCGGCCGCCGGCACCGGCGAGGTGGTGCTGCTCTCGCCCGCTTGCTCCAGCTTTGACCAGTACAGCGATTTCGAGGCCCGGGGCGATCACTTCCGCGCGCTCGTGGAGGCCGGGTGATGGGGGCGAGCGCGGCGGCGCGCTCCCGGACGAGCTCCCGGACGAGCGCGCGGCGTACCGCACCGCCGCTCGAGCACCGCATGCTGCTGACCGCGGCGCTGTGCCTGCTCGCCTTCGGCGCGGTCATGGTCTACAGCGCCTCTTCTCCGCTCGGCGTCCTCTCCCAGGGCGGCAGCGGCGCCGGCGAGTTCGTCCGCTACCTGCTGTTCGGCGCGGTCGGCCTGGCCGGAATGCACGTCCTGTCCCGGCACGGGCTCGAGATCCTGACCCCGCGTCTGGTCACCATCCTGCTCCTCGGCTCCTTCGCGCTGCTTCTGCTCGTGCTCGTACCCGGGTTCGGGGTAGTGGTCAACGGCGCGCGGCGCTGGTTCTCGGCCGGCCCGATCCAGTTCCAGCCCTCCGAGCCGATGAAGTTCGCGTTGGTCCTCTACGCGGCCCGGTACCTGGCCGATCACCCCAAGCGCATGCGGAGCTTCCGCCAGGCCGTGGCGCCGATCGCGGTCGTCTCGGGCCCGGCGTGCCTGCTGATCGTGGTCGAGCCCGACCTGGGAACGACGATCGTGGTGGCACTGACTATGGCCGCGCTCCTGATCGCCGCCGGGATGCCGATGCGTTACGTGGCCGGCCTGGCCGGGATCGTGGTCCTCTGCGTGGTCCTGCTGGCCACCGCTCAGCCCTACGAGCGGGCGCGCCTGACCTCGTTCCTGCACCCCTGGGCCACGGCCACCAAGGCCGGTCCGGGCTACCAGGCCGTCCAGGGTCAGATTGCGCTCGGATCGGGCGGCCTGCTCGGGGTCGGCCTGGGCCGTTCGGTCCAGAAGATCTTCTACCTGCCGGAAGCCCAGACCGACTTCATCCTGGCCGTGATCGGCGAAGAGCTCGGGGTGCTCGGCATCTTCGGGGTGGTCTGCCTGTACGGGATGATCGCCTACGCCGGCCTGCGCACCGCGCGCCGCGCCGTCGACCGGTATGCGAAGCTGCTGGCCACCGGTCTGACCTCGCTGATTCTGTGCCAGGGGATCCTCAACATCTTCGTCGTGCTGGGGCTGGCCCCGCTCACCGGGGTGCCGCTGCCCTTCATCTCCTACGCGCCGACCAACCTGTGCGTGCTGCTGGCCGGCGTGGGCCTGCTGCTGAACATCGCGCGCCCCGGGGCGCGGCTGAAAGTCGTCCGGAATCCTCCAGTTGACAGCGCCGCGGATCGTGATCGGCGCCGGCGGGACCGCCGGGCACGTCGTGCCAGCGTTGGCGGTAGCCGACGCGCTGCGAGCTGAGGGCGCCGAGGTCGTCTTCGTCGGGGGCGACCGGGCCGAGCTCGAGCTGGTGCCGGCGGCGGGCTATGAGCTGCGTCGGCTGCGGGTGGCCCCGCTGCCGCGGCGCCGTCCGGTCAAGGCGGCCCGTGCCGCGATCACCGCGGCCGGCGCGGTTCGGGCGGCGCGGTCCGTGCTCAGGCAGGTGCGGCCGGCGGCGGTACTCGGAGGCGGCGGCTACGTGGCCGGCCCGGTCGGCCTGTCCGCCGTGCTCTCGCGCACGGCGCTGGTGCTGAGCGAGGCGGACAGCCATCTCGGCCTGACCAACCGAGTGCTCGCGCCGTTCGCTCGGCGGGTGTGCCTGGCCTTCCCGATCGACGGGCGCGACGGGCCGCGCTACGTGCTCACCGGACGGCCGGTCCCACCGCCCGCCACCGACCGGCGGGCCGCCCGGGCCCGGTTCGGCATCGGCATGACCGAATCGTGCGTGCTCGTGTTCGGTGGCTCCCAGGGAGCGCGCTCGATCAATCGCGCCGCAGTCGAGGCGTTCGCCGGCGCCCGCTTCCGTGTGCTGCACGCCGCCGGCGAGCGGGACCTGAATGACCTGCACGCGCCCGGCCCGCACTACGACCTGCGCGGCTACGTCTCCCGGTTCGGCGAGGCGCTGCTGGCCTCGGACCTCGTGGTCGCGCGCGCCGGCGGTTCGATCTTCGAGATCGCCGCGCACGGGAAGCCCGCGGTGCTGGTGCCCTACCCGTACGCCACCGCCGATCACCAGACGGTCAACGCCCGCTACATGGAGCGCGCCGGGGCCGCCGTGGTCATCCCCGACGCCGAGCTCACGCCGGCGCGGCTGGCCGGGGAGGTCGGGCGGTTGTTGGCCGACCCGGGGCGCCTGGCCGCCATGGCCCGCGCGTCGGCGGCGCTGGCGCGGCCCGACGCGGCGCGGGACATCGCGCACGAGGTCCTTGCCGCGGCGCGGGCCCGGTGAGGCGAGGTAGCGCCGGACTTTGGCGATTGAGGTAACGCATACCGAACTTCAGCGCCAAAGTCTCGGCGCTGAGCCGCGGTAGCCGCGGTAGCCGCGCCGCTCAGTAGGGCGCGCTACGGAAGTGGGGTCCGAGCCGGCCGTTGGCGTTGCGCGCCTCGGTCAGGGCGCGGGCGAGCCAGAAGGTGCCCGACGGCGTCCCGCCGTTGCACTTGCCCGAGCTCGTGCCGGGGACGTGGACCCACAGGAAGGCGTCGATGGCCGGGTTGCCGGTGTCGGTGGTGTCCCGCATGCCGGCGCCGCGGCCGGGCGGGTTGCACAGGTCCTCGATCCCCTGCTTGCCCGGATGGGCGTTGAGCAGCGGGCCGTGGCCGTTGTCGGCGGTGTTGATGATGAAGTGCGCCCCGCCGGTCAGGGCGGAGACCCGGTCGCCCCAGCGGATCTCGTTGGCCGTCCAGTTCATGTGGGTGTCGTTGGTGTAGAAGCCGCGGATGCTGCGCACGCCGACCGCGTTCAGGACCTGGGCGGTGTAGCCGGGCGGGTTGCCGTCCGAGTAGCCACCCTCGACGTAGACCACGGCGTGGGAGAGGGAGGAGACGGCGTTTATCTCGTAGCGGATGTCGGCTTCCCACTCAGGCAGGGCGCCGGTGCTGGCCATGCAACGCGAGGAGCCCACCGCGTCGAGCTCGAGCAGCAGCACCACCGGCCGGCGCTCGATTCCCTGCACCATCTCGTTGACCTGGCGCTCGAAGGTCGGGCGGTGAGCGACGATGTCGCTGCTCGACTCGCAGTAGCCGGCCTGGTAGAGGAAATACGTGGTGATGATCGGGATCGACCCCGGGTCCGCGGTCATGTTGTGGCAGAGGATCTTCTGCACCTGGCCGAAGATCGCGCCGGGGCCGCCGCCTCCCGAGTACAGGCTGAAGCGCTGGGCCTCCGGCTGGTCGGCGATCTTCTCGAGCAGCGCGACCTTGCGCGCCAGCGCGCGGTTGTGCTGAAGCTTGGAATGCAGGCGGCCGTGCGCGAGCCGGGCCTCGAAGTCGGCCCACGACAGGCTGTCGCTCAAGCGGGTCGGGTCGACCCCGACCAGCTTGGCGATCGCGCCGGCCGCGGCGCCGTGGTGGGGGCCGTCGACGAAGAACCGCGCACCACTGAGCGGGTCGGCTCCCGGGGAGGTGCCCAGCGCCAACGGGTCGGCGGGGTCCCGGGTGGCGCTGTACGGATCGGCGCACTGCTGGGCGTCGGCGGCGTGCGCCCGGGGCGCTCGGCCCGCGGCCGCGGTGGCGCCGAGAGCGCTCGTCAATGCCAGCGCAGCGAGCAGCGCCAGCAGGCCGCCCCGCCTCGCGGCACGGAAGAATCGATCAAAGCATCCCCTGCTCATCGAACCGGGCAATACCCGGTCAGGCGGTCTTGCCATCGGCTTCGTGCGGCGTGCGCACGCTTTGTATAGCCTCGCGTTCGAAAACCTGCGAATCGAGGTGGAGGATGCTGTTCGGCCAGGAGCACGTCAGGCGCTATCTACAGACCGATGGCGCCGAGGGTCACGACTGGCAGGGCACGACGGTGCTGATCCTGACGACGACGGGTCGGCGCAGCGGCGAGCCCCGGAGCACGCCGCTGATCTACGGCAAGCACGGCGAGGATCACGTCGTGGTGGCGTCCAAGGGGGGTGCCGAGGAGCATCCGGCCTGGTACCTGAACCTGTCCGAGCAGCCCGAGGTGACCGTGCAGGTGCGCGGCGACCGCTTCAAAGCCCGCGCCAGGACCGCCACCGCCGAGGAGAAGCCCGAGCTGTGGGGAATGATGACCGGCCGCTGGCCGGCCTACGACGAGTACCAGCGCAAGACCGCGCGGGACATCCCGCTGGTGGTACTCGAGCGCCAGGAGTGAATCCGCCGCAGGGCGCCGTCGGGGGCGGAACGGGCGCCCAGGCCCCCGGCGCGGACTGGTCCATGCGCAGCCTGCACTTCGTCGGCATCGGCGGCGCCGGCATGAGCGGGCTGGCCCTGATCGCCCGCCGGCTCGGCGCGAGCGTCACGGGCTCGGACCGGGCCGAGTCGAGCTACACGACGCTGCTGCGCGAGCACGGGATCGAGCCGGCCATGGGGCACCGGGCCGAGAACGTCCCCGCCGGAGCCGAGGTCGTCTTCTCGACCGCGGTGCCGGAGGACAATCCCGAGCGGCGCGCCGCGGCCGGGCGCGAGCTCCACCGCTCCGAGCTGCTGGCCCAGATCGCCGCCCTGCGCCGCTGCCTGGCCATCACCGGCACCCACGGGAAGACCACCACGGCGGCGATGGTCGTGCACATTCTGAGAGCGTGCGGTCTCGATCCCGCCTACGTGGTGGGGGGCGAGCTGCGCGGGACCGGGGACAACGCCGGCTGGGGGGAGGGCGAGTGGATCGTCGTCGAGGCTGACGAGTCCGACCGCTCCCTGCTGCGCCTGCACCCGGAGATCGCCGTGCTGACGAACGCCGAGCTCGACCATCACGCCACCTACAGCTCGCGCCTGGATCTCGAGGCGACGCTGCGCGAGTTCATGGGCCGCGCCACGCTGAGCGCGGTGGTCTGGGACCGCCCGTCGCTCCGGGCGCTGTGCCCGCCGAACACGCTCGCCTACGACGCTCCGGGCACCCTGTCCTCGCCGCACGGGTCGCGCCTCCAGTGGCGCGGAATCGAGGTCTCGCTGTCGGTTCCGGGCCTCCACAATGCGATCAACGCGGCCGGCGCGCTCACCGCCGCGGCCCTGGCCGGGGCCGACCCCGCCCGGGCGGCGGCCGCGCTGGCCAGCTTCCGGGGCGCCCGCCGGCGCTTCGAGCTGCTCGGCCGGTCCGTCTCGGGCGCGGCGGTTTACGACGACTACGCCCACCACCCGACCGAGGTGGCCGCCACCATCGCGGCGGCGCGGACGCTCGCCCCCCGGCGGCTGATCGCGGTCTTCCAGCCCCACCTCTACTCGCGCACGCGCGCGCTCGCGCGCGAGTTCGGACGCGCGCTGGCCGGCGCCGACGTGACCCTTGTGCTGGCCGTCTATCCGGCCCGCGAGCGTGCCGAGGACTTTCCCGGGGTCGATGGGCACCTGGTGGCCGCCGCGGCCGCCGACGCGGCCAACGGGCGAACGGTGGCGTGGATGCCCTCGTTCGATGACGCCCGGGCGTTCCTGTCGGCGACCCTCCGGGAGGGAGATCTCTGCCTGATGATGGGCGCCGGGGACGTCGACCGCCTGGGGCGCTCGATCGTCGTCTGAGGCTGTCGCACGAACCCTGACCGGGGCGCTTTCTACTCTGCTCGGAATGGGCGACCTGCCTCCTGGTGTCCAGCGGGACTACCCCCTCTCGCGCCTGACCACGATCCGCACCGGCGGCGCGGCCGAGCTGTTCGCCCGTCCGGCCACGCTGACCGAGCTCGAGCGGCTGATGGCGTGGGCCGACGTCCAGGGGCTCCAGGTAGGTGTCGTCGGATCGGGGTCGAACCTCCTGGTTGCGGACGCGGGCGTCCGCGGACTGGTCCTCAAGCTGGACAAGGAGCTGAGCGCGATCGAACTCGACGGCACCCGGATGCACTGCGGCGGCGGCGCGCGCCTGCCCGCGGTGTCGGCACGCGCCGCCCAGGCCGGCCTGAGCGGCATCGAGTTCGGCGTGAACATTCCCGGCACGGTCGGCGGGGCGGTCCGGATGAACGCCAATGCCTACGGTGGCGAGCTGGCCCGCGTGCTCGAGTGGGTTGACGTGGTCGCTCCGGCGGGGACCGAGCGGCGGACCCCGGATCAGCTCGGCTTCGCCTACCGCCGCTCGAGCCTGCAATCCGGCGAGGTGGTGGCGCGAGCCGCCTTCGCCCTGCACGAGGCGAGCAGCGACGAGGTCAAGGCGACGCTGGCCGACATGCGGGCCCGGCGCAAGGCCGCGCAGCCCTCGGGCATCAAGACGTTCGGTTCGACGTTCAAGAATCCCTCGGACCCGTGCGCCGAGGGCCGCACCGCGGGACAGCTCCTCGAAGCGGCGGGGTGCCGGGGTCTGCGCATCGGAGGCGCCGGCTTCTCGGCCAAGCACGCGAACTTCATCGAGAATTACGGCGAGGCCACCACGGCCGAGGTCGTCGCGGTGATGGCCGAGGGCCGCCGGCGGGTGCAGGAGCGCTTCGGAGTGGCGCTGGAGCCCGAGGTGCAGTCGCTCGGGCCGGTCGAGCTCCCGGCCGAATGGAGCCGGACGTGATCACGGCGAGACGGACCCGGCTGCCCGTGCGTGTGCTTCTCGCCGCGGTGGGCGTCCTCGTGCTCCTGGGCGGCGGCTGGCTGTGGGTTCGCGACTCCTCGCTGGTCGCCGTGCGGAAGGTGACGATCTCCGGCGTGTACGGGCCCGACGCCGGCCAGATCCGCTCGGCGCTCACGCTGTCGGCGCGCAATATGACCACGCTCGATGTGCGGGTGGCCCAGCTGCGCACCGCGGTGGCGCCCTACCCGGTGGTCAAGGACCTCCGGGTCAGCACCCAGTTCCCTCACGGTCTGGAGATCAGGGTGCTCGAGCAGCTCCCGGTGGGCGCGCTCCTCGCCGGCGGCCGGGCCATCGCGGTGACCGGGGCCGGGACGCTCTTGCACGACGTCTCCGCCGGCTCGCTGCCGGCGATCCCCGTGCGTCTGCTCCCCGGCGGCTCGCAGGTCACCGACGCGGGCACGCTGGAGGCGCTGGCGCTGCTCTCGGCCACGCCGTCGCGGATGCTGGCGCGAATCGCCCAGGTCACCAGTGGCTCGGCCCACGGCCTCGTCGCCCAGCTGCGCTCGGGCCCGAGCATCTACTTCGGGGACGCCTCCGACCTCGATGCGAAATGGGTGGCGGCCACCGAGGTGCTGGCCGAGCCGAGCTCGGCCGGCGCGGTCTACATCGACGTCACCGACCCGGCGTTGCCGGCGGCCGGGGCCAGCCCACAGGCGGTCGCAGCGGCCGGGCTGGCCCCCAGCACCACCGCCACCACCGGCGGCGGGGGGGCCGCCGCGTCGGGCTCGAGCGGGGCGTCGACGCCGGCGCAATCCACCGGATCGAATCCGTCCTCCGGAGGCTAACCCTAAGCTAGAGCTTGAGGGTGCAAAATCGCCAACTCTGAGACCAGGATCGAGGGTTCGGCGATCTGCAACGGAGCTTGCGGCCGCGGCCCGGTCGTTGACTTCCCGCAACTCCAGGGCATAACGTGCGAAACTCCCGCTATGAGCGACTGCCCACAAAAACGCTCAACGCTAACTCTAGGGTCGGACGGTCAGAATGGAAAGCGGTAGCTATCTCGCAGTCATCAAAGTCGTCGGCGTCGGTGGCGGCGGCACGAACGCCGTCAACCGGATGGTCGACGCCGGTCTGCGCGGGGTCGAATTCATCGCCTGCAACACCGATGCCCAGGCGCTCGCGATGTGCGATGCCGACATCAAGCTCAACATCGGTCACGAGCTGACCAAGGGGCTCGGGGCGGGGGCCAATCCGGACATCGGCCAGGGCGCGGCCGCCGAGTCGCGCGACGAGATCAAGGAGGCGCTCAAGGGCGCCGACATGGTGTTCGTCACCGCCGGCGAGGGTGGCGGCACGGGCACCGGCGCGGCGCCGGTGATCGCCGAGATCGCCAAGAACGAGATCGGCGCCCTGACCGTGGGCTGCGTCACGCGCCCGTTCGCGTTCGAGGGCACCCAGCGCGCGCGCCAGGCCCAGGAGGGGATCCAGAAGCTCCGCGAGAACGTCGACACGCTGATCGTGATCCCGAACGAGAAGCTCCTGGCCATCGTCGAGCGGCGGACGACGATCCTCGACGCCTTCCGCGAGGCCGACAACGTCCTGCGTCAGGGCGTACAGGGGATCACCGACCTGATCACGATCCCCGGGCTGATCAACCTCGACTTCGCCGACGTGCGTACGATCATGCACGACGCCGGCACTGCCCTGATGGGAATCGGCACCGCCGGCGGCGAGAACCGCGCCGCCGAGGCGGCCAAGGCCGCGATCTCCTCGCCGCTGCTCGAGGAGTCGGTCGAGGGCGCCACGGGAATCCTGCTCAACATCACCGGCGGCCATGACCTCGGGCTGTTCGAGGTCAACGAGGCGGCGGAGATCGTCCAGAGCGCCGCGGATCAGAACTCGAACATCATCTTCGGTGCGGTGATCGACGACGGGATGGGCGACGAGGTGCGGGTCACGGTCATCGCCACCGGATTCGACCAGCGCTATAGCCGGCCGAGCACGGCGCGGGAGACCACCCGCCGCGCCCGCCGCGACCGTGACGTCACGATGGACGACGACCAGCGCTCGTCGCTGGAGATCCGCGACGACGAGATCGACATCCCGTCGTTCCTTAAGGACCGTTGAAGGCCAGCCGGACAGCGCAACCCTCCGGGAGTTGAGCTGTTTTAGGGTCGTCCGACCCCAAGGCCGACAACCGGGACCCGATCCCGCCCACCCAAGCCGCACCCGCCCGCGTCGATTGCTGCGCTGCGCGCTGGGCGGGCTGCTCGCCGCGCTCCTCGGCGCGGCCCCCGCCTCGGCCGCGCTGGTGGAGCCGTCCCCCTCGCCACCCATCGTGATCGACGGCCCGAGCGCCGCGATCACCGGCCTGAACGGACTCTCCGTGGCGCGAGACGGGAGCGGGGGGCTGGTTTACGTGAAGGCCGGGCACGTGTTCGTCTCGGTCCTGGCCGGCGGACAGTTCCAGCCCCCGGTCGAGCTCGACGCCGGACTGCCCCCCGCCTCTTCGCAGCCGGTCATCGCGGCCGGGAACGGCGGGGTGCTGCTGGTCGGCTTCATCAACGCGGGGACGCTGTACGTCGTGGACCGGGCTTCGAGCAGCGCGCCGTTGGCCGCGCCCGAGCCGCTGTCGGGCGGCGCGGCCAACCCATCGCTGCAGATGAGCAACTTCGGCAAGGCCTACCTCGCCTTCACGGCCGCCGACGGAGCCGGCCACGATGTTCGCGCGGCGTACTACGCCGGCGGGGCCTGGTCGCTCGAGCCGACGCCGCTCAACGCCGTCTCGGCCGCCGACGACGCGGGGACCGGAGCCGGCGCGCCGGCGGTGGCCACCGCGGGGGACGGCGTGGCCACGGTCGCGTGGGGAGAGGGCGGGCACATCTATACGCGGCGCGTCTGGGCTACCGCGGCGAGCGTGGTCGACGAGCAGGCCGACCCGTCCACCGTGGGCGGCTGCGCCGAGGTGTCCGCCGGCCATCCGGTGGCCGCGGCGGGCGGCGACTCCTCGTTCGTCGACGTCGCCTTCCAGGAGACCGTCACGTGCGGCGGCGGGCCCCAGACCCGGGTGCTGGTCAACCAGTTGCAGGCCGGGCAGTACGACGGCGCGGTGCCGGCCGACGGAGTCGCGGCCGGCGGGGAGAGCGCCGGCGACCCTGACGTGGTCATGGCCGAATACGGGCAGGGCTTCGTGACCTCCGAGAGGCAAACCTCGCACGCCGCGTTCGCGATGGAGCTCGGCGGGAACGGTGGCTTCGGCGGAGTTCTTCAGGTCGGGGGCACGCCGGGTACCTCGGCGCCCGATCCGGTGCCGGCGATCGCGGGCCTGTTCTCCGATCTGATCGCCTGGCAGCAGGATCCCGGGACGACCGGCCCGGCCGAGATCCGCATGCGCTACGAGCCTCGCGACGCGGCTCTGGGTCCGGAGACGGTCGTGTCCAACCCCGCCCAGGGCGCCACCGATGCCGCGCGTGGGCTGGCCGCCGCGGGCGACTCGGGGGGGGACGCGGCGATCGCCTGGGTGCAGGGGAGCGGGTCCTCAACCGAGATCGTCGCCGAGCGGCTCTACCAGGCGCCAGGCGCGGCGACTCCCGTCACCGGCAAAGCGCCGGTTTACGCCCGCACGGCGCAGCCGGTGCTGCGCTGGGCGGCTTCGGGCGCAAGCTGGGGGCCGATCACCTACACGGTGAAAGTCGACGGTACGGTGGTCGGGCAGACCGGCGCCACGGCGCTGCAGGTCCCGAGCCTGCTCGCCGACGGCCCCCACACCTGGAGCGTGACGGCCGGCAACCCGGCCGGTCTGAGCAGCGCGGCCAAGAGCGCCAGGGTGTTCGTGGACACGGTGGCGCCGAGGCTCGCCTCCGCTCTATCCGGCGCCCGCCAGGCCGGTGCGACGCTGAGCCTGCGGCTGAGCTATCGCGACGCCCCGCCCGCCGGCCGGCCCGGGCGTGACGCCTCGGGCGTCGCGAGCCTGACCATCCATTGGGGTGATGGCACGACGTCGCGCGTCACAGCGGGTACGCACCGGCTCACGCACCGATACGCGCGCGCGGGTCGCTACCGGATCACCATCACCGTGTTCGACCGCGCCGGCAACCGGACCACCGAGGTGCGCCGGATCAAGATCGCCAAGGCGCGGCACCCGTGAAACGGTCCGAGGCGACCCGCGCCGACTCGTCCGGCCGCTACCATCCCGGTCTTCGCATGCCTGCTGACCCACAGCCACGGTTCCACGTCGTGATGAGACGGCGGATTCAACGTCATCCGCTGTGGGCGCGACTGACCCGGACGGCGCTGTCGGCTCGCCTCACCAAGTACGCCCTCGGGTCGGTGGTCGCGTTCGTCACCGGCAACATCGCGTTCATGCTGTTCTACGTGATGAACGCCTCGACCACCGTTTGCTCGGTGGCCGGCTTCGTCGCCGCGGCGATTCCGAACTGGATCCTCAACCGGCGCTGGGCCTGGCAGCGGAGCGGACGCCCGCCGGCCCGGCAGTGGATCGGCTACATCGGCGTCTCGATCATCGTGCTGGTGAGCACGTCGGCGGCCACGGGCTGGACCAACGCGCGGGTGCAATCGATCCCGGCGCACCACGGACTGCGGCTGCTGATCGTCACCGCGGCCTACGTGGCGGTGACCGTGCTGCTGTTCTTCGCGAAGTTCGCGATCTACGAGTACTGGATCTTCTCGGAGCGCAGCCGCGTGCGCGCGGCCTTCCGCTCCCTGCGCCAGGTGCCGAGAACGGCCCGCGCGAACCGCATTCCGTAAAGCAGGTTCGGACCCTTCTTCGTCCCGGTCGCGCCGACCGGGCGGTCGCGCATCGTGGTGGCGACCTCGATGACCCGGAAGCCGTTCATGGCCGTCGCGATCAAGAGCTCGGAGCTCTGATACTGCGTCTGCTCGAGCTTGACCGTCTCGCTGACCTTGACCCGCATCGCCCGGAGGCCGCAGGCGGGGTCGGTGATGGGCTGGCGCAGGAGGATGCTGACCAGCTTGCCGAAGAAGATCACCCCGGCGTGACGCACCGGATCGGTGGTCAGCTCGGTGCCCAGCCGCCGGGAGCCGTTGACGAAATCGGCGCGGCCGGCGACGATCGGCTCGACCAGGCGCTCCAGCTCGCTTTCGATGTACTGGCCGTCGGCATCGATCGTGGCGATGATCTCGGCTCCCCGCGCCCGGGCCAGCCAGTAGCCCAGCTTGAACACGAGCCCCTGGCCGCGATTGATCGGGATGTTGCACACCAGCGCGCCCGCCTCGGCGGCCTTGGCGGCGGTGGCGTCGGTAGACCCGTCGACGACCACGATGATCTCGGTGGCCAGGCCGGCCATCTCGGACGGGATGCTGGCCACCACGTCGGCCACGGTCGGCTCCTCGTTGTAGGCCGGGATCACGATGGCGACCGGGGCGCCGGCGCCGGCGGGGTGCGCGGCAAGGAACGCGGCGGCCGGCCCCTGCTCCTCGGCGGGCAGGCTGGTCACGGACACCTCGGTGCTCGAGGCGGTCGTCGCGGTCAGGCGGCCGGGGCCGGAAGGGGCGAGGGTGGCGGGCTGAGCGGCGGTCAGCTCCTCAGCCTGGGTGTCATAGCTCGGTGTGTCGTTCATGTCTCTCGGTCGCGATGTCAGCAGGTGAGGCAATCCCAATTGCCCTGCGCCGGGTGGACCCCGGGGGCAATCAGCTGGCAAACCAGCCCGGGAGAAGCATTGTCGGAAGCGACGGATCGGCCTCCTCCACCCGGGCTTGAACGGGCCACGATAGCGGACCGCCCAGGCGCAAGGTCGATCCTCCGGGTGCGCTTTACTGCGCCAAGGCAGCGGCAGCCCACCGGCAACGACAGGAGTTCGCGATACCCGCAGGAGTGAGCGGCACCACCGAGGGTGGACCCGCGACCGTCGCGGCGCTGGTCGATGTGAAGCGAGCCGAGGACGAGCGCGTCGACGCGCGGGCGCGTGGCCTGCTGCCCTGGGCCGGGGAGGCGCTGCGGCCATACCGGACGGCGATCGCCGTCTACCTGGGCACCCGCGCGCTGCTGCTCGCGGTCGCGTTCATGAACTCGGCGGTGCGCCACCACCCGGTGCTCGCCCAGCTGGCCAACTGGGATGGGCGGTGGTATCGAGGCGTCGCGGACCTCGGCTACCCGACCCATGTGGTGCACGTCCAGAGCACGCTCGGATTCTTTCCGCTCTATCCACTGATCGTCCGGGCCGTGGCCTACCTCTTCTACTGGCCGACCTCGCATTCGCTGGCGTGGGCGACCACGCTGGCTGGCGTGCTCGTGTCGATGCTCGGGGGCCTCGTCGCGACCGTGCTGGCGCAGAAGCTGGCGAGCGGCTGGTGGGGCGAGCTCGTGGGGCGACGCGCCGCGGTGCTGTTCTGCCTGTTCCCGGGGTCGGTGGTGTTCTCGATGGTGTACGCCGAGGGAGTCATGATCCCGCTCGCCATCGGGACGTTCATCGCGCTCAAGCACCGCCGCTGGCTGCTGGCCGGGGTGCTGGCGGGCCTGGCCACCGCGTGCGAGCCGGAGGCGGTGTTGCTCGTGCTGGTCTGCGGGATCGCCGCCGCCCGCGAGCTCCGCGAGCGGGGTTGGCACAGCCACGCGGCGCGGCGCAGCCTGCTCGCCCCCTTGCTCTCGCTTACGGGCATAGGCACGTTTGCCGTGTTCCTGTGGGCGTGGGCAGGCACGCCGTTCGCCAGCCTGATCGCCCAGCACGACGGCTGGCAGGAGAAGAGCGACCCGCTGGCCTTCATCCACCTGATCGGGCAGCTCGGAGGGGAGATCTCCTTCGCCCACTTCGACCATCCGACGATCAACCTCAACCTGGTCGTCGGGGTGCTCGGGGGGTTCGCGCTGCTGGCCATGCTGGTGCTGATGTTCCTGGCCCGGCGCAGCATGTCCCTCGAGTCCATCGTCTGGACGCTCGGCATCAGCGTCGTCGCGCTCACCGCCTCATATCCGTTCTCCCCGAACCCGCGGGTGCTGATCACCGCGTTCCCGGCCGTCCTGGTCGTCGCGCGCTATGTCAGGGGACGGACCTGGCCGGTACTTTGCCTGGCCAGCGGTGTCTCATTGGCTGGGATGGCCGCGCTGACGTACATCGGGACGACGTTGCGCCCGTGACCCGGGCGGGATGGATCGGCCGGGCGGCCCTCGCCGCCTCGCTGGCGCTGGGCGCGCTCGTCGGGCTCGCCACCATGGCCGGCGCCGCGCGAGCGCAGGGAACCCCAGACGTGGCCACGCCGCCGACCAAAGGCTCTCTCTACAGCGACGGGCAGGCCGGGCGGTATCTGCTCGGCGGGACGTGGCTGTACCGCGCCGATCAGAGCGATGTGGGCCTGGCGCAGGGCTGGGAGGACGTCGCGAGCACCGACGGCTTCTCGCCGGTGTCGACCCCCAACGCCTATAACGCCGGCGACTTCTCACAGGCCAGCATGAACGGGTACGTTGGCTGGTACCGGCGTGACTTCACGCTGCCCGCGAACGCCTTCGCGCGTTACGTGCCAAACGCGTCACGGCACTGGATCGTCCGCTTCGAATCGGTCAACTACCGCGCCACGGTCTGGCTGAACGGCCATCAGATCGGGACCCACACCGGCGCCTTCCTCCCGTTCGAGTTCGATCTTCCGGCACAGTGGCTGCATCCGCGCGGCGCCAACCGCCTGGTCATACGCGTGGACGATCGCCGCTCGCCGACCGACATGCCACCCGGGCCAGGCGGCATATGGTGGAACTTCGGCGGCCTGTTGCGCGAGGTATACCTCCGCGCCGTGCAGGTCGCCGACCTGCAGCAGGTCATGGTGCGGCCGATCCTCCCGTGTCCCAGGTGCGGCGCCCAGGTGCAGGAACAGGTACTGGTCCGGAACGTCACCGGCTCCAAGCAGACCGTGCACCTGCGCGGCAGCTACGGAAAGCTCCGGCTCGACTTCGGGAAGGCGACGATTCCCCCGCACGGCACCTGGACCGCCAGGGCCACGGTCCGCGTCGCCCACCCCGACCTGTGGGCGCCCGGCCACCCGTTTCTCTACTCGGCGCGGCTGACCCTGCTCGATTCCCGCTCCCGGACGATCGGTGGCTACTTCACCTACAGCGGGATCCGGAGCATCAAGGTCGTCGGCGGGCAGCTCGAGCTCAACGGGCGAAAGCTCAACCTGCGCGGCGTGTTCATCCACGAGCAGGGCTTGAACGACGGCGCCGCGATCACCGTCGACCAGCAGGCGCAGCTGCTGAACTGGGCCAGGGAGCTCGGCGCGACGGTGATCCGCTCGCACTACCCGCTCGGCCCCGAGATCGAGGAGATGGCCGACCGCGACGGGATCCTGATCTGGTCCGAGGTGCCCGTGTACCAGCTCTCGAGTCAGGCCCTGGCCGAACCCAGCGTGCTGAGCCACGCCCAGGCGATCCTCCAGCAGAACATCCTCACCAACCAGAACCACCCGTCGATCCTGCTCTGGAGCATCGGCAATGAGCTCCCCTCGCCGGTGAGCGGCTCCGAGGCGCACTACATCTCGATCGCGGCCGCGCTCGCGCACCGGCTCGACCCGACGCGCCCGGTTGGCCTGGCGATCTCGAACTGGCCGGGCCTGGGCTGCCAGAACGGCTACGGCCCCCTCGACGTGATCGGGGACAACGAATACTTCGGATGGTTCGACGCCGGGGGTGGGGGAGACGACGACCGCGACGCGCTCGGCCCGTTCCTGGACTCCGTCCGCGCGTGCTACCCCCACCAGGCGATCATGGTCACCGAGTTCGGGTTCGACTCAAACCGCGACGGCCCGGTGGAAGAGCGCGGCACTTACGCGTTCCAGGCCAACTCGGCCGCGTTTCACCTGAACGTGTTCGCCACCAAGCCGTGGCTGTCCGGGGCGGTGTACTTCGACCTCCAGGACTATGTGGCCTACCCGCAGTACTCGGGCGGCGATCCCCGCCCGGATCCGCCGTTCAACCAGAAGGGCCTGGTCGACGAGGCCGGCAATCTGAAGCCGGCGTTCGCCGTGGTGTCGCAGATCTACCACGCCACGCAGCAGATCGGTCCGTAGGGGGTTTTGGGGCCTCGCTGCGCTCGGCGTCCGTGGGGCCGGGGGAGGCGCCGCCGTCAGGCGCCGCCGACGAATCTGATCACCCCGTCCGGACACGGATCGGTGCTCGGCGTAGACCCTCCGCCTGCGCGGGGTGCATAACGCGCAAACCCTCCGCGCCCACCACCGCCCTGCGCACATAAGCGCCTCACAGGCGCTTATGTGGCAACGGCGCCGCTCCGGAGGCCGCTGCGGCCACATAAGCACCCTGTTCAGCATCTCGTGCTACCTGGCGCCGGCGCTCGTCACGCGGCGGGACGCGTACCGGACCTACGCTAGCCTGCACAATCGGTGTCGTCCACCACCGAACTACGTCGCACCCCCCTGTATGACCGCCACGCCGCCGCGGGGGCCAAGCTGGTCCCGTTTGCCGGCTGGGAGATGCCGGTCCAGTACGGCGGGATCCGCGAGGAGCACATCGCCGTGCGCACCGGCGTCGGCATCTTCGACGTCTCGCACATGGGCCAGGTGCTCACGCGCGGCCCGGGCGCGCTCGATTTCCTCCAGCGCACGCTTTCCAACGACGTCCGGCGGCTCCCCGAGGGGGGCGCCCAGTACAGCGTGCTGTGCCGTGAAGACGGCGGCGTGCTCGACGACCTGTTCACCTACCGGCTGGCCGAGTGCGAATACCTCACGGTCACCAACGCCTCCAACCACGAATCCGATCTGGCCTGGCTGCAATCGCACGCCGGCGAGTTCGACGTCGACGTGCTCGACCGCGCCGGCGATTTCGCCATGCTCGCGGTGCAGGGCCCGAACGCCCGCGCGCTGGTCCAGCGCCTGACCGATGGCTCGCTGCCCTCGCGCTTCCACGTCTGCCTGCGCGCGGTGGCCGGCGTGCCGATGCTCGTGTGCGGCACCGGCTACACAGGCGAGGACGGGGTCGAGCTGATGCTCGATCCCGAGCATGCGCCGACCGTGTGGGACGCCATCGTCCAGGCCGGGGCGACGCCGGTGGGACTCGGGGCCCGCGACACCCTGCGCATGGAGGTGTGCTTCCACCTGTACGGCAACGACCTGAGCGAGGACCGCGGCCCGATCGAGGCCGGGCTTGGCTGGTGCTGCAAGGAGGACACCGGGTTCATCGGCTCCGAGGCGGTGGCGGCGGCCCGCGCGAGCGGCACGTCCGAGAAGCTCGTCCCGTTCGTCATCGAGGGGCAGGGCATCGCGCGTCAGGGCAACCCGGTGCTGGCTGGCGGGGAGGTGACCAGCGGCACGTTCTCCCCGTGCCTGGAGCGCGGTATCGGGATGGCGTACGTTTCCAGCGCCCGGGCCGAGCCGGGCACGCACCTCGAGATCGACGTGCGCGGCCGCACTCGGCGCGCGGTGATCGAGCGCAAGCCTCTTTACCGAAAGGAAGCCTGAGCCCATGGCGGATCCGAGTTACCCCGACGACCTGAAGTACCACTCCGAGCACGACTGGGCTCGGATCGACGGTGACAGCGCCACCTTCGGGATCACCTGGTACGCCCAGGACGCCCTCGGGGAAGTGGTGTTCTTCGACCCGCCTCAGGTGGGCAGCCAGGTCAGCAAGGACCAGGCCTACACGGAGGTCGAGTCGGTCAAGGCAGTTTCCGACGTGATCGCGCCGCTGTCCGGCGAGGTGACGGAGGTCAACGACGCCCTCGGCGACAAGCCGGAGACGATCAACGAGGACCCCTACGGCGAGGGGTGGCTGGTCAAGGTCAAGCTGTCCGACCTGACCGAGGTCGACTCGCTGATGGACTCGACCGAGTATCAGGCCACGCTGGACTGAAGCTCGTGAGCCGCTACACCTCAGCCACCGACGATGACCGGCGCGAGATGCTCGCGGCGATCGGCGTGGGCTCGGTCGAGGAGCTGTTCGCGGACATCCCGGCCGGCGTGCGACTCGACCGGCCGCTCTCCGGGCTCGGCGAGGGCCTCTCCGAGCAGGAGGTGTTCGAGGAGTTCCGCTCGCTGGGCGAGCGCAACGTCTCGGCCGAGGACGAGGTCAGCTTCCTCGGCGCCGGCATGTACGACCACTATGTGCCGGCGCTGATCGACTCGATCATCACGCGCTCGGAGTTCCTCACCCCGTACACGCCCTATCAGCCCGAGATCTCCCAGGGCGGGCTGCAGGCGATGTTCGAGTATCAGACCGCGATCTCCGAGTTGACCGGGCTGCCGGTCTCGAACGCGTCCGTGTACGAGGGTCCGAGCGCGGTCGCCGCGGCCGGCTACGTGGCCAAGTACTCGGGCAAGGGACAGCGCTTCGTGATCTCCCGCGGCGTGCACCCGCACTCGCGCGAGACCCTGCGCACGCACGCCCATGCGTGGGGCATGGAGGTCGTCGAGGCGCCGCTCACCGGCGGCGTCACCGAGCTTGCCGACCTCGGCGATGACGTGAGCGCGGTGATCGTCCAGCAACCGAACTTCCTCGGCGCGGTCGAGGATCTGGCTCAGCTCGCACAGGCGGCACACGACGCGGGCGCCCTGGTGATCGCCGCCTGTGACCCGCTCCCGCTGGCCCTTCTGAAGACCCCCGGGGAGTGCGGCGTGGACATCGTCGTCGGCGAGGGTCAGTCGCTCGGCAACCGGCTCGACTTCGGCGGTCCCTCATTCGGGTTCTTCGCCGCCACCGAAGCGCTCATGCGGCGCATCCCGGGTCGGATCGCCGGCGAGACCAAGGACGTCGACGGCAAGCGCGGGTTCGTGCTCACCCTCCAGACCCGCGAGCAGCACATTCGCCGCGAGAAGGCCACCTCGAACATCTGTACCGCCCAGGCCCTCAACGCGCTGGCCGGGGTCATCTACCTGAGCTGGCTGGGACGCCGCGGGATCGTCGAGCTGGTCGAGCTGATGCTCCAGCGGACCGCCTATGCCCGCGAGCGCCTGACCGCGGTCGACGGCGTGAGCCTGCTCCACGATCGCCCGGTGGTGCGCGAGTTCGCGCTCGAACTGGACGCGCCCGTGCAGCGCGTGATCGCCCGCTGCCGCGAGAACGGGATCAACCCCGGCTACGCGCTCGGCCGCGACTATCCCGAGCACGAGAACGGGCTGCTGGTGGCGATCACCGAGCAGCGCACCAAGGCCGACATCGACCGCCTGGCGAGCGTGCTGGAGAGCGCGATCGGCGCCGAGGGCCGCGCGGCCGGCGCCGGCGCGGGGGCGCGGGCATGATCCGCGAGGCCGACGACACCCTGACCATCTACGAGCGCTCCAAGCCGGGGCGCCGCGCATTCGTCCGACCCGAGCTCGACGTACCCGAGCGCCCGCTGGACGAGCTGCTCGCGCCGGAGCTCAGACGCGAGGAGCCGCCGCGGCTGCCCGAGGTGGCCGAGCCCGAGATCGTCCGCCACTACAACCGTCTGTCCAAGCGGAACTTCGACCTGGACACCGGCTTCTATCCGCTCGGCTCGTGCACGATGAAGCACAACCCCAAGCTGCACGAGCGGATCGCGGCGCTGCCCGGCCACGCCCGGATGCACCCGCTGCAGGACCCGAGCCAGGCCCAGGGCGCGCTCGAGCTGATGTGGCGGCTGCAGGAGGCGCTCGGGGAGATCGCCGGGCTCCCGCACGTGTCCTTGCAGCCGAGCGCCGGCTCCCAGGGCGAGCTGGCCGGCGTGCTCCTGACCCGCGCGTACCACGAGGACCGGGGTGAGCACCGCACCAAGGTGCTGACCCCTGACACCGCGCACGGCACCAACCCGGCCACCGTGACCATGGGCGGCTACGAAGTGGTCAAGGTGGTGAGCGACGCCCACGGCAACGTCGACCTCGACGACCTCCGGGCCAAGGCCGACGAGGACGTGGCCTGCCTGATGCTGACCAATCCCTCGACGCTCGGGCTGTTCGAGACGGGAATCGAGGAGATCGAACGGATCGTCCACGGCGTGGGGGCCACCCTCTACTACGACGGCGCGAACCTCAACGCGATCATGGGCATCTGCCGGCCCGGGGACATGGGCTTCGACATCGTGCACTTCAACCTGCACAAGTCGTTCACCCAGCCCCACGGCGGAGGCGGACCCGGGGCGGGGCCGGTGGCGGTGTCCGAGCGGATCGAGCCCTTCCTGCCCCGGCCGCAGGTGGTGCGCCGCGAGACCGGCGAGGGCAACGGCTCTCGAGACCCGTTCTACGACCTCGATCACAATCGCCCCAAGTCGATCGGGCGCCTGCGTGGCTTCCAGGGCAACTACGGCGTGTTCGTGCGCTCCTACGCCTACATCCGCTCGCTGGGGGCCCCGGGTCTCCGCGAAGCGTCGGAAACCGCGGTCCTGAACGCCAACTACCTGCTCGCCAAGCTGCGCGAGCACGGCGTCGCCGAGCGTCTCCCCGCCGCCTACGACCGCCTGTGCATGCACGAGTTCGTGCTCTCGGGCGAGCCGATGCGCCGCGAATTGGGGATCAAGACGCTGGACCTGGCCAAACGGCTGCTCGATCACGGCGTCCACCCGCCGACCGTGTACTTCCCGCTGATCGTCGAAGAGGCGCTGATGGTGGAGCCGACCGAGACCGAGACCAAGGAGACCCTCGACCGGTTC
Organism: Solirubrobacterales bacterium; assembly: GCA_019241635.1. Classification (GTDB taxonomy): domain Bacteria; phylum Actinomycetota; class Thermoleophilia; order Solirubrobacterales; family Solirubrobacteraceae; genus Palsa-465. The sequence continues at coordinate 68,093 of JAFAWR010000116.1, forward strand.
GCCGAGGTGGTCGCGGAGATCCTGCGCGAAGCCCGCGATGATCCGTCGGTGGCCCAGAACGCGCCACACACCACGCCGGTGAGGCGCCTGGACGAGGCGGCGGCGGCGCGCCGCCCGGTCGTTCGCCAGGCGATGTAGGCGGCCATCGAGTGAGGTTCGTCGTCTTCGGCGCCGGCGCCATCGGAGGTGTCGTCGGTGCCTGCCTACACCAGTCGGGCCACGCGGTGGCGCTGATCGCGCGCGGCGAGCACGGGCGGGCGATCCGCGAGCGGGGACTGACCTTCGAGCGCCCGGGCGTCGCCCCGGTGACCTTGAACATCCCGGTCGCTGGGTCTCCGGCCGAGCTCGAATGGACCGGCGAGGAGATCGTGCTGCTCGCCACCAAGAGCCAGGACACGGCCGGGGCGCTCACCGACCTGCGCGCCGCCGCGCCGCCCGGCACCCCGGTGGTATGCGTCCAGAACGCGGTCGAGAACGAGCGGATCGCCCTGCGCCTGTTTCCCCGCGTGTACGGGGCGGTGGTGATGGCGCCCACCGCACATCTCGAGCCGGGAATCGTGCAGGCCTACGGAACCCAGGGGGTTGGCGTGATCGACGTCGGTCGCTACCCATCCGGGACCGATGAGGTCTGCGAGGAGGTCGCGGACGCCCTGGGCCGGTCCGAGTTCAGCTCCAAGGCGCGCGCGGACATCATGCGCTTCAAGCACGCCAAGCTGCTGGCCAACCTGCCCAACGCGGTCGACGCGATCTGCGAAGGCGGTCCCGCCGCCGACGAGGTCATCGGGCTGGCCCAGGAGGAGGGACGCGCGGCGCTTCGGGCAGCCGGGATCGAGTTCGTGGCCGAGGAGGTCAACGACGTCCAGGCCAGGTGGCAGCAGCTCGACGTCCAGCCGATCGAGGGACGTCCTCGGGCAGGCTCCTCGACCCGGCAGAGCGTGGCCCGCGGCACCCCGGTCGAGACCGACTACCTGAACGGCGAGATCTCCCTGCTCGGCCGGCTGCACGGCGTGCCCACCCCCGTCAACGACGCCCTCTGCGAGCTGTCAGCCCGGCATGTGCGCGAGCGCCGTCCGCCCGGCACCTTGCCCGCGGAGGAGGTGCTGGAGCGCAGTGGATCAGTTCGTCGCTGACGGCGCCGCCGAGATCGCCTCCCGGGCCCCGCGCGAGCTCGAGGCGCTGGTCGGCGTGTCATCGCCCTCGGGCGACGTGGACGGGGCCGAGGAGGCCCTGGCGCTGTGCGCCGCGCTCCTGCCCCCGCAGGCCGAAATCGAGCGGGTCGAGTGCTCGACCCCGGGCAGCGCTCCTGACCTGATCGCGCGGATCCAGGGACAGGGCGCGGGGACGCTGATGCTCCTCGGCCACGTCGACACGGTGATCGGCCACTCATCGCACGTGCCCCTGCGCCGCGACGGCGACCGCCTGTACGGGCCGGGCACGGTCGACATGAAGGGGGGAGTGGTGCTCTCGCTCGGCGTGGCCCGGGCGCTCGCCGGCCGCCCCGACACGTTCGCCGAGCTGGCCGTGCTGCTGGTCACCGACGAGGAGTGGCGCCGGCACGAGTTCCGCCACGTCCAACGGTTCGCCGGCTACGACGCCTGCCTGTGCTTCGAGGGCGGCCAGCTCAGCCCCGACGGGAACGAAGGCGTGGTGGTCAAGCGCAAGGCGGCGGGCACCATGCGCGTCGGCGCCACCGGCCGCGCCGCCCACTCGGGGAGCGCCCCGGATCAGGGGCGAAACGCGCTGCTGGCGCTCGCCGCGACCGCGCTTAAGGTGGCGCAGCGGCACGATCCGGACGGGCCCGACCGCCTGAGCGTCGTGCCGACGATCTTGCGCTCGGGCGACGCGTTCAACGTGGTGCCAGCGGAGGGCGAGCTGCTGTTCGACATGCGCGCCGACTCGAGCGACACGTTCGAGACCGTGCGAGCCGGCGTTCCGGAGGAGCGCGACGGCGTGGCGCTCACGGCGGAGATGCAGCGCGTCTGGCCGGGGATGGACTCTCGTGAGGCCACGCGCGGGTTGCTCGAGCGGGCGAGCACGCGGTTGGGGCGACGGATCGACGGCGTGTCACGGGGCGGCGCCAGCGACGCCAGCCACTTCGCGCCGAGCATCGGTCTGACCGTCGACGGGCTCGGCCCGCGCGGGGGCGCCGCCCACAATCCCGGCGAGTTCGTCCTGGCTCCCTCGCTGCGCGGGCGCGCCGAGGTCGCGCTGGCGCTGGCCGTGGAAGTGCTGGCGGGGGCCGATTCTTAGCCGGAGCTTCAGATCGCCGGTAGCGCACCTGCGATCCTTTGCGGCGTGAGCGTCAGCACCCCGCCGCGCAGCCGCATATCGGTTCGCCAGGCCCAGACCCAGGTCGAGGGCCTGGTCGTCCTCGGCGGGATCGTCGGGCTCATGTGGGTGCTCGAGGCGATCAACTCGCTCGACTCGAACCGGATCAGCCAGAGCGACGGGATCTACGCCCGCAACCTCGATCACATCTGGGCGATCTTCACCGCCCCGTTCCTGCACTTCAGCTTCCAGCACCTGATCGCCAACACGGTTCCGTTCGCGTTCATGGGGGTGATCATCGCGCTGAAGGGCGCCCGGCGGCTGCTCCAGGTCACCCTGCTCATCATCGTGATCGGCGGTCTCGGCACCTGGCTGATCGCGCCCTCGGGCACGGACACGGCCGGGGCCAGCGGCGTGGTCTTCGGCTACGCCACCTACCTGTTTGCGCGGGGCTTCTTCAACCGCAGCGTGCTCGAGCTGCTCACCGGGCTGGTCGTCGGCGTGGTGTGGGGTGGCGCGCTCCTCTACAGCATCGTGCCCCACTACGGAATCTCCTGGCAGGGGCACGCGTGCGGCGCAGTCGCCGGCGTGATCGCGGCCTACCTGCTGCGCCGGGACCGCCCGGGGAAGCCGGATTCCGGCCCACCCCAGCCGATGAGCCCGCTCGACCGCGCCCTCGCTTCGTAGCCGTAGGTCCTCACGGGGTGTCCACTCGCCCCCCGCGGCGAAACGAAAATTCCATCATTCCGGCGTACTCTCGCGGCTGGTGACGGAAGATTCGTCCTGGAGACGAAGAATCCGTCAATCCGGCCGGGGGGCGGCGGCTAATGATGGAATTTTCGTGGTGTGCGATGGAGGGCGAGGCGCCGGTTGCGCAGACCCTCGTGGCGGAGATCGATCAACTAGCCTGCACCGAGTGCGGATCTTCTCGGGCATCCAGCCGACCGGTCGCAAGCACCTCGGCAACTACATCGGCGCGATCGTGCAGTGGGTCGCGAGGCAGGATCGAGGCGAGGCGAT
>JAFAWR010000217.1 GCA_019241635.1 Solirubrobacterales bacterium
GTCTTCCCATGCCGTTGTTGAAGGGCATTTGATGTTCGTGCGACAGTCCCCGACCGGCCCGGCCACCACTCCCGATCCGGTGCCGGCCTGGATGGCCGGGGCCGGATCGGGAGTAAGCCCGCGGCAGGCGACGGTCGAAGCCCGAACCCGCCACGCGGCCGACGGTCGCCATCGCCTACCCCCTGACCGGACGAGGGGATCGATCCCGATCCTCGGAGAAAGGAGCGCCGCTCCACCCAGCCCGTCATCCCTTTGTTGCCATTGCGCTCGTCCGGCACGGTGACTGCACGTGATCGGATCCGTGGCAAAGCAGCGACGCGCCGCAGACGAGCGCGGCGACAAAAGCGATCGCCAGCGCGCCAGGCTGATTCTGCGGTCCGCGTCGCCCATGAACCGACGCAACGTCGCCGGGACAGCAATCCGTCTGTGACCACCCCGACCGCGAGAGCGATAGCCGCCTAGACATGCCTGGAGTGGTTGGTGTGAATTTCGTGGCGGGCGTCAGCTTGCGATGCGCCGTTTGCGTCGCCGGCCGAGCGTCGCGAGTACCAGGACGAGAAGCACAAGGCCGGCTACGACGTAGATGACGGCGTGTGACCGTGACGCCGGCTTGACGACGAACGTCGCGGTGCCGAAGGCCGAGGATGGGTAAGGCGGGCCAATGTAGGTCGTTCCGTGCGCGAAGACGCCTCTATTTGCCACGCCCACCTCGACCCGGTATGTACCAGGGCACAGTGGAGGTGGCGCGGGTCGCCCGTTCACTCGCGTGCTGTCCACCACGAGCAGGTCGGTCCACACCGTCCCGCGCACGCTGTTTGGATGAAGCCCTGCGGGCACCTCCATGTTCGTGATCGGTTCGGCGATCGGCCCGGACGCACCCCTCGGCGGGGCGCAGTTCGATGCCGCGTCTGGTGTGAGCTGGCGCCCTTCTCGTGTGAGTGAGTAGTAGTACTCGGCACCGGTTAGAAGGACGCGGAAGTGGACGTAGAAGTCGGTGTCCGGGCTGCCCTTGCTCGGTGAGATCCAGACAGGGTTGCGCGTTACTGCGTTCCGCTCGGCAGCGCGTGAGAGCGGCGTCTCGGGCGTTGCGGCGGGCAGCCGTCTGATCTGACCGGCGGCGGCGACGTCTCCGACCTGCTTGATGATGCGGCCGTCTCGTCCGAGCCAGATCATCGGTGGCGCCGCGGGCGCCAGCGGGTCTACGAGCAGCCCAGTGTCGTCGCCAGGTCGGTAGCAGCAGAATTGATCCAGAACTGCGGCTGCCACGTTGTTGTGGACGGCAACGGTGAGGTAGCGGATGTGCGGGTAGGTCGGCGCGCCGACGATCGGCACGGGTTGGCGTGGGAGCACGAACTCCACCGCGGCGACCCCGTCGGGGACAACCACCGCGACATCGGTGCGGTCGGCGAACTGTGGTGACGCGTATGGCTCGCTCGAGGCAGCCTGAACGTAGATCGCACTCCCGTCCTTGACACTCGCGGCAGTGATCCCGACAAAGTTCTGCACCTGATTCGGCCGCGGAGATCCCGACACCCCGACCATCTCTCCGATGAACGCCAGCGCGTCGTGCGGCCTGAAGTGTGCACTTACTCGCGGCGACCCGTCCACGGGCGGCGCCAAGAGGAAGATCTCCGGGCCCCACGGCGCCCTGGTCGCCTCACGCACCAGCGGCCTCATGGTCAGGTAGTCCCCGTTCTCCGCTTCTAACTGAGCGGCGGCTGCGACCGTCCTATCCGCGCTCGTCTCGGGTGTATGCAGCACGCCAAGCAGCCCCATCACGCTGTTCGAGGCGCCGCCCGCGCTGGGAGCAACTGTCGGTCCGGCTCGAAGCTCGACCAACGCGACGACGACCACGGCAACGCTCAAGCACGCCGCCGCGAGCACCGGCAGCACACGTAGACCGCGGCGCAACCGCGGCCGCGATGCCACCGGTCGCTCGTGGTCGGGATGCGACCGAATCACCTCACGGAGCTGCTTTTCAAGCTGGTCGTATCCGCTCATGCTGTCTCCTTCAAACGGCTGCGCAGCCGGCCCAAACCACGACTCACACGCTGGCGGACGACCGCCTCAGAGCAGCTCATCTCCGCCGCCAGCTCCGCGTACGAGCGCTCGTCAAGGACGCGTGCACGAACAGCCTCGCGCTGATCAGCCGGCAGCCGGGCCAGCAGCCGCTCCATATCCGAGTCGCCGCTAGACGCGAGCTGATCGACGAGCTCGAGATCCCTGTCCGCAACCCGGACCGGCTCGAGCCGCAGCCGCGTCCGAGTCGAGCTCTCAACGCGCATGCGCCGGATCGAGTCGATCAGTTTGTTCTCCGCTACGGTGAACAGCCAGACCGCCGCACCGCCCCGCTGGGGATCAAACCGATCGCAGCTGGCAGCGATCGTCACGAACGTCTCGGCCGTAAGATCGAACGCGACCTCACGCACACCTGTGCGTCGCAGGAAGTAGCTAGTCACCGACGGCAGCCACCGCCGGTAGAACTCCTCGAACGCTCGCCAGTCCCGACCGCCGGCAGCCACGAGCAGGGCGGCGTCGTCAGCCTTCCGATAGTTCACGATCGCTTCCTACGCAGCCGCCCGCATCCTTGTGACAAGAATTATGGAGCAGCTCAGAAATGAGTCGCCGTCTCCTGCCTACATGACGCTCGCCCTCGCGTGACGCCCCGCCCGATGGCGATCTGCCACCCTGGACCTCCCGGATCCACTCGAGCCGCGGACCGCAGAATCAGCCTGGCGCGCTGGCGATCGCTTTTGTCGCCGCGCTCGTCTGCGGCGCGTCGCTGCTTTGCCACGGATCCGATCACGTGCAGTCACCGTGCCGGACGAGCGCAATGGCAACAAAGGGATG
>JAFAWR010000222.1 GCA_019241635.1 Solirubrobacterales bacterium
AAATTTGCAGCCAGTTAGGCGGCCCAGAGATGTGCGCGCCCTGCCGGTGCGGGAGCGGGGCGCGCGTGGCCGCGCTCGAGGTCAGCCCTTGATGACTCCGATCGGCCTCAATCGCACGACCTTCTCGGCCAACCCCGCTGCCTGCACGATCTCGACGACGCGCTCGACGTCCTTGTAAGCCTCGGGGGCCTCCTCGGCCAGCCCACGGGCCGACCCGGCGCGTACGACGATCCCGGCCGCCTCGAGCCGCCTTCGCAGCTGGGCTGGATCGACTGCCTTGCGCACGGCGGTCCGGGACATCCGCCGCCCGGCTCCGTGGCAGGTCGTTCCGAAGGAGCGGGCCATCGCGCCCGCACGGCCGGCGAGCACGTAGGAGGCGGTGCCCATGCTGCCCGGGATGAACACCGGCTGGCCGGCCCGGGCGTACTCGGGCGGGATTTCCGGATGATCGGGTGGGAAGGCGCGGGTGGCGCCCTTGCGGTGCACGCACACCGTCCGCCCGCCGTGTGCCTCGAGCTTGGCGACGTTGTGGGCGACGTCGTAGATCGTGCGGGCGCCCTGGGCCGCCGGTTTGCCGAGCACCGAAGCGACCGCCTCTCGCACGCGGTGGGCGAGCGCGGCACGGTTGGCCCAGGCGAAGTTGGCGGCCGCGGCCATCGCCCGTAGATAGTCCTGGCCCTCGGGCGAAGAGATCGGCGCGCATGAGAGCTGGCGGTCGGGCAGCTCGATTCCGTAGTGGTTCAGGCGCGCGTCCATTCGCTTAACGAAGTCCGTGCAGACCTGATGGCCGAGTCCGCGCGAGCCGGAGTGGATGAGGACGGTCAGCTGGCCCAGGCGGAGCCCGAACGCTTCAGCAGCCTCGGCCTCATAGATCGCCTCGACCCGCTGCAGCTCGAGAAAGTGGTTGCCCGAGCCGAGCGTGCCGATCTGGCCGGCGCCCCGCTCGCGGGCGCGCGGCGACACCGCCGCCGGGTCGGCTCCCTCCAGGCATCCGCCCGACTCGGTGAAGTGCAGCTCTTGCTCGGAGCCGATCCCGAGATCCTCCAGCAGGGCTCGAGGGCCGAGCGAGAGCACCCGTTCCAGGTTGGCGCCCCGAAGGCCCTCGCGGGCACCCTGGCCGCCCGCTCCGACTGGGATGCGCCGCGAGAGCTCGTGGACCAGACGCTCGCGGCGGTCGCCGACGAGCTCGTCGTATTCGACCTGGAGCGCGAGCAGGCGCACCCCGCAGTTGATGTCATAGCCGACCCCACCCGGCGAGATCACGCCCTCGTCTGCCGATGTCGCCGCCACGCCCCCGACCGGAAAGCCGTAGCCCTGGTGGATGTCCGGCATGGCCAGCGCGGCGTCGACGATCCCCGGCAGCGTCGCCACGTTGGCGAGCTGCTCGAGCGAGCGATCCTGCTCGATCGCGGCCAGCAGCTCGGGGTCGGCGAACACGCGGGCGGGGACGCGCATTCCCGGCACCGTCCCAACCGGCAGCTCCCACAGCTCGTCGTCGACGCGCTCCGGTTCAGACATCGAGGATCACTCGGGCCAGGTACCCCTCGCCGGAGGGCTCGAACGCCAGGCGGTGGTAGGTGACCGCCTTGACCAGCGGCGGCGGCTCGTCGAGCACTCCGGCCACGGTCGCGGTCAGCCCGGCGGGACCGAGGTCGAGCTCGAGCATCCGTGTGGCCACGAACCCCTCGGACTCGGCCAGGAATGCCAGCTCCTCGATCCAGCCGGCGAGCAGCGCCGGTCGATCGGCCGCCTGCACGGCGACCCGGCGTTGCTCGACGGCGACCGCGTCCTCGGTTCCGAGCAGCTCGGCCAGGGCCCGCACCGCGTCCTCGAGCGTGTCGCGCTCGCTCGGGGCCTCGATCTCGAGCTCCACCTCGGCCGTGTGGTCGACCCAGCGGTACATGCGTGCCTACGGTGCGGCGATGACCTCGGCCAGCCGGCCGGAGTGCTGGATGTGGAGCAGGTGGCCGGCGTGCTCGAAGACGACCAGCTCGGCGCCCCGGATCTGCCCGGCCAGCCGCCGGGCGGCGGCGATCGGCACCACGTGATCGGCGCTGCCCGCCACGATCGTGGTCGACGCGGAGATGTCGCCCAGGCGCCGCTCGAGCTCGGGCAGGTCACGGACGAGGAAGCGCTGCTCGCGCACGAACGCTCGCCACGCTCTCGGGGCCAGGAGCATGCGCCCAGCCGCGCGCAGGTAGCGATCATCGAGCGCGGTGGCCTCGGCCACCCAGCGCCGGAGCGGCCCGGCGCCCAGGACCAGGCCGCCTCCGGCCATCGTGCCGACGCTGGCCAGCCAGCCGACCAGCGGCGCGGCTAGCAGATAGTCGATCGCGCTCAGCGAGTCGAGGTTGACCGCCGGCGCCACCAGCACCAGTCGGTTCACGCGGTCCGGCGCCGAGATGGCGAGCCAGGCGGCCACCGCCGCGCCCAGGCTGTGCCCGACCACGGTGGCGCGGGCGAGCCCGGCACGGTCAAGCGCCGCTCGCGCGGCCTGGGCGTTCCCGGCCAGATCGGTCACCGCCGACCGGCGATCCCAGCCCGGGCGATCGACCGCGATCGCCTTCGGCACCCGATCGCCGAGCGCCCCGCGCAGCCGCTCCCAGTCCGTTCCCGCACCGGGTTGGCCGTGGAGCAGCAGAACGGAATCGTTGGACACGGCGCATACCTCGGGGCAGGCTGTAAAGCGGGCATACTAGAGCGGTGACGTCCGCGCTCCTGTCCGACGCGCTCGGCCCGGTGCGCGCCGACCCGGCGCGCGCGGCCATCCTGTTCGACATCGACGGCACGCTGGCCCCGATCGTCGAGCACGCCGCCGATGCCCGCGTGCCCGAGCCGACGCGCCAGCTGCTGGTCCAGATCGCCCGGCGCTACGGCGTGGTGGCCTGCGTCAGCGGCCGCCGGGCCTCCGAGTCGCGGGCCATGGTCGCCATCGGGGCAATTTCCTACCTCGGCTCGCACGGCGCCGAAGTGCTCCGCGCCGGGTGGACCGAGCCGGTGGTCGACCAGGAGGTCGAGGACTGGGCCGAGCGGATCCACGACTTCGCGCGCGAGGCCGACACCGCGGAGCTGCGCCGGCTCAGGGTGCGCCTGGAGGACAAGGGCCCGATCGTCGCCTTTCATTGGCGCGGCGCCCCCGACGAGGAGGCGGCGCGGGCCGCGATCGACGCCGTCGCGACCAAGGCCGAGGCGGCCGGCCTGCGCACCCACTGGGGGCGCAAGGTCCTCGAGGTGCGCCCCCCGGTGAGGATCGACAAGGGAGCGGGGATCGCCTCGTTCCTGTCCGGCACCGATGTAGACGTGGCGCTGTACGTGGGTGACGACCGGACCGATCTCGATGCCTTTCATGCCCTCGTGCAGATGGCCGACGAAGGCAAGATCTCGAAGGCCATCCGCGTCGGCGTCCGCTCCGATGAGGGGCCGTCGGAGATCACCGCTGAGGCCGACCTCGTGGTCGACGGAACCGCCGGCGTGACCGAGTTGCTCGCGGCGCTCGCCGCCGACTGAGTGGACCTGAGGACCTGTGCGGTTCGCGGATTTCCTGCGCACGACGGTCATGGCCAGCGCCGGCGCCGCGAGTGTCCTGGCCGCACTGACCGTGGCCGGAGCCTCGGGCAACGGCAACGACCTGATCGTTCCGGTGGCCGCCGGCTGGTGGATCGTAGCCGCGCTGTTCGGGATCTGGCTCGGGCGCCGGGCGGAGACCTCGCCGCCGATCGCCTCGCTCCTGGCCACCGCCCGAACCCAGGCCTCGCTGCCCGAGGTCAACCCGGCGCGCACGATGCTCAACCGGCTCTGGCCGCTCCTCATCTCGACCGTCGGCGCCTGTGCCCTGGCCTTCGTCGTGCCCCAGGTGCCGGCGGTGGCCACCGGGTTCGCGATCATCTGGTCGCTGGCCTGGCGCCGCCAGGCATCGGCCGTCCGGGCGATCGAGCAACGCGACGGCGCGCGCTTCTACGTGGACAAGACTTCGCCCCTGAAACCGATCCGGCTGGTCCGCACGCCGGGCTTCCGTTCTAATCTGTTCGAGATGAACGGCGCTTCGGGGCATTCCCGCCGTGCCCGTCCGCGCGCGTGATCACTCCCGGCTACATCCCAAGCCCCTCCAACAACGGCTTCTACATCGGGCCGCTGTTCGTCCATGCCTACGGGGTGGCCTACGTATTCGCGGTCGCGGCAGCCATCTTCGTCACCCGTTGGCGCTGGCGCCGGGTCGGTGGCGACCCCGACCTCTGCTACGAGGCGGCCGCCTGGGGCTTCCCGGCCGGGCTGATCGGCGGCCGGATCTACTTCCTGATCACCACGCCGAGCCAGATCCCGCCGCACTGGTGGGGGTTCTTGGCGATCTGGAAGGGCGGCCTGGGGATCTGGGGCGGGATCTTCGGTGGCGTGCTCGGCGGTCTCTACATCGTGCGCAAGCGCCTGACCCGCGGCGACGTCCTGCGCTTCATGGACGCCACCGCGCCCGGCCTGCTGGTCGCCCAGTCGATCGGGCGGATCGGCAACTACTTCAACCAGGAGCTGTTCGGCAAGCCGTCGACCCTGCCCTGGGCGCTGAAGATCTCCCCGGACCATCGCCCGCCCCACTTCACCCAGTACGCCACGTTCCAGCCCACGTTCCTGTACGAGATCATCTGGAACCTCGGGCTGGCCGGGTTCCTGATCTGGCTGGGGAGCCGCCGCCGGATCAAGCCGCCCGGCCTGATGGCGCTCTACGTCGCCGGCTACTCGGCCTTTCGCATCTTTGAGGAGAACCTGCGCATCGATTACTCGGTCCACGTGCTCGGGATGCGGCTGAACTTCTGGATCGCCACGCTGGTGTGTCTGGCCGGGCTGGGCTGGTTCGCGTGGATCCAGCTGGGTGGCAAGACCGAGCCGCTGCCGCTGGACGGGCCGCGCGAGGACACCCGTGAGGTCCGTCGGGCCAAGCCCTCGGGTCCCTATCGCAAGCCCGCCGCGCCCACCTACGGGAAGAAGTCCGCGTCAGGCGCGCGACGGCGTTAGGCCCAACCGGTGGTGGCGCGGGCGGTGCGCCTGCACCGTGCTCCAAGGCTGTGTGTTGAGTACCTGGTCGGCGGTCAGCCAGGCGCGGCGGGCGGTGGCGATCCCGTAGCGGGCCACCGCGAATCCGGCCGTGCGGTGCGAGTCGGTGTTGATCACGATCGGCACGCCGGCGGCGGCCGCGGCCCGCGCGCTGGTGTCGTCCAGGTCCCGGCGGTCGGGGTTCGAGTTGATCTCGATCATCGTGCCGGTGCGGGCGGCGGCGTCGATCACGCGGTGCAGGTCGAAGGCATAGGGATCGCGCTTGGAGAGCTTGCGGCCCGAGGGATGGCCGAGGGCATCGACGAGCGGGTGCTCGATGGCCTTGACCATACGCTCGGTCATCTGCTCGGAGGTCATGCGAAACGACGAGTGGACGGAGGCGATCACCCAGTCGAGCTCGGCCAGGATCTCGTCGTCGTAGTCGAGCGTGCCGTCGGGCAGGATGTTGACCTCCGAGCCGGCGAGGAGGGTGAGGCCATCGATCTGGGTGGCCCTGATGCGCTCGATCTGCTGGCGAAGCTTGTCGGGAGACACCTCGTCGCCGAAGCCGAACGACGCCGAGTGGTCGGTGATCGCCAGGTACTCGTAGCCGGCCTCGCGGGCGGCAGTGGCCATCTCCTCGATTGAGGCGGTGCCGTCCGAGGCGGTCGTGTGGCAGTGCAGGTCGCCCCTGAGGTCCTGCTGGGTGATCAGGGCGGGGAGGGTGTGGCTCGCCGCCGCGTCCAGCTCGCCTCGGTTCTCGCGGAGCTCGGGCTCGATGTACTCCAGGCCGAGCAGCGCGTAGACGTCGTGCTCGGTGGCGCAGCGATGGGTCTCGCCGGTGGCGTCGTCGAGCACGCCGTACTCGGAGACGTGCAAACCCTTGCGCACCGCGGCGTCGCGCAGCGCCATGTTGTGCTGCTTTGAGCCGGTCAGGTGCTGGAGCAGGTTGCCGAACTGATCCGGCGCGACGATGCGCAGGTCGACCGCGATGCCCGTATGGGTGCGCAGGCGGACGCCGGCCTCGGTCGGGGTGGCCGCCGATTCGGTGAGATCGAGCTGCGTGGCCGCGGTGGCCAGGGCGAGCGGGTCGTGCGCGGTGGCGATCACGTCGAGGTCCTTGACCGTGTCGGTCATGCGTCGCGCCGACCCCGCCAGCTCGACCCGCTCCGCGGCGGGATGCTCTCTCAGGGCGGCGATCAGCGGATCGGCGATGGCCAGCGCGCGGTCCAGGATCACCCGGGCGGCGCGCTCACCGGCGCCGGCTAATCGAAGGCTCCCGAGGATGGCCTCCTCGGCCTTGGGGCCGAAGCCCTTGAGCCCGCGGATTCGCTGCTCCTCGGCGGCGGTCTTCAGGGCCTCGAGCGAGTCGATCCCGAGCTCTTCGAACAGCCGGCGAACGCGCTTGGGGCCCAGGCCGGGGAGCTTTGTCATCTCGATTACCCCGGGCGGGAACTTGGCCCGCAGCTTGACCGTCGCCGGGATCGCCCCATCGTCAGCCAGCTGGATGATCTTCTCCTGGATGATCCCGCCGACGCCGGGGAGCTCGGTGGCGCGGTTTTCGCGGGCCAGCGCGAGGACCGAGGTAGGCGCCTCACGAACCGCCTTCGCCGCGTTGCGGTAGGCCACCACGCGGTAGACGGCGCCCCCGTCGAGCTCGGTCAGGTCGCCCAGCTCGTCGAGCGCCGCGGCAATCTCGGTGTTCGTCACGTCGGCCATCTGCTCCTGCGTAACGTAGCGGGCTCCCCGCGCGTGGGGTGTGCCGTTCTGGCTTCCCGAGGGGACGTGGACCTCGGTACGGCGTTCCTCGGGCGCAGTGCCATCGCGCGACCATTCGAATACACGACCCACGGGACGCCGTACCGGAGGTCACGTCCGCCGAGGCGCTATACTTTTTGAAGTAGCCCGCACGAGACCGCAAGGAGCCCGCATGGCGAACGTCGCAGACGTAACCGACAACAACTTTCAGGCCGAGGTCCTCGAGGCCGACAAGCCCGTGCTGGTCGACTTCTGGGCTCCGTGGTGCGGACCGTGCCGGATGGTGGCGCCGGTGGTCGAGGAGATCGCGCAGGAGCGCGCCGATGAGCTCAAGGTCGTCAAGCTCAACATCGACGACAACCAGAACACGGCGATTCAGTTCAACGTGATGTCGATCCCGACGCTGATCCTGTTCCGCAACGGACAGCCGGCCAAGACCGTGATCGGCGCCTATCCCAAGCGCAAGCTGGTCGAGGAGCTCGAGCCGGCGATCGCCGGCACCGCCTGAGCCCTGGCCCAGAGCCTGAGCCCTAGGCGAGAGCCACTCCGATCCACAGCCGGAGCCCGTCGATCGTGACGGGCTCCAGGTCGTCGTCGTCGAGCGATTCGTAGGCGACCTCGACGGCCAGGGTCTCGCCGGCGATGTAGGCCTCGTGGGCCCGGGCGGCCCCGATCAGCGCATCGTCGCCGTCCAGCGTGAGGAGGATCCGGTCGGTGACCTCGAGGCCAGCCTCCTGGCGGGCCAGCTGCACGGCACGGACGATCTCGCGCGCCCGCCCTTCCACGCGCAGCTCCTCGTCGATCTCAAGCTCGAGCGCGACCGCGTGGGAGCCCTCGCGCTCGACCTGGTAACCCTCGAGCGGCTTCATCGAGGGCTGGAGATCCTCGGCGCTCAGCTCGTGGTCCTTGCCGTCGACGCTGATCGCCACATGGCCCCCGTCGCGCAGGGTGGCGGTGGCGTGGGGGGCATCGAGACCGGCCACGGCGGCGGCCACCAGCGGCATGTGCTTGCCGAAGCGCGGGCCGAGCCGGCGATAGTCCGGCTTGAGCTCGACCTCGACCAGCTCGTCGGCCTGTGAGACGAAGCGGAGCTCCTTGACATTGAGCTCCTCGCGGACGATGTCCGACATCCGCTCGATCGCCGCACGCTCCTCGCCGGTGGCCACGATCACCGCGGCGCGGAGCGGCTGGCGCACCTTGAGCTTGGCCTGCCCGCGGGCGGCCAGGCCGAGGCGGACGGTTTCGCGGGCCGTGGCCATGGCGGCCTCGAGGTCTTCGTCGCGCGCTCGTGCGTCGGGGGCGGGGAAGTCGGTCAGGTGGACGCTCGGCTCAGCGCCGTCCAGGTTGTCGTAGATCTCGTCGGCGATGAACGGGCAGTGCGGGGCGAGCAGTTGTGCGGTCGTGATGAGGCATGTCCGGAGCGTGGCGAAGGCGGCCGGGTCGCCGTCCCAGAAGCGTCGGCGCGAGCGCCGCACATACCAGTTGGAGATCTCGTCGATGAAGCTCTGGATGGCGCGGCCGGCGCTGGTCGCGTCGAAGTCGTCCATCCGCTCGCGCACGGTCTCGATCGTGGCCTGCAGGCGCGACAGCGCCCAGCGGTCGAGCTCTGAGTCACTCTCGACCGGATCAGGCAGTGCCGCCGGATCGATCGCGTTCGCATTGGCGTACAGGACGTAGAAGCCGTAGGTGTTCCACAGCTGGAGCAGGAACTGCCGGATCGCTTCGCCGATCGTGTCCATCGAGAAGCGGTAGCCGTCCCACGGCTGCTTGGAGGTGAAGAAGTACCAGCGCAGGGCGTCGGCCCCGAAGCGGTCGATCACCTCGTGCGGCGCCACGGTGTTGCCCAGGGACTTGGACATCTTGCGTCCCTCGTCGTCGAGGATCAGGCCAAGGCAGACCACGTTGCGGTACGGCGAGCGATCGAACAGAAGCGTCGAGATGGCGATCAGCGAGTAGAACCAGCCACGGGTCTGGTCGAGCGCCTCGCACACGAAGTCGGCCGGGTAGTGCTCGTCGAACGCGCTCGTGCCCGCGTGCGGAGAGTGGTACTGGGCGAACGGCATGGAGCCCGAGTCGAACCACACATCGATCACCTCGGGCACGCGCTGCATGGGCTCGGCGCAGGTCTCGCAGGGAAACGGCGCGTCGTCGACGAACGGACGGTGGGGATCGCTCAAGCTGGTGCCGGCGAGCTGGTTGAGCTCGGCCAGCGAGCCGATCGCGTGGGTGTGGCCATTCGCGCAGCGCCACACCGGCAGCGGCGTGCCCCAGTAGCGCTCGCGCGAGAGTGCCCAGTCGACGTTGTGCTCGAGCCAGTTGCCGAAGCGTCCGTGCTTGACGTGGTCGGGGTACCAGGTGACGCTCTCGTTGGCGGCCAGAAGCCGGTCCTTGAGCTGGCTCGTGGCGATGTACCACGACGGCTTGGCGTAGTAGAGCAACGGGGTGCCACAGCGCCAGCAGTGCGGATAGGAGTGCTCGAGCGTCTCGGCCCTGAGGATGCGGTCTCGCTGTCTCAGGTCTTCGATCAGGTCGGGATCGGCGTCCTTGACCCGGCGCCCGGCGAACCGGCCGATCCGCTCGTCGTAGGTGCCGTCGAGCCGGACCGGGTTGATCACGTTGAGGCCGTGCTGCTCGCCCAGGCGGAAGTCATCCTCGCCGAAGGCGATCGCCGTGTGGACGAGCCCGGTGCCGTCGGTGGCGGTGACGAAGTCGGCGGTGAGGACGGTGTGGCCCTTCGGTCCGTAGTCGCTGCCCGGGATGAACGCGAACGGTGGCGCGTAGGACGCCCCCTCGATCTCCTGACCGTGGAACCGGTCGAGGATCCTTGCCCCCTCGCCGAGCACCGCTTCGACCCGCGCCTCGGCGAGCACGTAGACGTGATCGTCACCGGCCGCGGTCGCGCGCACGTATGTGAGCTCGGGATCGACGGCCACCGCCGCGTTGGAGACCAGAGTCCAGGGCGTCGTGGTCCAGATCAAGAGCTCGTCGTCGGTGTGCAGCGGGTACTCCGGGTTGGTGACCGGGAAGCGCACGTAGATCGACGGGTCGAGCACGTCCTTGTAGACGTCGGGCTGCCCGAGCTCGTGGCTGGAGAGCGTCGTCTGATCCTTGGGGCAGTACGGGACGACCTTGAGCTTCTCGTACAGCAGCCCCTTGTCGTGGATCGTCTTGAGCGCCCACCACACCGATTCGACGTAGGCGGGGTCGAGCGTGCGGTAGGCGTCGTCGAGGTCGATCCAGAACCCGATCCTCTCGGTCAGGCGGTTCCAGTCGGCGACGTGGCTGAGCACCTTCTCGCGACAGCGGGCGTTGAACGCGGCGATGCCGAAGCGCTCGATGTCGTCCTTGGTGGTGAACCCGAGCTCCTCCTCCATGGCCAGCTCGACCGGAAGGCCGTGGCAGTCCCAACCGCCCTTGCGCTCGACGAAGAAGCCGCACATCGTCCGGTAGCGGGGGAAGATGTCCTTGAACACGCGCGACAGGACGTGGTGGATCCCGGGTGGGCCGTTGGCCGTCGGTGGTCCCTCGTAGAAGCCCCACTTGGGAGAGTCCTGACGGCGGCGGACCGACTCGGCGAAAACGTCGCGCTCGCGCCAGCGCTCGAGCACGACCTCCTCGAGAGCGGGAAACGAGACGCGCGGATCGACCGGGCGGTGCGAGTATGCGGAGCGGTCCGCCGAGGGCATGGGCGGCTGATTCTAGGTGCAGGCCGGCGCCGGCCCGGCCCCGCGTCGCGGCCCTACCGGGCGTTGACGGCGGGGAGCGACTGGGCCCGCGCCGACGGGCGTGCGCCGCGGTGATCCTCGAGCTGACCGAGCAGCACATCGCGCGCGGCCAGCGGCGTGGCGCCGAGGCGGAGAACCGTGCTCGCGCCGGTATCCGGCACCGCGCCTCGGAAGTCGAAGATTGCGGCGTGCTGGACGACCGAGCGGACCGAGTAGACCAGGCGACCGAGCGCGTCGAGCGAGATGCCGCGGCCGGCCAGCACGACTGCGCGGGGGGCGAGCGCCGGGAGGGCGCGGACCAGGCGGGTCGGAGGGATCGCGGTCGACAGCGACAGGGTGCGGATCCCGGTCCGTCGCAGCATCAGCTCGAGGGCCTGGGCATAAAGGGCGTCGAGCTCGAGCGAGGAGGACGCGTCGAGAACGAGCACGCCGGTGTTGCGGGTAGCCGGCGGGGCCAGGCGCTTGAGCGCCGACAGCCAGCCGGTGGCGTAGCGCCAGCCGAACTCATACTCCGGGGTCGAGGCGCCCTGATGGGCGTGGGTGCTCACGCCCTCGAGCAGGACCTCCTCGATCGTGCGCTCGACCGAGCGCAGAGCCAGGCTCTCCTCGAGCAGCCCGTTGGCCTTTTCCTCGTCGAAGTCGGCGAACGCGGCGGCCAGCCGTGAGCCGGATGACGGTCCCTCGCCGCGCTGGCGGGCCAGGGCGATGGCGCTCGAGACGTTGTGGGTCTCGGCGAGGGTCGCGCGGAGGGATTCGATCTCACCCAGCGCGTACTGGCGATGGCCGCCGGGAGAGCGGCGCGGGCGAGGAAAGCCATACCGGCGCTCCCAGCTGCGAAGCGTGTTCGGGCTGACGCCGAGCATGACCGCTGCGGCGTTTGTGCGGATTCCACTCATTGCGCTGCAGTTAACGGGTTTTGGGTGGGATGCCGCAAGGCGCGCAAGACAACGTGCAATTCCTCACTAATCCAACACGACCAGAGCGGCGCGCGGTGGACCGCAACTGGAGATGCGCGCGGTGAGGCGGATTCCGAAGGTATTGGCGGGCCGAACCACGCTGGTCCGCGTGACGCCGTCGCCGCGGGCCGCCCAGGCCACGGCGGTGGACAGGCTGGTCCCGTCGGGCTCCTCGGCATCGGCCGGCATGAGCAGGTCGGTGACGTGGCGGTTCACGGCGTTGGGCTCGAGCGCGGCGAGCAGCCGCTCGGCTCCGCGCGAGAGGGCGCATACGGCCAGGGAACGGTCGAGGACCAGGAAGGCATCGCCGGCCTTCGGAGCTACGTCGGCGCGGGATTCGAGGATCAGGCCGAGGCCGCAGGCCGCGCAAACGCGCGAGCTGGAGGCGGGGGCGGGCGGGTGGGCGGGTCGCGCGCCGCAGTGGCTGCAGAACGCGACCAGGGGAGCCGGCGCCGCGTGCTCGTACTCGGGTGCCGTTAGGAGGCGGAGGGCAGGGCGGCCGGTCCTAGCTGTTGTCATCGCGGGTCGGAATCGGTCGGGTCGGTCTCGCGGGCCGGGCGTCGTGGCGCGTCTATCTACCGGCCACCCCGTGCGGCGCGGGCCTGGCGGAGCTCGGCGGCCGGGGAGGCGACCACCTGGTCAGACTCGAGCAGCTCGAGCAGGGTCCGCTGGGCGTCTCCAGCGCCCGGCGGCAGGACGGTGGTGCCGGTGGCGCGGACGCGCGGCCGCTCCGACCCGCGTCGGTAGATCGCCAGCGGCATCGCCCCCACGGCGAGCCGGATGGCGTAGGCCCAGCGAGCGACGGTGTCGTCGTCGAGATGCCCGCCGGCGACCACGACCAGGTTCGGGCGGTGCACCGCAGCGGCGTCGCCGATCCCGGCCACGCCACGGGCCGAAAGGCTGAGGACCCGAACGCCGGCCCGGACCAGGAACAGCTGGAGGGCGTGAATGTAGGGGGCGTCGCGGTCGAGCTCATCGCGCGAGGCGTCGCCGATGACCACCGAGGTCTGGCGCACCGGCGGCGGAGTCAGGCGGTTGGCCCGCCGGAGCCAATCCCCGGCCCAGTGAGCGGCGAACGCCCAGGCGGCTGAATCGACTGAGTAGCGCCGGGCAATCTCGTCGAGGGTCGGGAGCAGCACCTCCTCCACCGAGCGTTCGACCGAGCGCAGGGCGAGCGCGGCCTCGATCGCGGCGTCCGCCCGCTCGCGCTCATAGGAGACCAGGGCGCCCACGAGCGAGTTGGCGTCCGCGGCCAGTCCCTCGCGCGCCCGGGATATCGCCGAGGAGATCGACAGGCCCTCCTGCAGGGCATCCCTCAGCGCGGCGACTTCGCCGTGCGTAAAAAGCCTATGCTTGCCGGGAGAGCGCTGCGGCTTGGGGAAGCCAAATCTGCGCTCCCATGCCCGCAATGTGTTCGGGCTGACATTCAGGAGCGCCGCCGCTTCGCTCGTCTTGAGATAGCGCATGCGCAGTTAAAGGAACGTAGACGTTGCTATTTCGACCTAGGTGTTGCCCTTCTGAATGCCCCGCCATAGAATTGCACAAGTTTTCGCCCAAAGTGCCACCTAAAGCTCCAACTTTCGGGCAAGTCTGCTGGAAACCGAAGGGTTCGCCCCCGGCCCTACGGAACGCGATGGGAGGAATACATGCAGTACCGCGGCTCCTGACGATTTCGTCTTAGAAGTCACGTAGTTCGGCGCAAAAGTGGCGTTTTCGGCACTGACGCGGTACTTTCCGCGTTGTGAGCGAAGACCGTCGCATGCGGTCGCTTGCTCTTCGCCAGAAGGCAGCGGTCTTGGTGGCGTGTGCTTGCCTGGCCGGATGCGTTGCATGGGCGGTTTTGGTGGCCCCCCGGGACCGTCTGACGGGCCTGTCCGCCGTGCTCGCGCTCGCGGCCGTTGCGGCCGGGACCGGCGTTGCTCGCGTCCGCCAGCGCGTTGAGGTGTCGGCTTCGTTCATTGTCTACATCCTGGCGGGTGCGTTTCTCGGGCCGGCATCCGCGCTCGTGGCGGCTGTTGTGTCCGAAGTCGCGGCCACACGGATGATCCGAACGAGGTGGGAAGCGTTCGTTTTCAACCTAGTCGCCGGGGGGTTCACGGCCCTGGTCGCCGGCACGCTCATCCGTGACCTGGCCCCCCACGATCACTCAGCGGCTTTCTACCTGATCCTCGGAGGGCTCGCGTTGGGGGTGCTCGAGCTCACCTGGGTGATCATCGCGCCGCTCTACATCGCGTTCGACGGCTACAGCGATAAATG
>JAFAWR010000228.1 GCA_019241635.1 Solirubrobacterales bacterium
GGCTGGGGAATCAACCTAGACGGCTCGATCGCCGGCGACCCGCCGGCGTTCTCTTATGAGAGCAACCCGTACTTCACCGATCTGCTGGGCGGGTCAGGCTGCTCCGGGTCCGCCGCCGCGCGCTCGATTTGCTACGCCCGGATCTACGTGCCCTGGGACGCGGTCAACGATGGGAAGGGAAGCTTCGCGTCCGGGACCTGCGCGCCGTCGCCCTCCGGACCGGGAACCGAGGCGGCCTCGTTCGCCGCCCAGCTGAGCGCGGCCGCGCGCGCCGTCGGCGTGAGCCATGTGCTCGTGTCGCTGACCACGGCTCCGGCCGGATCGCCCGACGACATCTGGCCCACCGACCCCGAGTACGAATGCGGCCTGTTCGGGCTCGAGCGCAGCGCCCCCGGCGTCCGGGACTGGGAGGCGTTCAACGAGCCCGACTCGAACTACGCCGCTGCCACCACCAGCGTCAACTGCACGGATCGCAACGGCATCTGGGTGCCGTCGAGCGGCGGGCATCAGTGCCTGCTCGGCAGCGGCGCGGTGAAGCCGTCCGGGGGCAACGGTCACGGGGGCAGCGCGCAGGCTGCCGCGTACTGGTACCGCGACGCCAAGCAGGTCGACACGAATCCCGGTCATACGCTGCTCGCCGGCGGCTTCAACTACTCCTCTTCGCGGTGCACGCCCGCGACCTGTTACTACCTGGCGGGTTACTTCCGCGTGCTGTCGGCGATCTATCCGCACCCGCCCGACGCGATCGCGCTGAACCCGTACATCGACGTCACCTACGCCGCGCTGAACGGCGGCAACCCGGTCCCGCCCGCCGCCTCCGGCCTGCCGAGCGCGCAGGGCGCGATCGCGGCGATCAACAAGGCCTACCCGAGCGATCCGCCGGTGTGGTTCACCGAGGTGGGGGTGTGGCTGACCGACAGCGGCAAGGAGCCGGTGACCAGCGGTTGCGCGGACGGCAACCCGGTGGACCTCGGGTCCTGGGCGGCGTGCCTGAACGGCAACCCGACGGCGCAGGCGCTGGCGGCCGAGGGTTACCTGCGACTTCCCGGTGAGTCCTCCCAGGTGCAGCGCATCTACTACTACGACTTCGACGGCCAGAACCCAGGCTGGGACTCCGGCCTGGTCAACCTGAGCGCATCGCTGGCCGGGGCGCACGGATACGGTGTGCCGCGGACGACCTGGTGCGTGCTCTACGCCTACGCACACGGCGCGTCGCCGGTCGCGGCGGCGGCGGCCGCGCTCCGCCCGGGCTCGAGTTGCCAGGACACTCAGCAAGGGAACGCACCCGCGGTCGACGTCGCCTACCTGAGCGACCCGCTGTCCACGGCCGCCCCGGCCGCGGCGACGCCCGGCGAGGTCGGGCGTGACCTCATGCTCATCGTGGCCGACCGGGTGCGGTCGCTCGTATCGGCGCTCTAAGAAGTTCTGGGCGTCTCAGGGCGTGAGCATCACTGCCGCCTCCGGAGTGGCGACGTGGAAGCTGAAGCTCTCCTCCAGATACAGACGCACGACGTCGCCGTCGTGCCCGTCGTAGCCAATCGAGAGGTCCTGCCCGGACTCGAGCAGGAAGTCGCCGCCGCGCAGGCTGAGCACGAGCGCGCCGCCCACGCCGGGCGCCCACACGATCGGGCCCTCCAGGATCTTGCGCAGGTGCTCAAGCAGCGGATACCCGCCGTGCTCGGCGCCCTCGGTCACGCGCTGGTACTGCTCGCTGCCCAGAGCCAACCCGTACGGGCCGCTGATGCCGACCTGGAGCAGCCGCTCGACCGCGGCGGCGACCGGCCGCGGGTAGTCGTCGGGGGCGTCGCCGAGCGAGACCGGCGGGTGGGGCGTGGCCTCCTCGATCCCGGTCATCGCGCCGTGCCAGCCGTGGAACACCGCCTTGTTCTCGGCCACGGCGATCTGGTGGGCGGCCTTGTCGAGCGGCTCGAGGTCGGCGTCCTCGGCACCTCGGTCGGCGTCGCGCAACTCGGTCCGGGAGAGCTCGAAGTCCGCCCGCACCTCGACCAGCGGGAGCACGCGCCGCTGGACGCCGGTCACGCCGTCGCACGGGGCGGAGGCGAGCGGGGAGGTGCGGCCGAGGTTGGTGGCCGAGTACTCCCAGCCGTGCGGACCGCTGAAGTCCACGAGCCGGCGGGCGGCCAGGGCGGGCGTGAGCCGCTCGCGCGCCTCCTCGTCGAGCATCTTCCAACCCGAGTCGCTGATCGGCGCTAGCGATCGCAGCAGGTGGTTCATCGCCGCGCTCCCCTCAGGCTGCGGATGCCGAGCGAGCCGTCCTGTGCGGCCTCGTCCGGGCCGTCGCCCTCGAGAGCCTCGGCCTCGGCCTCCTCGCCGTGCTGGACGATGCTGCCGGTCCGGAACAGCACGCCCTGAGCGATTTCGCGCCAGGCTGGCGAGCGGCGCAGAAGGAACTCGAGGTCCATGGCGAAGTGCTTGAACTCCTCGCCCTGGGCGTCGCGCATCACGGCCAGCGCCTCCGGATCGGTCTCGACCGCGATCCGCTGCTCGTACCAGCCGATCGCCTCGGCCTCCTCGGTCAGCGAGGCGCACAGCCGGGCGAAGGTGCGGGTGGAGGGCGGCAGCTCCTCCGGCGGTTCGTGGTACTGATCGAAACCCATCGGCTCTCCTGTGGTCGTCGCGCGGTCGTTGGGCCGAAATGTACGGGTCCGAGGACTACTTCACGGGTGGATCGAGTACGAGCAGGCCCTTGTCGTAGTCGATGGCGATCTTGCCGTAGCGGCTGAGGACGTCGGAGCCGAGCAGACCCACCGGACCGTGCAGCTTGGTCACCGCCGCTCCGGCCGCCGGCGATCCGATCGCCGCGATCATCGACGGTGGGAGCGTGATGGTTCCGGCCCGCCAGGAGGAGACCGCGAAGTTCTCGGCCGAAGCGTCGCCGGTGACGCCCTGGAGCATGCCGGCCGATCCGCGGGCGGGAAGGTGCAGCTGCGCGGCCAGGGTGGCCGAGATCAGCGACCGGCTGGCACCGGTGTCGAGCGCGAACGGAAGGGGTCCGTGGCCGTCGATGAACACCGGCACGAGGGCCAGGGTCTGGCGGGTCGGCCGCGCCGATGTGGCAACGACCTCGATCTTGACCGTCTGCTCGCCCTGCGGGGTGCCGGCCGTGCTCAGCTTTGCCAGGCGGTGTCCACTCGGGGTGACCACCGCGCCCGTGCCCGTGCCCGTGTGCTGGCTGGTGGTGCTGTGACTCGCGCCGGATCCGCAGCCTGCTGCCAGCAACGCCACCGCCGCGATCCGGATCGCCCTCACGCCGACGCACTACCCGGCGCGCCACCGGGTTAACCTCGGGCGGGTGACACAGGCCAATGAGCTGGGGGCACCGGCCTGGACCGGCGAGCACACGGTGCTGACCGGCAGCTGCTCGTGGACCGACAAGACGCTGGTCGAGGACGCCGACTGGTATCCGAAGCGCACGATGTCCGCCGAGGAGCGCCTGCGCTACTACTCCGGGCAGTCGCCGCTCACCGAGATCGACTCGACCTACTACGCGCCACCGGCCGAACAGCAGGCGGCGCTGTGGACCGAGCGCACGCCGGACGGGTTTCGCTTCGACGTCAAGGCGTACTCGCTGCTGACCGGGCACCCCACCCGGCCACGGTCGCTGTGGCGCGACCTGCGCGAGGGGCTCGATCCCGAGGTCGCCGAGAAGCGCAACGTGTACGCCAAGCACCTCGATCCCGAGGCCATGGACGAGGCCTGGCGGCGCTTCGAGGCCGCGCTCAGGCCGATGCACGAGGCCGGCAAGCTCGGGGCGGTGCTGTTCCAGTACCCGCCCTGGTTCGGCCCGCGCCGCGAGAACCGCGCCGAGATCGAGGCGCTGCGCGAGCGCTTGCCGGACTACGGGATCAGCGTGGAGTTCCGCTCGCCGCGATGGTTGGAGTCCGAGCGCGACCGCGAGCGGACGCTGGGGATGCTCTCCGACCTCGGACTGGTCTTCGTGTCCGTCGACGCGCCGGAGATATCCGGCCTGTTGCGGCTCATGGCGGTGACCAACCCGGACCTCTTCATGGTGCGCTTCCACGGGCGCTCGGACGGCACCTGGAAGGACACGTCGCGCTCGGCCGCCGAGCGGTTTCGGTATCTGTACTCGGCGGAGGAGCTTAAGGAGCTCGCGCCCTCGATCGCTGAGCACGCCGCCGAGGCGCGCGAGACCCACCTGCTGATGAACAACTGCTACCGCGACTACTCAGTGCGCAACGCCGCCCAACTCCGTGACCTCCTCGCCCACGATCCGGACTGACCCGAGCCTGATCCGCCGGCTCGAGGCCCATGCGGTCGACGCGTGGCCGGCCACGGTCAGCGAACGGGTCGACGGCGGCTGGGTCCTGCGAGCGACCCCGGGCCTGGATCGCGGGCGCTCGAACCATGCGCTGCCGCCGTGCCGGCCGTTGTGGGCCGGCGAGATCGCCGGCGCGATCGAGCGGGTCGAGGCCTTCGCCGTGCGCCACGCGATCCATACCGGCATCCAGGTCAGCCCGCTGTCTCTACACGGGACGCTGATGTCCGAGCTCGATCGCCGAGGCTGGGAGACCCGGTGGCCGGTGCAGGTGCTGGCGGCGGCGCGTTCTCCCGAACGGTGGTCGGCGCCGGCGCTCCAGTCAACCTCGGGCTCGACCTCGCCCGCGGTGGAACGGGCCGATCGCGCCACCCCGGAGTGGCTGGCGGCGTGGGCGCGCTGCGAGCCGGGTCGCGACGTCGAGGCCCATGCTCAGACCGTGTTCCCGCGGCTCGCCGGCCGGGCAACGTTCGCCCGCATGGACGGTGACGCCGCGGTGGGGATCGCGGTCGAGGGCGACGGCCTGGTGGGCCTGTTCTGCCTGGCCGTCGACCCGGCGCTTCGGCGCGCCGGGCTGGGGACCGCTCTGGTTCGAGCGCTGCTCGCGGACTCCGGGGCGAGCGTCGCCTACCTGCAGGTCGAGGAGCGCAATGCCCCGGCGGTCGCGCTGTACGAGCGGCTTGGGTTCGCGGAGGCGTACCGGTACTGCCACCGGATCGCCCCGTCGGCGCCCGGCTAAAGGGCCCATAACGCCCGCCGATCACCTGGGGGTATGAGTATCGACGCGGTTGTGAGCCGCATCGACCAGATCATGGCCATGCAGCAGCAGCTGTTCGACCCGGCAGCCGCCGCGTCGA
>JAFAWR010000253.1 GCA_019241635.1 Solirubrobacterales bacterium
GGCTACTGGTCGATGCCGAAGCTGTCGATGCCCGGGGCACTGCTGGTCGGTGACGCGGCCGGGATGGTCGACACCGCGGCGCTCAAGGGCGTCCACCACTGCATCAAGTCGGGAATGCTGGCCGCCGAGGCGATCTTCCGCCACCTGAAGGCGGGAGAGTCGATTGCGAGCTACGAAGAGGCCGTGGAGCAGTCCTCGATCGGCAAGGAGCTCTACCAGGTGCGCAACACGCGCCAGGCGTTCCAGAAGGGGTTCGTCGCCGGCAGCCTGCTGGCCGGTCCCGCGATCATGTCGAAGGGAAAGGTGCCGCCCGGACGCCAGCAGTGGCACCGCGACGATGCGGAACCGATGTTCGTCGGCGACACGAAGGACCGCTACCCCAAGCCCGACGGCAAGTACATCTTCGACAAGCTCTCCTCGGTGTACGTGTCGGGCAACGCGACCCGCGACGACGCTCCGAACCACATTCGCGTGCGCAAGAACGTCCCGCGCGAGATCGCCGAGACCTGGCGTTGGATGTGCCCGGCCGGCGTGTACGAGATCCCGGACGACGCGCCCGCCTCGGGACCCGTCGACGTGATCGTCAACTACACCAACTGCGTGCAGTGCGGGGCGATCACGGCCAAGGGCGGACGGCTGACGCCGCCCGAGGGCGGCGACGGGCCGCTGTACACGGTCACCTGACGCGGGCGACGGGCGCGGCCGGCGCGACTTTCGCCGGCGCGCACTGTTTGGTATTTGCGATGTCTCGGATGCGGTTCACGATCGCGGCCGCCACGACGCTGATCCTCGGCATGGCCATGGCCATGGCCATGGCCACGGTCCCGGCCTGGGCCGCCTCAGCCCCGGCCTGGGCCGCCTCAGCCCCGGCCTCGGCCGACCAGCTGCGCTCGTTCGTCTGCCAGAAGGCGACTGACCCGCCGGCGCGGGCCGTGTCGGTCCAGGCCGTGATGCGGCCGGTGGCGGGCACGGCGAAGATGCAGATGCGCTTCGACCTGATGCGCCAGGCCGTGCCCGGCGGGCGCTTCAAGCTCGTCCGGGGCCATTTCCTGGGCAGCTGGCTCAACCCCGCCGACCCGACGCTCGGCCAGCGTTCGGGAGACGTGTGGATCGTCAACCATCCGGTCGTCGACCTGCCGGCGCCGGCCACGTATCGCTTCCGAGTGAGCTTCCGGTGGCTTAGCCCGGGCGGCCACCAGGTCTCGAGCGCGGTCCAGTCGACCGCGAACTGCTACCAGCCCGAGCTCAGGGCCGACCTGCTCGTGCGCTCGCTCACGGTTACGCCGCTGGCCTCGGGCAACGACGCCTACGTCGCGGTGATCGGCAACCGTGGACTGACCGCGGCGGGTCCCGTCGAGGTCGACCTGGCCGGGGTGGGCAGCGCCACGCAGGTGCAGACGATCGGCACGGTCGGAGCTCATTCCTCCGCGCGCGGGCGGTTCGTGGCCGCGCCCTGCACGCCCGGGGCCAGCCTCACAGTGACCGTCGACCCGGCGCACACAATCGACGAGTACGACTTCGCCAACAACTCGTTGACCGTGGCCTGCCCGACGCCGAGCTCGGGCTAGTGGACCCGTCTGGCGGTGGCGCGGATCGCGCCGGTATTCGTCGCCAGGGGCTCAAGCCCGGGCCGCTACACTCGATAACACTATGAAGACCGGTGTACATCCCGAGTATGTCGACGCTCACGTCCGCTGTACCTGCGGCAACGAGTTCATGACCCGCTCGACCAAGCCCGAAATCCACGTTGAGATCTGCTCCGCCTGCCACCCCTTCTACACCGGCCGGCAGAAGCTGGTCGACACGGGCGGTCGCGTCGAGCGCTTCCAGCGGCGAGTGGCCAAGGGCCGCCGCGCCGCTCGGACCGGCGCGGGCACCTCTTAGCGCGGAGCGACGACGATGAGCGCGGCGGTCGAGGAGGGGCGCCTGACCGCTTCGCGCGACGCGCCCGTCGGGGGCCAGGCGGTCCTCGAGGGCGTGATGATGCGGGGCGTCAACAGCTGGGCGCTGGCCGTGCGCAAGCCGCCTGCCGCGGAGACTCCGAATTCGCTCGGTGAGATCGACGTGGAGGCGTTCCCGCTCGAGTCGTGGGCGCGGCGCCGGCGGATCTACCGGCTGCCGGTGATCCGCGGCGTGGTCGCGCTGGTCGAGTCGCTGGCCATCGGCATGCGGGCGCTGGGCCTGTCGGCCAACGCGCAGCTCCCCGAGGAGGACCAGGAGATCTCGAGCGGCGCGTGGATCGGGACGGTGGCGGTGGCGTCGCTGTTCGCGATCGGGCTGTTCTTCGTGGTCCCGGTCGGGCTGACCAGCCTGATCAAGCATCAGCTCGGCTCCTCGGTGGCGTTCTGGGCGGTCGAGGGGGTGCTGCGGACCTCGATCTTCCTCGGCTATCTGCTGCTGCTCTCGCGCGTGCGTGACCTCCGGCGGGTGTTCGAGTACCACGGTGCCGAGCACAAGGCGATCTCCTGCTACGAGGCCTCGGACGAGCTCACCCCCGAGCGGGCGGCGCTCTATTCGCGCCTGCATCCGCGCTGCGGGACGAGCTTCCTGCTCATCGTGATGATCATGGCGATCTTCGTGTTCGCCCCGGTCGGGTTGCCCGCCTGGTGGATCCTGGTGATCACGCGGATCGTCGGCGTGCCGCTGATCGCCGGGCTGTCCTTCGAGGTGATCAAGTGGGCCGGACGCAACCGCAGGCGCGGCTGGGTCCAGGCGGTCATGTATCCGGGTCTTCAGCTCCAGCGGCTGACCACCCGCGAGCCCGACCTCGATCAGCTGGCGGTCTCGATCGCCGCCCTGAAGGCCGTGCTGGCCCGGCAGGAGGGCTCGGGCGTGTCGGCCGAGGACCTGGTCGGGCTCGAAGTCGTGGCCTGACTGGCTTTGCCCCGGCTGGGACTGCGCGCCGGGCCGGGCCTACACTCGGCGATGTGATTGACGAGTTGGCCTCCCAGATCGAGGCGCGCTTCGGCGAGCTCCAGGAGGAGCTCTCGGACCCGGCGGTGATCGGCGATCGGCAACGGTTCGCCGCGGCCAGCCGCGCCTACCGTGAGCTCGAGCCGGCCGCCCGGCTGGCCTCCGAGTACCGGCGGGCCGCGGATGACGCCGAGGGCGCGCGCGAGCTGCTGGACGAGGACGGCGAGGACCCCGAGGTGCGCGGGATGCTCGAGTCAGCGCGGGCGCGGATCGCCGAGCTCGAGGACGAGATCCGCATCGCCATGGTCGAGCGCGATCCCAACGACGACAAGAACGTGATCGTCGAGATCCGTCCCGGAGCCGGCGGCGAGGAGGCGGGCCTGTGGGCCGGCGACCTCTATCGGATGCTCGCCCGCTACGCCGAGCGTCGCGGGTTCACCGTCGAGCCGCTCTCGATCGGGGATGGCACCTTCACCTTTGCCGTCAAGGGCGATGGGGCGTACTCCGTGTTCAAGTTCGAGGGCGGGACGCACCGTGTCCAGCGGGTGCCCGAGACCGAATCGCAGGGCCGGATCCACACCTCGACCGCGACCGTGGCCGTGCTGCCCGAGGCGGAGGATGTGGAGGTGGAGATCGATCCCGGGGATCTGCAGATCGACGTCTACCGGAGCTCGGGCCCGGGCGGGCAGTCGGTGAACACGACCGATTCGGCGGTGCGGATCACCCATAAGCCCTCGGGGATCGTGGTCTCGATGCAGGACGAGAAGTCGCAGCTGCAGAACCGCGAGCGCGCGATGCGGGTCTTGCGCGCCCGTCTCTACGAACGGGCGCTGGCCGAGCAGCAGGCGGCGGTGGCCGCCTCCCGCGCCGCGCAGGTCGGCACCGGCGAGCGCGCCGAGAAGATCCGCACGTACAACTACGGCGAGCGCCGGGTCAAGGACCATCGGATCAACCTGCTGGTGCACAACCTCGACGGAATCCTCATGGGAGAGCTCGACGAGCTGACCGCTGCGCTCCAGGACGACGAGAAGCGCCGGCGGCTCGAAGAGAAGGCCTCGGTTGCCTGAGCTCGGAGCTGTGCCTTCGGTGGCGGATGCCCTGCGCGACGCCGCGTCCCGTCTCGCGACCTCGTCCGAGACTCCCCGGCTCGACGCCGAGCTGCTGCTGGCCGAGACGTTGGGCGTCGGCCGGGAACGACTGGTGCTCGATGCGCACTCGGAGCTAGGTCCGGATGCCCTGCGCACATTCGCCGGGCTGGTG
The DNA here is from genome assembly GCA_019241635.1 of Solirubrobacterales bacterium. Classification (GTDB taxonomy): domain Bacteria; phylum Actinomycetota; class Thermoleophilia; order Solirubrobacterales; family Solirubrobacteraceae; genus Palsa-465. Next base: position 4,174 of record JAFAWR010000253.1, read on the forward strand.
GCGCGGCGCGAGGCCTGCGAGCCGGTGGCCTACATCCTGGGTCGCAAGGAATTCCGTCGCATCACGCTGTCCGTCGACCCCCGGGTGCTGATCCCGCGGCCGGAGACCGAGCTTTTGGTCGAGGTCGGGTTGACGCTGCCATCCGGCGCCTCGGTGGTGGACGTGGGGACCGGGAGTGGGTCGGTGGCCCTGGCGTTGAAAGACGAGCGTCCCGACCTCGACGTGTGGGCAACCGAGGTGGATCCCGGTGCCTTGGCGGTCGCGCGAGCAAACGGCGATCGCCTGGGAATCGAGGTCGAGTTCGTGCAGGCGGATCTGCTCTCCGGGGTGTCGCAGAGCTTCGACGCCGTGCTGGCCAACCTGCCCTACGTCGCCGAGCAGTCGCAGCTGCCGCCGGACATCGACTATGAGCCCGACGTGGCCCTGTTCGGCGGGCCAGACGGGCTTGACCCGATCCGCCGGCTGCTCCCGATGGTGACCGAAGTCCCGCTGATCGCGCTGGAGGTCGGGCTCGCGGAAGCGGCGGAATCGCTGCTCAGAGAGGCTGGTTTCCGCTCGGTGGAGCGGCTGCGGGACCTCGCCGGACTCGAGCGAACCGTCGTCGGGCGGCGTTGAGCGGCGACGGAGAGGAGTTCGAGGCATGTATCGGGGCCGGGGGGCTGGCTCTGTTTCCCGCCGACACCGTGTACGGGCTGGCCTGCGATCCGGGCGACCGGTTCGCGGTGCAGCGCCTGTATCTGTTGAAGCGCCGGAGCCTGGAGAAGCCCTCGGCGGTGATGTTCTTCGGGCTCGAAGCCGTTTTCGATTCGCTCCCCGAGCTCGGGGAGCGAACCCGGGCGGCTCTGACGCGGTTGCTGCCCGGGGCCGTGGGAGTGCTCGTGCCCAATCCTTGCGGGCGCTTCGCGCTGGCGTGTGGTCGGGATGTCTCGACGCTTGGTTTGCGCGTCCCGGTTCTGCCGCGGTTCGTTTCGGTCCGCCGCCCGGTTTTGCAGTCGAGCGCCAATCGCGCCGGCGGGGCTGATCCGCGCCGGCTCTCGGAGGTGCCGGCGCTGCTGCGAGCGGCGGTCGAGTTGGAGATCGACGGCGGTGAGTTGCCCGGCACCCCATCCACGGTGGTCGATCTGCGCCGCTATGAGGAGGAGGGCGAGTGGTCGGTGGTCCGAGCCGGCGCGGTCGGCGAGCGCGAGCTGACCGAGGCGCTGCACTGGCAGTACCACTTCGACGCCGGGAGCTATGCGGAGGAGATCCGGAGCGATGTGCTGGCGTATGACGAGTTCCAGGATGCGGTGGCGAGCGCGAGCGGCTCCGGAGCGAGTCGCGTGCTGGATCTGGGCACCGGCACCGGCGAGACGGCGCGGCGGGTCCTGGCTCGCCATCCCGGCGCCTCGCTGGTCGGAGTGGACGAAAACGAGGGGATGCTCGCGGCGGCGGGTGCGCAGTTGCCGGCTGCGCGGGTGCAGTTGCGGGTGGGCCGGATCGAGGAGGCACTCCCCGACGGACCGTTTGAGCTGGTCACCAGCGCGCTGTGCGTGCATCACCTGGACGCCGCCGGCAAGCGGGACCTGTTCGCCCGCGTGGGTGAGGTGCTCGCCCCGGGCGGGCTGTTCGTGCTCGGCGACGTCGTCGTGCCGGACGATCCGTCGTTGGCCGTAATTACTTTGACCCCCGGCTACGACCGACCGAGCCCGCTGGCCGATCAGCTGGAGTGGCTGGTGGCGGCTGGGTTCGAGCCACGTGTGGTGTGGGAGCAGGGCGATCTGGCGGTGGTCGCGGCGCGGCGAAAGTAACCCTCGAGTGGGCCTCCGCCGATAACTACGGTGACCGATTCCGTTGCTAAGGTCGTACCCCGAGTGAGCTACCCAGATCTGCCGCCCGACTTCTTCAACCGGCCTCTCGCCGAGGTCGATCCGGAGATCGCCGAGGTGCTGGCGCTGGAGCTCGAGCGCCAGCAGCACACGCTGGAGATGATCGCCTCGGAGAACTTCGTCCCGATGGCGGTGCTCGAGTGCCAGGGCTCGGTGCTCACCAACAAGTACGCCGAGGGGTATCCGGGCAAGCGCTACTACGGCGGCTGCGAGCACGTCGACGTGGCCGAGCGCCTGGCCATCGCTCGGGCCTGCGAGTTGTTCGGAGCCGAGCACGCGAACGTCCAGCCGCACTCGGGCGCGCAGGCCAACATCGCCGTCTACCACGCCTTGCTGGCGCCCGGCGACACGGTGATGGGGCTGGAGCTCTCGCACGGCGGCCACCTCACCCACGGCATGCGGATCAACGTCTCGGGCCGGCTTTATGACATCGCTCCCTACCACGTCGACCGCGAATCCGGTCGGATCGACATGGACGAGGTCGAGCGGATCGCGTTGGAGCGCCGGCCTCGGCTGATCCTGGCCGGGTGGTCGGCGTATCCGCGGTTCCTGGACTTCGAGCGCTTCCGGGCGATCGCCGATTCCGTGGGGGCGCATCTGGTCGTCGACATGGCTCACTTCGCGGGCCTGGTCGCCGCCGGCCTGCACCCGTCGCCGATCCCCTATGCCGACGTGGTGACCACCACGATCCACAAGACGATCGGTGGCGGACGTGGCGGGATGATTCTGTGCCGCGAGGAGTTCGCCAAGCCGATCGACTCGGCGGTGTTCCCGGGTCAGCAGGGTGGACCGCTGGAGCATGTGATCGCCGGCAAGGCGGTGGCCCTGCGGATCGCCCAGTCCGAGGCGTTCCGCGAGCGCCAGGAGCGCACGGTGGTCGGTGCCCGCGCGGTCGCCGACGCGCTGCTGCGCGCCGGGGGCGGCGTGAGCGTCCTGACCGGCGGAACCGACGTTCATCTGGTTTTGTGCGATCTGCGCGAGTCGTCTCTGGATGGCCAGCAGGCCGAGGACCGCCTGCACTCAATCGGGATCACGGTCAACCGCAACGCGGTGCCGTTCGACCCCCGGCCGCCGGCGGTATCCAGCGGCTTGCGAATCGGGACGCCCGCTCTGGCCACCCGGGGCCTGCAACTCGAGGACTTCGTCGAGGTCGGGATGATCATCGCCGAGGCGCTCGGGCAGGAGGGCTTCGAGGATCGCCGGGCGGATCTGGCCGACCGGGCGAACGCGATCGCCGAGCGCTATCCGCTGTACCCGCGCCTCGGCGCGGCCGCGATCGTTTAGCGATCGTCAAAACTTCGTTCCAATTCAGTCGCATTGGGCGCTGCGGCGGGTCGGCGGGGTGATACTGGCTCGTGTGAGGGTCAGATCAGCGGATAACACGTCACGCGACGCCCAGTCCGTGGGGCGTGACGTGTTGGCCGCCTGGGACACGGCTAGCTCGTCACGCTCAGCGGGCGAGGCGTCGCGTGACGTGTAATGCGGGACGTTGAGCGAGCGATTGCCCGGGTGGCGCATCGTCGGGACAACGTGGTCACGCTTGGCGAGTTGCTGGAGGCGGGCCTCGGTCCCGACGCGGTGGCGCATCGCGTCAAGGCAGCGACGATGCAACGGCTGCACCGTGGGGTCTTCCTGCTCGGCGCCGCGCCGCCGACGCCGATGGCGAGGGCTCGCGCGGCGGCGCTGGCATGTGGCCACGGCGCGGCGGTCAGTCACCGCTCAGCCGCAGAGATGTTCGGGCTGCTTCCGGAGAGCGATCATGAGGTCGACGTCACCGTGGTCGGTCGCAACCCGGGCGTTCATGCGGGGGTTCGGCTGCACCGGCCGCGGGCGCTGGCCCGGCACGACGTCACGAACATGCGCGGCATCCCCGTCACCTCGGTGGCGCGGACGATATGCGACCTGGCCGCGACCGAAGAGGCGAAGGACGTCGAGCACGCATTCCAGGAAGCGCTGTACCGCCGGATCGTCTCCGAGCGAGCGCTGGCGGCAATTCTGAAGCGCGAGCCGAAC
>JAFAWR010000168.1 GCA_019241635.1 Solirubrobacterales bacterium
GTCGAGGGGCTACCCGAGCCGAGCACATTGCTGATCGCCGGGGACGGCGCGCTGCTCCGCAGCGTCGAGCAAGCGATCGCCGCCAACGGCGTCCAGGACTCCGTGCGTCTCCTCGGCCGGGTCAGCGACGAGCGGCTCGTCGACTGCTACCGGGCCGCCGACGTCGCAGTCGTTCCCAGCCTCGAGCACGAGGGTTTCGGACTGGTCGTGATCGAGGCGGCCGCGTGCGGGACGCCGAGCATCGTCACCGACGTGGGCGGCCTGCCCGAGACGGTCGCCGGCCTCGACCCGTCGTTGATCGTGCCCGCCGGCGATCGCGACGCCCTTCGGGACCGCTTGCTGCGCGCGCCGGCCGAGTTGCCGGCGCGGGAGGCGACGAGGGCGTACGCGGAGCGCTTCCATTGGCCGACTGTCGCGCAGCGCCATCGCGCCATCGTTCACCGTGCTGCCGTGAGCGCCCGCGCCCCTGCGGGCTCGGCGCGGCGCCGCGCGGATCGCCGCCGGCGCGATGACCAGCGCTTGAAGGTCGTCTATGTCGACCACGTCGCTCAGATGTCCGGGGGCGAGATCGCGCTCCTGCGCCTGTTGCCGCACCTGCACCGCGTCCAGCCGCACGTGATCCTGGCTGAGCACGGGCCGCTGGTCGGCGCCCTCCATCTCGCCGGCATCTCCACCGAGGTGTTGCCGTTTCCGGCCAGCGCCCGGCGGCTGCCCCGGGATGCCGTCCATCCCGGCGGTGTCTCGCCGTGGGTCGCCGCCACGACCGCGGAGTATGTGATGCGCCTCGCCGTCCGTTTGCGGGCGCTCGAACCCGATCTGGTGCACACCAACTCACTCAAAGCCGGGGTGTACGGCAGCCTGGCCGGGAGGCTTGCCGGCACCCCGGTCATCTGGCACGTGCGCGATCGCATCTCCGATGACTACCTGCCGGCCCCCGCGGTCGGCCTCATCCGGCGGATGACCCGTCACCTCGCTGTCGGGGTGGTGGCCAACTCACACGCCACGCTTCGGACGCTGGCGGCGCCGAGCGATCCGGTGGTGATCTACTCCGTCCTGCCCGAAGTGTTGAGCGACGTCCCCGTGCCCCCGCGCCGGGACGCCGGTCCGCTTACCTTCGGGATGGTCGGCCGGCTCGCGCCGTGGAAGGGACAGGACGTGTTCCTGCGCGCCTTCGCTCGGGCTTTTGCGGGCGGCGAGGAACGGGCCGTGATCGTCGGGGGCGCACTTTTCGGAGAGAACGAGTGCGAGCGGGAGCTGCACCGGCTGGCGGCCGCGCTCGGGATCGGCGACCGCGTCGAGTTTCGCGGGCACCGCCCGAACGTGTGGGACGAGCTATCGCGGATCGACGTCCTCGTGCACGCCTCGGTGACGCCGGAGCCATTCGGCCAGGTCATCCTCGAGGGAATGGCCGCGGGGGTTCCGGTCATCGCGACGCGTGCGGGGGGACCCGTGGAGATCCTCGAGCACGACGTCACCGGAATCCTTTACGAGCCCGGGATCGTTGCCGAACTGGCGGACTCCATGCTGCTGATGCGCGATCCCGCTCTGCGCGATCGGCTCAGCTCCGCGGCCCGGGGCGCGCTCGCGCCGTACTCCCCGCCGGTGGTCGCGGCACAGCTCGAAGAGCTCTACGAGAGAGTGGCGGTGCGTGTCGGTCGACGAGGCTGAGCGCCGCCACGATCCGGTGTCCGTGGTGTACCGGACGGCGCCTGGGGTCGACGCCATCGATCAGCACTCGCGCCACATGGTGGCGGCCCTGAACGCCGCCGGCATCGATGCCGCTTACGTGGCCTCCGGGGTGAGGCACCACGATCTACCGACCGGCTCGGTCATCCTGCAGTACCAGCCGTTCAGCTACGGTCGCTGGGGCTTCGCTCCCGGGCTGATCGAGGCTGCCCGGCGGGCGCGGCGCCGGGGTGATGTTCGCCTGACGCTGATGGTGCACGAGGCCTGGGTGACCATGCTCGATTGGCGCTCGTCGCTGATGGGCGCGTGGCAGCGCATGCAGCTTCGTGCGCTGGTCCACCTCGCCGACTGCGTGATGACCAGCACCGAAGCGCTGGCTCGTGACCTCGGCCACGCCGCCGTCCACGTGCCGGTGCCCGCCAACGTCGTCCCGGTCGACAGCTCGCCACACGCCGCGCGCGCCCGGCTCGGGCTCGACGCCAAGCTCGCCGTGGGCTTGTTCGGCCGCGCACACGAGAGCCGCGCACTCGATCACGCCGAGGCGGCGATCGCGGCGCTCGCGCCGGCGGTGGGCACCGATCACCTGGCGATCATCAACCTCGGAGCCGACGCGCCGGCCGTTTCGGTCCCCGCCGGCGTCGAGGTCCGCAGTCCCGGGACGCTGGCGCCCGACCGCCTCTCGCTTCATCTCTGGGCCTGCGACCTCGTGCTGTTGCCGTTCACCGACGGGGTCTCGACGCGCCGGAGCACGCTGATGGCCGCGCTCGCGCACGGCTGTCCGGTCGTCGGATCCCTCGGGCACAACACCGACACCGTGCTGGCCGCGGCCAATGAGGCGTTGGTCCTCACCCCGGTCGGAGATCGCCGAGCGTTCGCCGACGTCGCGGCGGCGCTCGCAGTCGATCCGGCGCGCCGGCTGGCGATCGGCGAGACCGGCCGGCGGCTGTATCAGGAGCGTTTCGATTGGCCGGTGCTGGCGCGCACGATCGCGCGGCTAATCGGCGAACCGCCACCTCGCCGGGCCACAGGCCCAGTGCCGGTCGCGCCATGACCGCCCGCGAGGAGACCGCGGCGTTGCGGATTGGCCTGTACACCTCTTCGCTTCCCCAGTCCCACGCCAAGCCACCGGGGGTTGACGTGTTCGTCGATCGACTGGGCGAACGGCTCGCGCGACGGGGCCACCACGTCGACGTGCTCACGTACTCGCCGCCGGGGGCGCCGCGCAGCTACCACCTGCGCTCCCTGCGTCCGGCCTCGAGCGCCACCTCGCGCGTGCGTCGGCTGGCCGTCGCTCCGCTGCGCCTGAACGCGCTCGACACGAGCCGCCTCGACGTCCTTCACCTTCACGGCGACGACTGGTTCTACCTCCGGCGGCAGCTTCCCACCGTGAGGACATTGCATGGCTCGGCACTGTACGAAGCGCGACACGCCACCAGCGCGCGCCGGCGCACCGTCCAGTACCTGACCTACGGCCTCGAGCGGCTGGCCGGTCGCCTGGCGACGGGCTCCTACGGCGTCAATCCCGACCCGGGGCCGGGCTCGGGACGCAGCGGATACCTCCCGCTGGCCGTGGACCTGCCGTCGGCCTGGAGCGCCGAGCGCCCAGGCCCGCCGCTCGTCCTCTTCGTGGGGACCTGGGCGGGGCGCAAACGTGGACGCCTCCTGCACGAGATGTTCCTCCGCGAGGTCAGGCCGCGCGTGCCGGACGCGCGACTGGTCATGGTGAGCGACCACGCCGAGCCGGGGCCGGGCGTCGAGTGGATCGCCCGTCCCAGCGACGAGGAGCTGGCCGAGCTCTACCGGGCGGCCTGGCTCTTCTGCATGCCGAGCTCATACGAGGGGTTCGGGCTGCCCTATCTCGAGGCGATGGCGCACGGCACCCCGGTCCTCGCCACCGACAATCCGGGCGCGCGCTTCGTGCTCGACCGCGGACGCGCCGGGGTGATCGCCGACACCCCTCGCCTCGGCAGCGACATCGCCGCGCTGCTGGGCGACGCCCGAGCCCGGACCGAGCTGGCGCACGCCGGCCGCCGCCGCGCCGCCGAGTTCTCCTGGGACGGGCTGCTCGATGCGCACGAACGGGCCTACCGGGACGCGATCGCCGCGTTCAGGCCTCGGCGCCGCGGAGGGCACGACGGGTCGATCGGGGCCGAGGAGGGTCCCCGACTTCGCCGCGCCCTGATCGTGATGCCCCTTGCCACGCAGCGGGGCGGAGCCGAGCTGATGTTCCGGCAGCTCATCGAGAACCGGGAGCGTGCGCGCCTGGAGCCGATCGCGGTGTTCCTCGAGCCCGGCCCCCTCGTGGACCGGTGTCGCCACGAAGGGGTCCCCGCGTTCACCGTCGACGCCGGCCGCCTCCGCCATCCGCTCGCGCTCGCGCATACCGTGCTCCGGCTGCAGCGCATCGCCACCCGAACCCGCTGTGAGGTGGTGATCGGATGGATGGCCAAGGCACACCTCTACGGCGGCCCCGCGGCCGCGCTCGCCGGCCTGCCGAGCATGTGGCTCCAGGCCGGACCGCCGACCGGCCGGGCGACGATCGATCGGCTCGCCACCCTGATCCCCACCGACGCGGTGGTGACGCTTTCGCGCACGACGGACGCGGCTCAGCGCAAACTCGTGCCTCGCCGCCGCACCGCGGTCGTGTACCCGGCGGTCGACCTTAAGCGGTTCGCCGCCGCTCGCCTCGGCCACCCGACCGACGTGCGCCGTCGGCTGGGTCTGCCGGACGACGCCTCGATCTTCGGGTCGGTCGGCCGGCTCGACAGCTGGAAGGGGTTCCACATCCTGCTCGACGCACTCCCGCCGATCCTCGAACGCCATCCAGACGCCACCTTCGTCCTGGTCGGTGGCCGTCACGAGCTCGCGTCGTCTTACGGCGACGCGCTCCACGACCAGGCCGCCCGCCTCGGCTACGACGGCCGTGTGCGGCTCGTCGGCCATCAGGACCGCCCTGAAGAGTGGATCCAGGCAATGGACGTGTTCGTCCACACCTCGCGCAACGAGGCGTTCGGCATCGTCGTGATCGAGGCCATGGCGCTCGGCAAGGCCGTGATCGCCAGCGACGAGGGCGGGCCGACGGAGATCATCACGCCGGGGGTGGACGGGTTGCTGTCGCCCTATGGCGACGCGCCAGCGCTCGCGGATGCGATCATGCGCCTGCTCGGCGACGAACCGCTGCGACGCCGCATCGGACTGGCCGCCGCGCGGCGGGCGCAGGACTTCACCGTGCAGCGCTATGCCCAAGCGTTCGGCGATATGGTCGCCGAGGCGACGGGGAGCAGCCGGGACCGGTGAATAGGAATGTGGCGCCGAGGATGTTGGAGCTGGCCAGTGGCATCGGCACCGAGCTCAGGTTGGCCTGGCGCTGCTGCCAGCCGCGCTCCTTTTTCCGGTATGGAGCCGACGTCTTCGCATATCGCATGATGCGTGTTCGTCGGCCGCGGCGGTACAACGCGCGCCGCTCGATCCGGCTGCGCGACGGCGTCCGCGTGATCTACCGCCTCACCCGGGCCGACATCCAAACCGTTCGTGAGGTGTTCTTCCAGGAGGCATACCGCCTCCCCTTCGACCTGCCGGGCAGCGGCGGCACGCTGCTCGATCTTGGCGGCAACATCGGACTGGCCAGTGTCTATCTGGCGCGCCGCCATCGCTTCGCGCGCGTGGTGATCGTCGAGCCGGTGCCCGAGAACGCGGCCCTAGCGCGACTCAACTGCGAGCGCAACGGCCTGGCGGCCGAGATCGTCGAGGCGGCCGCAGCGCCCACCGCGGGCGAGGCCAGCTTCATGCTTGCGCGCGAGCACAACCAGGGTCGCATCGGCGCCGCGGGGGAGGGATCGATCCGCGTGAGGGCCGCCACGATCCCGGAACTGGTCGGAGCGGCCCGCACGATCCGTCTGGTGAAGATGGATATCGAAGGCGGCGAGGGTCCCCTCCTTGCGCACCCCGATGGCTGGTTAGAAGGGGTGCTCGCGCTCGTGGCCGAGTTCCATCCGGACGTCGTCGACTATCCCGCACTCGTCGCATCACTCGAGCGGCGCGGCTTCACCTTCTTCCCGGGCGGCACCGTCCTCCCGTTCTCCGCGGACGCTTTCCTGCGCTCCAGCGTCGGTGCGCGATGACCCGGTCGGCCCGTTACGGTGGCTCCTGCTTCGAGGCGGCGAGCGCCCTGCCCCTCGGTGGCGGTCTCGGGCGGCCACGCCGCCTGGTCGCCTTCGCGACCGCCCTGCGTCGACGGCCCAGCAACGGCGCCGCCCTGCTCCGACTACTGGCCGAGACGCGATCGGAGCGCTTTCAGCTCTCGAACTCACCCGCGGGACGGGCCCTCGCGCGCTACTTCGACGAGCGCTTCCTCGGAGTGTTTCCGAAGAACCGCCTCTGTCGCGGGGTGCTGCTGCTGCCCCACGACCACGACCACTATCTCCGCGGCCGCAGCCGGCAGGCGCTCAGGACGAACCTGCGCCGGGCCGCCCTCGCCGGCATCAGGTGCGGAATCGCCATCGACCCCGTGACCGCGATCACCGCCGCGCGTGATGTCCTGGAGCGGCGTCGCGCCGCGATCACCGAGGAAGACCGCGCGAACCTGACGAGCGCGTGGCCCGCTCTATTCGCCCGAGTCGAGACCGCGCTCCTCGTCGCCCGCAATCCTTCCGGGCAGCCGCTCGCCGTGATAGCCGCGCTGATCGATGACGACATCTGCCTGATCCATGTGGCGGTGGCCAGCGACCACGACGCGCGCTGGGCGCTCCACGATCACCTGGTCCGCATCCTGATCGGGCGTGGCGTCAGGTACCTGCTGGCCGAGGGCGACGGCCCGTTCGGAGCGCTCGGGTTCGACGCCGGCATGCGCCACTACCAGCATCTTCTCGGCTATGAGCTACGCCATCTTGCGCCGAGCACGAGGCAGTCCTCGCCGCGGATGGCCAGGAGTCAGCACTTGTCACCCGCCCATTACTGAGGCGGCACGAACGGTGAGAAGTGCGCGCTATTCGGGACTGATCTCGCCACTCGCGGTCCGGCAGATGCCGAGTGGCGACTTCGTACCGTTCAAAAGAGGTCCAAATAGCGGCCCGGGTTCATACGGCCGCGGGGCCGGAATCGCGGGCCCCGGCACAGCTCAGCGTCCCCCGCTCACCGCGTCGCCGGCAACGTCACGAACCAATAGGCGAAGATCCCGCCGACGGCCCACAGGTACGGCCCGGCCGGAACGCTCGGGGTCAGGGTGCCCGTGAAGTACAGGACGAATATGCCCGCCAACGGCGCGAGCAGTGCCGCGAGGAGCACGCGCGCCTCGCCGTCGGGCTCGCGCCGGCAGCGACGCAGGCCGAGGCCGAGCAGGGTGATCGTGAATCCGACCAGCGCGATCATGCCCGGGATGCCGGTCTCCACGACCAGGAACGAGAACTCGGTCTCGGTGTCGACGTTGCCGCTCGTGGTGAGCGCAGATGCCCCCGGCGCGCTCCCGCTCGCCGGCCCGCCGGTTCCCAACCCGGCGCCGAAGGGATAGGTGATGAGGTTGTGCGGGATGGCGGCGAAGCTCCGGCCGCGGGCGTGGTTCGTCGTGCCGAGTAGCGACGAGGGACTGAGGCCCTGGTAGCGCACGCCCGCCGATCCGGCCGACCCGAGGACCGCCTGGACCACCAGCCCGACGACGACCGCGGCCAGCACGAGCCCGGCCAGGCTCGCGATCCGCGTGCGCGCGGTCACGGTCAGCGCGACGAAGGCGATGACGATGATCACGCTGGCGATCAGCACCCCGCGCCCCTGCGAGGTCACGACGGCCACGGCCGCTCCGGCCGCCATCGCCAGGGCGAGCGCTCGGTACTTCCGGCGCGGGTACAGCGCCGCGAGCGCGAGGATGCCCGCCAGGGCGAGCGCGCCGAACATCCCGCCGTCGCCGGCGTCGCTGCCCAGCCCGAACGGGCGCGATCCGCTGGTGCTCGACGAGGTCAGCCCGAACGTCCGGCCGCCCCC
>JAFAWR010000015.1 GCA_019241635.1 Solirubrobacterales bacterium
TACAAGATGGGGGAGGTTCACGAGGGGGCGGCCGTCATGGACTGGATGGCCCAGGAGCAGGAGCGGGGCATCACGATCACCTCCGCCGCGACCACGTGCGAGTGGCGCGACCACCGGATCAACATCATCGACACCCCGGGGCACGTCGACTTCACGGGCGAGGTCGAGCGCTCGCTGCGCGTGCTGGACGGCGCGATCGCGCTGTTCGACTCGGTGGCCGGCGTCGAGCCTCAGTCCGAGACCGTGTGGCGGCAGGCCGACAAGTACCACGTCCCGCGCATCGCCTACATCAACAAGATGGACCGCATCGGCGCCGACTTCGAGCGCGGCGTGCAGACGATGGTCGACCGCCTTGGGGCCAACCCAGTCCCGGTCCAGCTGCCCATCGGCGCCGAGGCCGACTTCAGCGGGATCATCGACCTGATCGGGATGAAGGCGATCGTCTACAAGGACGAGCTCGGCAAGGAGCAGGAGATCATCGACATCCCCGCGGACATGGCGGACGCCGCCGCGACCGCGCGCGAGCACCTGCTCGACGAGGTCTCCCACCACGACGACGAGCTCACCGAGATGATCCTCGAGGAACAGGAGATCTCGCCAGAGCGCCTCAAGCAGGCGATCCGCAAGGCCACGCTGGCGATCCACATCACCCCGGTCCTGTGCGGCAGTAGCTTCAAGAACAAGGGCGTGCAGGTGCTGCTCGACGCAGTGCTCGACTACCTGCCGAGCCCGCTCGAGGTGCCGCCGGTGGAGGGCGTCGAGCCGGCCAAGGGCTCGTCGAACGGCGACGAGCAGCCTGCGGTTCGCCAGGCCGACGACAACGAGCCATTCGCGGCGCTCGCCTTCAAGATCATGGCCGACCCGTACGTCGGCAAGCTCACCTACTTCCGCGTGTACTCCGGTCAGCTCGAGGCCGGCTCGCGCATCCTCAACGTGAACACGGGCCGGACCGAGCGCATCGGGCGCATCCTGATGATGCATGCCAACGAGCGCGAGGAGGTCAAGGAGGTCCACGCCGGCGACATCGCGGCCGCGGTCGGCATCAAGCAGGTGGTGACCGGCGACACGCTCGCCGCGCCGGACCGGCCGATCAAGCTCGAGACGATCGAGTTCCCCGAGCCGGTGATCAAGGTGGCGATCGAGCCCAAGACCAAGGCCGACCAGGAGAAGATGGCCACCGCGCTGGCTCGCCTGGCCGAAGAAGATCCCACGTTCCAGGTCCGCACCAACGAGGAAACCGGCCAGACCGAGATCTCGGGCATGGGCGAGCTGCACCTCGAGGTGCTGGTCGACCGCATGCTGCGCGAGTACAAGGTCGACGCCAACGTCGGCCGGCCGCAGGTCTCCTACCGGGAGACGATCAAGGGCACGGCCGAGAAGGTCGAGGGCCGCTTCGTCCGGCAGACCGGTGGCTCCGGCCAGTACGGAATCGTCTACGTGGACGTCGAGCCGGCGCCGGGCGAGGGCTTCGACTTCATCAACAAGATCAAGGGCGGGGCGATCCCGACCGAGTTCATCCCGGCGGTCGAGAAGGGCATGGAGGAGGCGATGGAGAACGGACCGCGTGCCGGCTACCCGCTGGTGGACGTCCGCGCCACGCTGACCGACGGCAAGTACCACGACACCGACTCCTCCGAGCTCGCCTTCAAGGTCGCCGGCTCTCTGGCGCTCAAGGCGGCGGTGGCACGGGCCAAGCCCATCCTGCTCGAGCCGATCTTCGCGGTCGAGGTGGTCACGCCCGAGGAGTTCATGGGCGACGTGATCGGCGATCTGAACCGCCGCCGCGGCCATGTCCAGGGCATGGAGCAGCGCGGAAACGCGCAGGTCATCAGCGCATTCGTGCCGCTGGCCGAGATGTTCGGCTACGCCACCGACGTGCGCTCCAACACCCAGGGCCGCGCGACATACACGATGCAGTTCGAGCGCTATGACGAGGTTCCCCCTAACATCGCCGAGCGAGTGGTCGGCGATCAGGCTCAGGCCGCGGCCTAGGCGCATCGAGCCGGAGAATCTTTATATCCTGAATAGGTTCGTCCGTAGACGGACTAAAGCGACTGAAATAGAAGGAGCGAAAACAAAGTGGCGAAAGCCAAGTTCGAGCGCGATAAGCCCCATGTCAACGTCGGCACCATCGGTCACATCGACCACGGCAAGACGACGCTGACCGCCGCCATCACAAAGGTGCTGAACGAGAAGTTCGGCGGCACCGAGGTGCGGTCGTTCGAATCGATCGACAACGCTCCTGAAGAGAAGGCGCGCGGGATCACGATCGCGACCTCACACGTCGAGTACCAGACTCCCAACCGGCACTACGCCCACGTCGACTGTCCGGGTCACGCCGATTACGTCAAGAACATGATCACGGGTGCCGCCCAGATGGACGGCGCGATCCTGGTCGTCTCGGCGGCCGACGGCGCGATGCCCCAGACCCGTGAGCACATCCTGCTCGCCCGCCAGGTGGGCGTGCCCTACATCGTCGTGTTCCTCAACAAGGTCGACATGGTCGACGACCCCGAGCTCCTCGAGCTCGTGGAGGTCGAGATCCGCGACCTGCTCTCCGAGTACGACTTCCCGGGCGACGACATCCCGTTCGTGGCCGGGTCGGCGCT
>JAFAWR010000023.1 GCA_019241635.1 Solirubrobacterales bacterium
GCGCTTGCACCTCCGCGCCGACGTAGTTGTCGGTCAGGTCGAGCAGGCCGCCGAGAAACAGCCGGTAACAGGTGATCGCCTCCTGCGTCAGGGCCTCGCGACCCCCGTCGCGAGGCGGGCGTTTGAGCACGAAGCCGCCCTTGGCCCCGACCGGGACGATCAGGGCGTTCTTGACCATCTGGGCCTTCATCAGGCCGAGCACCTCGGTGCGGAAATCCTCGCGCCGGTCCGACCAGCGGATTCCGCCCCGGGCCACCTTACCTCCGCGCAGGTGGACCGCCTCCACGCGGGGGGAGTAGACGAAGATCTCGAACTGGGGTCGCGGGAGCGGCAGCACCGAGATCTGCTCGGAGTCGAGCTTGATCGACAGGTACCGGTGGGGCTGGCCGTCCTCGTCACGCTGGAAGGCGTTGGTCCGGACGATCGCGCGGATGACGCTGAGGAAGCTACGCAGGATGCGGTCCTCGTCGAGGCTGGGCACTGCGTCGAGCGCTTCCTCGATCTCGGTGGCGATCTTGTCGGCCAGGTCCCGGTCGTGGCGGTCGGGGTCGAGCCGAGCGTTGAACAGCTCGACCAGGAGCCGAGCGATGTCGGGATGCCCGATCACCGTGCGCTCGATGTAGGCGTCGGAGAAGCCGAGCCCGGCCTGGCGCAGGTACTTGGCGGTGGCCCTGACGATCGAGACCTGGCGCCCGGTGAGCGTCGCATTCAGGACCAGGCCGTTGAGGCCGTCGTCCTCGAGCTCGCCGCGCCAAACGCCGAGGAACGCGTCGTGGAGCAGGTCACGGACGCGCTCGGTGTTCTCCGGGTCGGCCTGCAGCCCGAAGTCGTAGATCCAGGCGGGCTCGCGATCCGACGGCGTGATCTCGTACGGACGCTCGTCGGCCACTTTCGCGCCGAGGTGCTCCAGGGTCGGCAGCACATCGGAGAGCAGGACGCCGGCCGAGCTGAACAGCTTCAGGCGGACCAGTCCCTCCGGCGCCTCGAGCGGGCGGTACAGGCTGGTGATCGGCTCGTCGGTGCTGGCCAGCTCCTCGATGCGGCCGATGTCCGCCACCGCCGAGCGGGCCACCCAGTCGGCCTGGTAGCCGGCCGGGAAGGCGCGCTCGTAGCGCTTGAACAGCCTGGTCCCGTCCTCCTCGCCGTGCTCCTCGACCAGCGCGTCGCGCAGATCGTCGGTCCACGCCCGGACCGCCTGGGTCAGCCGAGTCTCGATCGTCGCGGCGTCGTAGTCGCCGGCCGCCTCTTCCCCGCAGCGAATGATGTAGTGCACGCGCACGAGGCGCGACTCGCTCAGCTGAAGGGTCCAGTCAAGAGCGACGCCGTGCAGCGCGTCGAGCAGGATGCGCCCGACGCGTTCGCGGTTCTCGGTGTTGAAGCGGTCACGCGGGATGCACACCAGGCACTCCACAAAGCGCTCGAGCGGGTCGCGCCACATGAACAGCCGCAACCGCTGGCGCTCGCCGAGGCCGAGGATGCCGATGGCCACGGCGAACAGCTCCTCGGTCTCCATCTGGAAGAGCGAGTCGCGGGGATAGGACTCGAGGATCTCTTCGAGCGCCTTGCGGTCGTGGCTGGCCGGCGGGAAGCCGGCGTGCCGGACGACGCCCTGGACCTTGCCGCGGATGATCGGGATCGTGCGCGGGCTGGCCTTGTACGCGGCCGTCGTGTACAGGCCGAGGAAGCGCCGCTCGCCGATCACCGTGCCGTCCTCGGCGAAGCGCTTGACCCCGATGTAGTCCAGGTACGCGGGTCGGTGCACGGGCGAGGCCGAGTTCGCCTTGGTCAACAGCAGGACCTGCGGCTGCCGGGCGTGCACGACCGCCTTCGGGCTGAGCCTCTTGGGCGGCTTGCTCGAGGGTGTGCGAAGGATCCCCAGGCCGGAGCCCTCGACCGCCTTCAGGAGCGTTTCGTTCCCGTCGTCGACCAGGTCGTAGTCGCGGTAGCCGAGGAAAGTGAAGTTGTCATTGGCCAGCCATTCGAGGAACGCCTTGACCTCCGTCCTCGCGGCGTCGTCGACCGGCGGCGGGTTCTCGTCGAGCTCCTCGGTGAGGACGATCGCTCGCGCCCGCATGGCCTGCCAGTCCTCGGTGGCCGCCCGGACCTGATCGAGGACCTTCTCAATGCTCCGGCGCAGCTCGTCGAGCAGCCCCCGGTCGTGCTCGCGTCCGACCTCGGCGTGCAGGATCGACTCGGGCCGGCTCCCTTCACCGTCGGTGTCGGGATCGGAGACTTCGACGACGTGGCCGTCGTCGTTGCGCCGCACCCGGACCACCGGGTGGATGACCAGGTGGATGCCATAGCCCTTACGAGTCAGGTCCATCGTCACCGAATCGACGATGAACGGCATGTCGTCGGAGACGATCTCGATCACGGTGTGCGGCGACTGCCACCCGTGCTGCTCGAAGTCCGGGTTGTAGACCCGCACCTTGGCCTCGCCCGGTGCCCTTTGCTGGGCCAGGTTCCAGTGCGCCACCGCCGCGCCGTACAGGTCGAGCGGGTTGCGGTCGGCCAGATCCTCGGCCGGCACCCACTGGTAGTACTGGCGCACGAACGCCTCGCACGGCTGGACCTGATCCGTCGGCAACCGCTCCCGTATCCGCTCGCAGACCGTGTCGATCAGCTCGGACTCGAGATCTGCCCCCTTTACCGCCATGTCGAGACCTCCTCGATTGTGCGCTCCTCGGTTGTGCGCTCCTCATCCCGCGACCGGCGCGGCAGGTCCGCCGCGGGTCGACGATCGGAGCGTACTGCGGCCCGAATCGGCTTGCACGCTTTGGCACGAGCCGCCCACTCGGATCGCATCCATCCGAACCGTGGGCGAACATACGTTCGCATGACCAGCGACGGTAACCCGTACGCGCGCTTTCGGCGCGCCCTGGCCACGGGCAACGAGACCCTCGTGGTCGCCGCCGCGCGGGAGCTGCCCCAGGTGTCGCTGGACGACGCCCTTCGCATCTGTCTCGTCTTGCGCGGCGGCGACCCGGTGCGCTACGAGCGGGCCGCGGTGCGCTGGCTGGGGCGCTTCGCCCTCGAGGCGCGCGGGGTGACCATCGAGGACCTCCGGCTGGCCGCCCAGGCACTCGACGAGTTGCCCGCCCGAGCCGCCGAGGCCATGGAGCGGCTGCAGCGCCTGTGTCTCGCGCGCGGGGTGGCGTGAGCGTGGGTCGATGGCGGTTTCCGGTCGGCCCGGCAAGCGATGCGCAGGGCACCCGCCGTGATCGTCGGGCGCAGGACACCTGCCGTGGCGATAGCGTCAAGGCGTGCTGCCCGACTGGCCGCCCGGCACTGTCGCGATCCTCGCCACCGTGGGCGCGCCGGACGCGGCGATCGGTGCGGACGCCGCGGGTGCGGCGGGCGGTGTGGGCGGCTCGGCGGGCGGTGCCGGCGGCTCGGCGGGCGGTGCCGGCGGTTCGGCGGACCAGGCCGTGCACGCGATCCCGGTGTCCGCCGCCGTGCGAGCCGGTCCGCGTCACATCCTGATCGGCCTGGGCGCCGGCCGCGGCTCGCTGGCGCGCCTGCGGACCGGCCCGCGCGTGGCGCTCGCGATCATCGCCGAGGACCTCGCCGTCACCGCCCGCGGGCGCGCGCGGGTACTGGACGCGACGCTCGTCGAGGGCGTGGTCGCGGTCGAGATCGAAGTGGACGAGGTCGACGACCACGACCGGCCCACCTTCGCGATCGAGGCCGGCGTCGCGTGGCGTTGGACCGATGCCGACGCCGAGCGCCGCGACCACGAGGTCCGCGAGGCCCTCATGCGCCTGGCCGCCCGGCGAGCGCGTTGAGCCCGCCCCCGCCGACCGCGACCGCGACCGCGACCGCGACCGCGACCGCCGCGGGAGTGTCCCCACTCCGCCGTATATGGATCAGTCAGGCAGCAGCGGCACCCACACCCCCGGATCGCGTCCGACGAGCACCCCGCGCGTGATCGCCCCGGAGCCGAACCGGTCGCGCACCCGGTCGACCACCGCGTCGAGGTCGCGGGCGCGGTCGAACGGAAGCACGAGTTGCACCGCCCCGGCGTCGGACAGGTTGGTCAAAGCGATGCCGATCAGCGTGAGGCCGCGCAGCTCGATGATCGGCCGGGACGCTCTGAGCAGCCCGGTGGCGGCCTGCAGGATGGTCGGCGTCTGGTCGGTCGCCTCGCGCATGGTGTAGGAGCGGGTCGCGCGCGTGAAGTCCCCGAAGCGCATGCGCAGGACGACCGTGCGACATACGCGATGCGCCGCGCGCAGCCGCCGCGACACCCGGTCGACCAGCGCGAGCAGCGCGCCGGCCAGCTCCTCCGGCGAGCGCCGGCGGCGCCCGAGGGCCCGCTGGGCCCCGATTGAGCGACGCCGGCGACGCACCTGCACCGGCCGCGGGTCGTAGTTGTTGGCCAGCGCGTGAAGGTGGCGCCCGGATGCCCGGCCGAGCATCGCCACCAGGTCCCGCTCGGCCACTTGCGCGACCTGCCCGACTGTGGTGATCCCGCGCTGGTGGAGCTTCTCGGCGGTGACCCGGCCGACCCCCCACAGCCGCTCGACCGGAAGCGGCTGCAGGAAGTCGAGCTCGCGCTCCGGCGCCACGAGCAGCAGTCCGTCCGGTTTGGCGACGGCGCTCGCCACCTTGGCCAGGAACTTCGTCCGCGCCACGCCGACGGTGATCGGCAAGCCGATCTCCTCCCGAACCCGCCGGCGTAGGCGCCGCGCGATCTCCACCGGCGTGCCCGAGATGTGATCCAGTCCGCGGACGTCGAGGAACGCCTCGTCGATCGACAGTCCCTCGACTACCGGCGCGGTGTCCTCGAACACGGCGAACACCGCCTTGCTGGCCTCGGAGTAGGCCGTCATCCGAGGCGGGACGACCAGTGCTTCGGGGCACAGCCGCCGTGCCGTGGCGCCCCCCATCGCCGTGCGGATCCCCCGAGCCTTCGCCTCGTAGCTGGCGGCCAGG
>JAFAWR010000120.1 GCA_019241635.1 Solirubrobacterales bacterium
TGTGGCCTGCCTGGCCCCGGCCGCCGTCTCGACCGCGATCAGCCTGTGGGGCGACGCGGATCAACAGGCCACGTATCTGTCCGAGTTCGTCGGCGAGAACGTCCCGGCTGCCGCGCTCGCGATCATTGAACCGCGCCCGCTGTTCAACCCGCTTGAGCTGAACACCACCGCCCGACGCTCCGGAGACGGCTTCGTGTTGAGCGGCGTCAAGTCGCTCGTCCCGCGGGCCGCCGACGCCGAGCTGTTCATCGTCGCGGCCGAGCTCGAGGAGGCCGAAGGTCCCGCGCTGTTCATCGTCGAACCCGGTGGCGACGGGCTCTCGATCGAACCCGAGCCCGCCATGGGCATCCGCGCCGCCGCCACCGGCAGGCTGGTGCTGGAGGACGTCAAGCTCCCGGCGTCCGCGCTCCTCGGCGACTCAGATGCCTTTGCCGAGTGCGTTCAGCTCGGGCGCCTCGGCTGGTGCGCGCTCGCCGTCGGGACGGGTCAGGCCGTGCTCGACTACCTGATCCCCTACGTGAACGAGCGCAAGGCGTTCGGCGAGCCGATCGCCCATCGGCAGGCCGTGGCCTTCACCGTGGCCAATGTCGCCATCGAGCTCGACGGCATGCGCCTGGCCACCTACCGGGCGGCCAGCCGGATCGATCAGGGCCTGCCCTTCACCCGCGAGGTCGCTCTGGCCCGCCGGCTGTGCGCCGAGCGCGGCATGGCGATCGGGTCGGACGGCGTCCAGCTCCTCGGCGGGCACGGCTACGTCAAGGAGCATCCGGTCGAACGCTGGTACCGCGACCTGCGGGCCGCCGGCGTGATGGAGGGAGCCCTGATCGTGTGATCAACCTCGAGATCCCGAAGAAGTACGAGTTCCTGGTCGGTCAGGCCCACCAGGTGGCCACCGAGATCTTCCGCTCGAACTCGCGCAAGTACGACCAGGCCGAGCACTCCTATCCCAAGGAGCTCGACATGCTGGCCGCGGTCATCGAGGGCATGAACGAGGGCGGCGCGCTGAGCGGCGCCGGTGCCGGCGCGGTCGGCGGCGGCTCCAACGGCTCCTCTTCGAAGGCCAAGGACGACCGCGACGGCAACCGCAACGGCTCGAACATGGCCAGCCTGCTCGGGCTGATCGAGTTGTGCTGGGGCGACGTCGGCCTGCTGTTGACGATGCCCAAGCAGGGCCTCGGCCAGGCCGCGATCGCCGCCGTGGCCAACGAGGAGCAGTTGAAGCGCTTCGGCGGCAAGTGGGCCGCGATGGCCATCACCGAGCCCGAGGCCGGCTCGGACTCGGCGGCGATCCGCACGACCGCCACGCTCGATGAATCGACGGGTGAGTACGTGCTGAACGGCGAGAAGATCTTCGTCACCTCGGGCGACCGCGCCGAGCTGATCGTGGTCTGGGCCACGCTCGACCGCGACCAGGGCCGCGCCGCGATCAAGTCCTTCGTGGTCGAGCGCGACAATCCCGGGCTGAAGCTCGACCGCCTCGAGCACAAGCTCGGCATCCGGGCCTCGGATACGGCGAACTTCGTCCTCGACGACTGCCGGATCCCGCGCGAGAACCTGCTCGGGAGTCCGGACATCGAGCCCAAGCGCGGCTTCGCCGGGGTCATGCAGACCTTCGACAACACCCGTCCGCTGGTGGCGGGGATGGCGGTGGGCGTTGCCCGGGCCTGCCTGGAGCGCACCCGCGAGCTGCTCTCCGAGGCGGGCGTCGAGATCGACTACGACGCCCCGCCCCATGCCCAGTCCGCCGCCGCATCGGAGTTCATCGCGATGGAGTCCGACTGGGAAGCGGCCCGCCTGCTCACCCTCCAGGCCGCCTGGATGGCCGACAACAAGAAGCCCAACTCGCTCCAGGCCTCGATGGCCAAGGCCAAAGCCGGGCGGACCGGCACCGACATCGCGCTGCGCTGCGTGGCCCTCTGCGGGTCGATCGGCTACGGCGAGGGCGAGCTCCTCGAGAAGTGGGCCCGCGACGTCAAGATCCTCGACCTGTTCGAGGGCACCCAGCAGATCCAGCTGCTGATCATCTCGCGACTGTTGCTCGGCAAGACCTCAGCCGAGCTGAAGTAGTTGGGGCCCGGCCTGCGGCCGGTCATCCGTGGGGCCAGGCACCCCGTCCGGTCACATCTCGTATATATATATAGATATATATAGATGTATATGTATACCTATTCGGATGGCGCCGTGGTGATCGAGAACACCGCCCCGAACGGATCGGCCAAGACGGCCTGGCGCGCCGGGATCGAGTCGAACGGCTCGACCACCACGCTGCCGCCGAGCTCCGGCGCGCGGGCGGCCGCGGCATCGGCATCCGTCACCCAGAAATCGACGCTCCAGCGGGCCGGCCCGTCGTCCTTGGCCAGGACGGCGATCACGTCGCGCGGCACGGGTTGCTGCGGCTCGCCACCGACATAGCCGGGTAGGCGGAAGAGGCTCACTCCGGGAGCGAACTCGTCGGTGTCCCATCCGAAGACGTCGCGGTAGAAGGGGGCCGCGGCGTCCGGCTCCGGTGTGTGGAGCACGCTCATCGCGTAGGCCGACGCCTGGTTGACGAGCTGACAGCCCCGGCGCTCGACCGGCTCCCACACTCCGATGACCCCACCCGCCGGATCCTCGAGCACGGCCAGCCGGCCGGCGGGCAGCGCGTCGAGCGGCCCGGCGATCACACGAGCGCCGGCGCGCCCGGCCACGTGGACCGCCGCCTCTGCGCTCCCCACCGACACGTAGGTGTTCCACACCGGCGGCACCCCCGGCGGCGCCTTCCCCACACCGGCGACATCGCGCCCGTTCAGCTGCGAGACGTAGTACTCACCCGGGCCCGGACCGTCGAACTTCCAGCCGAGCAGTCCGTCGTAGAAGCGCAGCGCGCGCTCGACGTCCTCGACCAAGATGTCGATCCAGCACGGGACTCCGGGTGGATAGTTGTCTCGCTCACTCACGTCGGTACCTCCTCGGGTCAAGGCCGACTAGTTGGAAAAACCGACCATATAGTTGGATAGCCAGACTGTCAAGCGATAGACTGACCGGCATGCGCACCTACGGAGACCCCTGCGGGATCGCCCGCGCACTCGACCTGATCGGGGAGCGGTGGGCACTGTTGGTCGTCCGCGAGCTGCTCCTCGGGCCGAAGCGCTTCACCGACCTACGCGCCGGGCTCCCCCTTGTCGGCCCGGACATGCTCGCCCAGCGCCTGCGCGAGCTAGAGCAGGCCGGGGTGGTGCAGCGGTCCAAGCTACCCCCGCCCGCGGGCGCGCGCGTGTATGAGCTGACCGACTGGGGCCGGCAGCTCGAGCCGGTGGTACTCGGCCTGGGCCGGTGGGGCAGCCAGGCTCCCCTACCGCCCGAACGCGGCGAGCTCGGCGTCGACGCGCTCGTGCTCGCGCTCAAGACGTTGTTCGACCCCGCGCGGACCGACGGCCTGCGCGGCACCGCGTTCGAGCTGCGCCTCGGCGAGGACGTGTTCGATCTGCACGTCGACGCGCAGACCCTCGCCGCCTCGCGGGGCGCAGCCTCCGATCCGGTGGCCACCATCGCCACCGAACCGGGCATCCTCCAGGAGGTGCTCTGGCACGAGCGCCCGGTAAGTGCCGGCGGGCTCGAGATCGCCGGCGACCGGCGCGCCGCCGAGCGGTTTCTCGGGTTGTTCCCGCTCCCCAGCTGAGGTGGCAGCGTCACAGGTTGTCCCGCGGGGCAATGATCAGCCGTGCTCGCATCATTGACGCAGCAGTACGTCACGCACGACGGCGGGCGTCCCTGGATCTACAGCCAGTCGCTCGGCGGCCTCTAGGCCAAGCACGACCAGACCAGGTCGCGCTCGTGGCCGGCCGGAGCCTGACTCCAGGCGATCGTCACCGCTCCGCGGCGCTCGAGCGACACGGGCTCGCGGGCGTCATCGCGGCTGAGCGCCAGCTCGATCCTGGCCGCCCTCGCCGCGTCCGGGTAGAACGCGATGAACGTCGGATGGCTCGAGGGGATCACCAGCTCGCCGTCAGGCTGCGGCCAGCAATACGACTCCAAGCGCGAGCAAAACGCCGACCCGGCGCATGCCGCCAATCATCCTCTCTCTCCCAGCTCCACAGAGGGGACCACAGAGGTAATTTCCGCCATTGAGCGATTCGGTCACCCGCTAGTTCCGGATCTTGCCTCTGACAGAGGCACAATCCGTCACTGGCCGAACAGCGGCGCCGGAATGGCGGAAAATACCCCTCGCTCGAGTCCCCGGCCCCGCCCCGGCCGCGCCCCCGGCCCAGGGTTCGATCTCACACCCGGGCCGCCTCGCCGACAAGCAGGTCCCAGGCGCGGCGAACGTCATCCTCGGTGGTGCTC
>JAFAWR010000224.1 GCA_019241635.1 Solirubrobacterales bacterium
GCCGCTGTCTGGTAGCGCTCGGCCGGCTCCTTGGCCAGCGCCCGCGCCACGATCCGCTGCAGCGATCGCGGCGTCCCGGCGGGCAAGGGCGGCACCGGCTGCTGTACGTGGCGCAGCGCGATCTCAACCGGCGAGTCCCCGCCGAACGGCGGATGGCCGGCGAGCATCTCGAACAGCACTATGCCGGCGCTGTAGACGTCGGTGGCGGGCGTGACCGGCTGGCCGCTGGCCTGCTCGGGCGCCATGTAGCGCGGGGTGCCGACGATCGTGGCCGTGCCACCGTCCGTGGTCCCCCCTTCGGCCAGCCGGGCGATCCCCAGATCGCCGACCTTGACGCGACCGGACCGGGAGATCAGGACGTTGGCCGGCTTGATGTCGCGGTGCACGATCCGCTCGGCGTGGGCGTGCTCGAGCGCCCGGCAGAGCTGCTCGGCGATCTCGCCGGCGCGCCACGGGGCCAGAGGGCCGCCCCGGCGCAGATGACCGGCCAGGCTGTCCCCCGAGACCAGCTCGGTCACGTAGTACAGACCCTCCTCGGCCTGCCCCACGTCGTAGATCTGGACGATCCCGGGGTTGCTGACCCGCGCCAGCAGCTGGGCCTCGCGTCCGAAGCTCTCGGCCCACTCCGGGTCCTCGGCCCACCACGGCTTGATCACCTTGATCGCGACCTCACGCTCCAGCCGCCGGTCATAGCCGCGATACACCCGGCCAAACGTGCCCTCGCCGATCAGCTCATGCAGCTCATACCGGCCATCGAGCGCGCAGCCGACCAGGTCGGGCGCAACCCGCATCGCCCGCTCAGGCCCCCCGGGCCGCGCCCAGCTCGCGACCGATCGTGGCCTTGAACAGGTTGGTGTCGACGGCGACGGTGATCAGGCGGAAGCCCTGCCGGGCGTACTGCTCGGCTGCTGCGCCCGAACCGCAGTGGATGCCGGCGATCAGCCCGTTGGCCTCGCACGCCCGCCGGATGCGCTCGATCGCGTCGGCCAGCGGCTTGCGGTCCTCGCCCATTTCGCCGACCAGGCGACCGGGCGGCAGGCCGAGCGCGATCGAAAGATCAGACGGCCCGATGTAGAGCCCGTCCAGCCCGGGCGTGGCGGCGATCTCCTCCAGGTTCTCGAGTCCCTCGCGGGTTTCGATCATCGCCACGCACAGCGCGTCGCCGCCGACCGTGTCGGGGGCGGCCGAGCCCATCACGAGCTCGGCGCGGATCGGGCCGTAGGACCGGCGGCCGACCGGCGGATAGCGGCAGGACTCGACCGCTCGACGTGCCTCGGCCGCGTTGTCGATCAGCGGCAGGATCACCCCGGCGGCGCCGAGATCGAGCGCGCGCATGATCAGCCACGGCTCGTTCCAGGCCAGCCGCGCCAGCGGGGTGGCGCCCGCCGCCTGGGTCGCCTGGAACATCGAGATCATCGTGGCCTCGTCGCTCAGGCCGTGCTGGAGATCGACGCACACGTAGTCGTAGCCGGTGGCGCCGGCAAGCTCGGCGGTCAACGACGTCGGGATCCCCGCCCACAGCCCGAACGCGGCCTCCCCGGCCTCGATCTTGGCCCGCAGGCGCTTGCCCGCCGAGTTCGTCGTCCCCATCGCGCCCAATGGTAGGCGTTAGTGGGGCTCCTGGAAACGTTCCACCCGTAACGCCGGCCCGGATGACCGCCAGGCTTTGTCCTCGGATCCTCGCGTAGCTCCGCTACGCGTCGGATCCTGCGTCCTCGCCTGACGGCCCCCGGCCTCGGCCTTCCGGGCGAAACGTTTCCCGTCGACCCACTACGGCACCTCGACCACGATGTCCTCGCCCCCGCGCCACACGCCGCGTGGCATCGCGCCGGCCGAGAACGGCAGGACGACCTGCCCGCGCGCGTCGACCGCGATCAGCCCCCCGTCGCCGTCGCATTCGGCAACCGCGTCGAGCACCGCCCGCGCGGCGTCCTGAAGCGCGACCCCGCCGGCCACCAGGGCGCCGAGCAGCCGTGCCGCGCCGGCGCGGACGAACGCCTCTCCCTTCCCGGTGCACGACACCGCCACGTGGCGATCGGCCCAGGTGCCGGCGCCGATCAACGGCGAGTCGCCGACGCGTCCGGGGCGCTGTCCCTGAAGGCCGCCGGTCGAGGTCGCCGCGGCCAGCACACCGTCACCATCGAGACAGACCGCGCCGACCGTGCCGCCGTCCCCTGACGAGCGGCCGGCCAGGCGCGCGCGCTGGCGCTCGGTCACGAACTCCGAGGGGTCGCGCTGCTCCAGGCCGTACGCCGCGGCGAACGCGTCGGCCCGTTCGCCGGCCAGGAGCACCTCGGGCTCCTCGATCAGTGCTGCGGCGGCCGCTACCGGATTTCGCGTGCGCCGGATGAGCGCGACCGCGCCGGCCGCGCGGTCGCTCCCGCGCATCGCGGACGCGCTGAGCTCGACCGAACCGTCCTGGCAAAGCGCGGCGCCGTGCCCCGCGTTCATGAGCGGAAAGTCCTCCATGGTCATCACCGCGACCCGCACCGCGTCAAGCGCCCCGCCCCCGGCTCGCAGCGCCGCCGCGCCGGACATCAAAGCGTTGGTCAACGCCGCGCGGTACTCCGCGGCCCGCGACTGGAGCTCCTCACCCAGGCCGCCCGCGCCGCCGTGGACCGCGATCACCGGCCCGCTCACCGGCCCGCTCATGGCGCCGGCACCGGCTCGACCAGCTCGGCAAACAGCGCATCGAGCGTGGCCTGCGGGTCATCCGACAGTCCCGTGTGGACCGCCGAGGGCTGGATGATCGTGCTCGAGGGCGCCACCAGCCAGCCGAATCGCTCCGATGCCGGCAGCGCCGCGATCGCCTCGCCTTCCGGGTCGCCCGCGGCCACCCGCACGAGCGCGTCGAGGTGGCCACGGATCTCCTCGGCCGAGGCATCGGGCGCCAGCGCGGTCAGGCGACGCTCGTCGAGCCCGACCTTGAGTCCCAGGAACCCGAGCTGGCGGCAGAACAGGACCACGCCGGCGTTGAAGCACTCACCCCGCTCCACGCGGGGAACCACGCGCAGGATCGCGTAGGAGAACGGTCTACGCGCCGGTTCTGGCACGCTCGGCCTCCTCGGCGAACGCCGCGCTCTGCGCTCGGCGGCTCAGGTACTCCACGTACGTCGCCCGGTCGTCGGCGCCGGCGAACCAGCCCGGTGGGACCAGTCCGACCACCTCCTCGAGCAGCCCGCGGTTGACCGCCGGAGCAAGCCGCTCGTGCGCGTCGAGGATCGAGCCCGCATACGGCAGCAGGACATGCTCGGAGATCATCGGGAACGGCCGCTCGGCGTGAGCCACCGGATCCAGGCCGCCGTGCTGCAGATACAGCGCTGCACCGTGGTCGATCAGCCACAGCCGGTCGTGCCAGATCAGGAGATTCGGATTGCGCGGCGTGCGATCGACGTTCGTGCTCAGCGCGTCGAGCCACACGATGTCCGCGGCCAGGCGCGGCTCGGGCCTCCAGCGACCGGCCGAGGAGTACCCGAACGCGCCCGGGAGGTAGTCCACGCCGAGGTTCGAGCCCGCGCTCTTCGTGATCAGCTCCTGGATCTCGGGGTCAGGCTCGGCCGCTCCGAGTACCGGATCGAGCGCCGCCTCGACCAGTTCCGGGACCAGCAACCCGATGCGCCGGGCGAGCTCGCCGACGATCACCTCGGCGACGAGCGCCGGCAGTCCCTGACCCGCTCCGCGGAACTTGACCACGTACAGGCCGTCGTCATCGGCTTCGACCAGCCCGGGCAACGAACCGCCCTCGCGCAGGGGCGTGACGTAGCGAATCGCGGCCACCGACCGCAGAGCGGTGGAGATCGACATGCCGAGGAAGGTACGCGGTCCGGGCCGAACTCAGTCCAATGCCGCGTATGCGGCGGCCTGGATGTCCCGGTGCACCGGCGGCAGCTCGGAGGTCTCCCACAGCCGCTGGGTGAGCACGATCACGGTCAGATCGCGGGACGGATCGACCCGCCACGAGCTTCCGAAGCCGCCGTCCCAGCCGAACGCGCCGCCGTCCCACACCGCCTGGCAGAACCCCCAGGACCGGTCGTCAAAGAAGCCCGGGCCCAGCCCCCCGCGCGCCTTCTGATCGGCGGTGAGCTGGTCGCTGGTCATCGAGCGCACCGACTGAGCCGAAAGCACCGGCCGCCCGTCGGCCAGCAGCATCCGCGCGAAGGCCAGCAGATCGTCGACGGTCGAGACCAGACCGCTGGCACCGTCGTCGAACGCCCGGGGCCGGCTCCAGCGACCGTCCGGCGGGTCCCAGAGCTCCGGCCCCGCCGCAGTGAACCGGTACCCGGCAGCCAGCCGGTCGGTGTCCGAGGTCCAAAACGCCGTGTCGCGCATGCCGAGCGGCTCGAAGATCCGCGTTCTCATCACTTCGGCGAACGGCTCCCCGGCGGCGCGGGCGGCGAGCACGCCGAGCACCGACGCGCCGGTGTTGTAGAGCCAGCGCTCCCCCGGCTGGGCGATCAGCGGAAGCGATCCCAGGCCGGCGATCCACGCGTCGGGATCGGGCTGGACGGCCGGATTGGGCTCGCCCAGCGTCGAGAGCCCGAGCTCGCGGGTGGCCGCCACGATCGGCCAGGGCTCTGGCGAGAAGAACATCTCGGTGGCCAGCCCGAACCCGAAGGTGAACGTCAACAGGTCTCGGACGATGATCTCTCGCTCCGCCGCGACCGTGTCGTCCAGGGGCCCGTCGGGCCGCTTCAAGACCCGGCGGTCGGTCAGCTCCGGGAGAAGCCGACCGACCGGCTCCTCGAGAGCGATCAGCCCCTCGTCGATGAGCGCCAGCACGGCCACGGCAGTGATCGGCTTGGTCGTCGAGGCGATCCGGAACAGGGAGTCGCGGAACACCGGCTCGCCACCGATCGACAGGCGGCCAAGCGCCCCGACGTGCACCTCCTCGCCGGCCGCGACCAGCGCGACCAGCCCGGGCACATCCTTGTCGCCGACGTGCCGCTCGGCGGCCGCCCGAACGAGCTCGAATCTCACAGGTGGACCGAGGCCATGCCCGTCTCGTCGTAGCGCTCCCCGGCCACGGCAGGCAGCTCGGCCTCGATCCGCCTCACGTCGTCATCGGTGAGCCGGACATCGGCCGCCCCG
>JAFAWR010000161.1 GCA_019241635.1 Solirubrobacterales bacterium
GGCCGGCATCGCCGGCTACATGCTGGCCTGGGCCTGCGCGGTCACGGTGTGGCGCCACCTGGTGCTGGCCGAGCTGCGCGCGGCGGCCGACCGGGCCACCGGCACCCCCAACCCGGACCTCATCCCGGCCCGCGCGCCCGCCAAGCAGGCCAGCCCCACGGCCGAGCCGGCGACGGGTACTGCGCAGTCCTGAGCCCCGGGACGTCCTGAGCGCGCGCCATGGATCCGATCCATCCGATCGTCCCGGTCGCGCCGAGCATCCCGGCGGTCGCACCCGCGCCGATGGTCGGCGGGGTGCATCGCGACGCCTCACATACCCCCGCCGACGAGCGCCGGCGCCGCCGGCGCCCGGCGCCCGGTCAGGCCCCGGCCGACACCGATCAGCCGCCGGCGGACGACGACGACTCGGGCCTTCACGTCAACGTGATGGCCTGATACGGCGGCCGATCGAGCAAAGCGTCCAGATCGGTCTGGACGTGCCTCAAGTGAGCTGGTCAGGGGGCGATAACCGGGGAGACCGGCAGCAAGGAGCAGCCGGGGGACAAACTCCAAACGACCACACCACGGAGGTGTAAACCGTGTCCCTTTCGATCCTCACCAACACCACGGCGATGCAGACCGAGATCGGTCTGAACAAGTCGAGCAACGCCGTTTCGCAGGCGATGCAGCGTCTGTCGTCGGGGCTTCGCATCAACTCCGCGGCCGATGACGCCGCTGGTTACGCGATCAGCCAGGGCCTCACCGCCCAGGTCAACGGCCTGCAGCAGGCTTCCCAGAACGTCAGCGACGCGACCTCGATGGTCCAGACCGCCGATAGCGCGCTGAACAACGTCCAGGGCATGCTGCAGCGTGTCAGCGAGCTGGCCGTGCAGTACGGCAACGGCGACCTCTCGTCGAATGACAAGACGGACATTCAGAGCGAGGTCAACCAGCTCACGCAGGAGATCGACCGCCAGAAGGGCTCCGTGTCGTTCAACGGAATCAACCTGCTGGACGGAACCGCCAACGGCACCGGCGCCGTGACCTTCCAGGTCGGCCCGGGCTCGACCGACACCCTCAGTGTCTCGTTCCAGAACATCGAGGGCAGCGGCAACCTGGACAGCGCCGTCGGCTTCACCAACTGGAGCAACGCTGCCACGGGTGGCCAGGTGTTCAACCTCGGTCAGTCCCAGGCGGTCAGCCTCATCGGGGCTGCGATCAACAACATCTCGTCGCTCGCGGCGACGCTGGGTGCGGTCCAGAACCGTCTCCAGTACACCTCGAATGCCATCTCGGTGACCCAGGAGAACATGTCCTCCTCGCTGAGCAACATTCAGGACGTCAACATGGCGACCGAGATGACGACCATGACCCAGCAGCAGGTTCTGCAGCAGGCCGGCACGGCGATGCTCGCGCAGGCCAACTCGCAGCCGCAGCTGGTGCTCAAGCTCATCACCGGCTGATCCAGCTTTCGTCGGGTCGGGCGGCGCCTGGCGCGTCGCCCGACCAGGCGAGCCATCTTCACAAAGCTTCGAACGCGCCAGCTCGCTGCCGCCGCCGAGGAACACAACCCGCCTCGCGACCGTCCCACCTCACATCGCGCGGGGCCACATAACCACGTCCGATTCATCGAGGGAACCGGAAAGCGGGGGTGGGCTGCCATGGCAGCCCACCCCCGTGTGGGTTAAATGCGCGCGGATGACTCCGTGGCGCGATCGATCGGCGCTCGTGACCGGCGCCTACGGGCTGCTCGGCAGCTGGCTGGTCAAGGCGCTGCTCGCACGGGGGGCCGCGGTCACGGTGCTCAAACGTGACGCGGTCGCCGCCTCCGCGCTCGTCCTCGAGGGCACCGAGCGGCTCCTCAGCGTCGTCCACGGCGACGTCACCGACGCGCCGCTGCTCGAGCGCACGCTCGGCGAGTACGAGATCGACACGGTGTTCCACCTGGCTGCGCAGACCATCGTCGGCGTGGCCAACCGCAGCCCCGTCCCCACCTACGAGACGAACATCCGCGGCACCTGGACGTTGCTCGAGGCCTGCCGGCACGCCGGCGTTCCCCGCACCGTCGTCGCGTCCTCCGACAAGGCCTACGGGTCCCACGAGGAGCTCCCCTATCGCGAGACGTTTGCGCTGGCGCCCCGCTACCCCTACGACGTGTCCAAGGCCGCGGCCGACCTGGTCGCGCGGTCCTACTGGCACTCCTTCGGCCTGCCGGTCGCCGTCACGCGCTTCGCGAACCTCTACGGGGGCGGGGACTTCAATCTCTCCCGCCTCGTGCCCGAGGCCGTCGTGGCCGCCATCGAGGGGCGCGCTCCGATCATCCGCTCCGACGGCACCCCCGAGCGCGACTTCCTCTACGTCGAGGACGCGGTGGCGGCCTACCTCGCGATCTGCGACCTGCTCGACGACGGCCGCGGAGCCGGGGAGGCGTTCAACGCCGGCGGCGGGGTGCCGCGTTCGGTGCGCGAGGTCGTCGAGCTCGTCTGCCGGCTGGCCGGCACCGGCCTCGAACCCGACGTGCGGGGTGCCGGCAACCCTCCCGCCGAGATCGCCCGCCAGTGGGTCGACTCCGGCAAGCTGCGCGAGCTGACCGGGTGGGAGCCACAGGTGGGACTCGAGGAGGGGCTGCGCCGCACGATCGCGTGGTATCGCTCGCATGGGGCGGGGGCGGCCGGCTCGTCTCAATCGAGTGCGCCGGCTGCCGATCACCGGGAATAGATGTCGCCCGAGATCTCGATCATCGTGCCGCTGTCCGGCGGCGC
>JAFAWR010000251.1 GCA_019241635.1 Solirubrobacterales bacterium
CTCGGGATCGTCGGCGAGTCGGGCTGCGGCAAGACCACGCTGATCCGAGCGCTGGTGCGGCTGATCGCGGCCACCGACGGAGCCATCCGCTTCCGGGGAGGCGACATCACCAAGGCCGGCCGCAAGGACCTCGAGCCGATCCGCCGCCAGATGCAGATGGTCTTCCAGGACCCGCAGTCCTCGCTGAACCCGCGTAAGCGCGTGGCCCAGATCATCGCCACGCCACTGCGGATCCGGGGCGTCCCCAAGGAGCAGATCGAGACCGAGACCCGCGGCCTGTTCGAAAGGGTGGGGCTGCACGCCGAGCACGTGAACCGCTTCCCGCACGAGTTCTCCGGCGGCCAACGGCAGCGCATCGGGATCGCCCGGGCGCTGGCGCTCGATCCCAAGCTGATCATGCTCGACGAGCCGGTCTCCGCGCTCGACGTGTCAATCCAGGCTCAGGTGATCAACCTGCTCGACGAGCTCCAGGACGAGCTTGGGCTCTCGTACGTGTTCGTGGCCCACGACCTGAGCGTGGTCCGCCACGTCTCGGACCGGATCGTCGTGATGTACCTCGGCAAGCTGGTCGAGGTCTCGCCGGCGGAGGAGCTCTACCACAAGCCGATCCATCCCTACACGTCGGCCCTGCTCGGCGCGATCCCGATTCCCGATCCGAACGAGAACCGTGCCCGCGAGCGGCCGATTGTCGGCGGCGAGCCGCCGAACCCGATCTCGCCCCCGTCCGGCTGTCGCTTCCACACTCGCTGCCCGCGCGCCACCGAGATCTGCCGAACCGCGGAGCCTCAGCTCACCGAGTATGCGAACGGCCACCTGGCCGCCTGTCACCATCCTCAGCACGTGACGGGGGCCGAGGTGGCGGCCGCCACTCGCTCGGCGACCAGCCCGCTGAGCTCGGGCGACGAACGCCCGGACGCGTAAGGGGTGCTTCTCGGTTAGTAAGGGGTCGCGGACCGGAACCGGCTCCGTTCTCCCGATGTCGGCGGGGAGGTCTCAGTTCATCCTGATCGCAATGGCCGAACAGGATTCGATTGAGAGGGACGAACCATGCACCCCACCATCTCCCAAGCCGTCGCCGAACAGCACATCGCCGATGCGCGCCGGGCGGCGGAATGCCAGCGACTCGTCGCCGAGGTTGCCGGATCCAACCGACGTCGAGGCTTCTCGCGATACTTTGCTCATGCGCGCGCGGGTCACTTCAAGCCGTTTCGTCGGACGCACGGAGGAACTCGCGGAACTGGAGCGCGCCTCACGTGACGCCGCCGAGCAGCACCCGGTCGTGGTGCTGCTCGCCGGCGACTCCGGCGTCGGCAAGACCCGGTTGGTCAGGGAGTTCGAGAGCCGGGTCTCCGGCGACGGCGATGTTCTCGTGCTGCGCGGTGACGCAGTCGAGGAGGCCGACGGCGAGCTGCCCTATGCCCCGCTGATCGGGGCGTTGCGTCCGCTCGTGCGGGGTCGCGACGAGTCTCTGAGCTCGCTGAGTCGCGGAACCCGCGCCGAGCTCGCCGCACTGGTACCCGGGCTCGACGAGGAGCCGCCGGCGACCTATCGAGGCGACGCGTCGGCTCAGTCGCGGTTGTTCGAGGGACTGCTCGAGCTGATCGACGTGCTCAGCGAGGATCGCCTGCTGATCATCGCGCTCGAGGACCTGCACTGGGCGGATCGCTCGACGCGGACGTTCGTGGACTTCCTGGCGCGGAGCTTGCGCCGGGAACGCGTGATGCTGCTGCTCAGCTACCGCACCGACGAGCTGCACCGCCGCCATCCGCTGCGCACGTTGCTCGCCGAGCTCCAGCGCCTGGACTTGGTGCGGCGGGTTGAGTTGGCTCCGTTCGACCGGGTCGAGCTGGCCGAGGCGCTCGCCGACATCCTCGACGAG
Organism: Solirubrobacterales bacterium; assembly: GCA_019241635.1. Taxonomy (GTDB): domain Bacteria; phylum Actinomycetota; class Thermoleophilia; order Solirubrobacterales; family Solirubrobacteraceae; genus Palsa-465. The sequence continues at coordinate 1,880 of JAFAWR010000251.1, forward strand.
GCGCCCAGCGAGCGGCTGGTCGAGCGGCTCTACATGCGGAGCGAGGGGAACCCGCTCTACACGGAGGAGTTGCTGGCCGCCGGGCTCGACGGGCGCGGCGCCGCGCCGCAGTCGCTGCGGGACGCGTTCATGTTGCGGATCGAGCGACTGTCCGCCGACGCGCAGGCCGCCATGCGGGCGATCGCCGCCGGGCGCGCCCTCGATGAGGTGACGCTCGTCCAGGTCGCCGACATGGAGCCCGACGCGCTCCATCAGGCCCTCCGCGAGGCGGTGGCCGAGCAGGTCCTGGTGGCCGGAGAAGACGGCCGCCTGGCCTTCCGCCACGCGTTGCTGCGTGAAGCGCTCTACGACGATCTGCTGCCGGGCGAGCGCAGCGAGCTGCACCTG
>JAFAWR010000279.1 GCA_019241635.1 Solirubrobacterales bacterium
CGCAGCGCCGGCGCGGGATCGGGAATCTCGCCGCGCCGGACGGCTGATCAAGCCGCGCCGCCCACCTTCCCCCCCAGAACCCAGACACCAGACCCCAGACCCCAGACACCAGACCCAGACCCAGACGAAAATTCCAGCATTTCGAGGGCCGGGAAACGTTGTTTGACGGATCATTCGTCCTGGAGACGAAGAATCCGGAATTCCCACCGCCCAGGTTCTGGAATGCTGGAATTTTCGTCTGGGGGGGCGGTTCGAGAGTCGGTGGGCGGGGTGGGTCCGGATGGGGTGCCCGGTCCCAGGGATGCCGAGCGGAGCGAGGCCCAGGATCGTCAGGGGGCGCCGAGGGCCTGACGGAGGTCGGCGACGAGGTCGGCGGGGTCCTCGACGCCGCAGCTGAGGCGGACGAGATCGGCGGGGACGGCTGCCGCCGAGCCCTCGACCGACTGGTGGGTCATGGCCTGGGGCACCTCGATCAGCGACTCGACTCCGCCGAGCGACTCGGCCAGGGTGAACAGGCGGGTCCGGGCGGCGATCTCGGTGGCGGCGGGGTGGCGGAAGCTGACCATACCGCTGAAGCCGGGCCATTTGACGTCGCTGACCTCGGGCGTCGAGCGGAGCAGCTCGACCACCGCGGCGGCGCTGCGGGCGTGCGCCTCCATGCGCAGGTGCAGCGTGCGCAGGCCGCGGTGCACGAGGAAGCAGTCGAACGGCGCGGGCACGGCGCCGGCCGCGTTCTGGACGAAGCGCAGGCGCTCGTGCCATTGCGCCGTCGCGGTGATCACGGCGCCGCCGACCACGTCGGAGTGACCGCCCAGGTACTTGGTCGTGGAGTGCACGACGAAATCGGCGCCGAGCTCGAGCGGGCGCTGATTGGCCGGGGTGGCGAAGGTGTTATCGACGACGACGAGGGCGTCGCCGCGCGCCGCGACGACGCCGCGGATGTCGATCACGTCGAGCTTGGGGTTGGTCGGCGATTCGACCCAGATCAGGCGTGTCTCGGGGCGGATCGCCCGCGCGACCGCGTCCAGATCGGTCTGATCGACCAGGTCGTAGGCCAGCCCCCAGCCGGACATGACCTTGTCGACCAGGCGAAAGGTGCCGCCGTACAGGTCGGCGGGCAGCACCACGTGGGCGCCGGCCGCGCACATCCCGGTGATCAGCGCGTGCTCGGCGGCCAGGCCCGAGGCGAAGCTCACGGCCAGGCCGCCCTCCAGCTCGCCGAGCGCGGTCTCGAGCGCGCTCCGCGTGGGGTTGGCGGTGCGGGCGTAGTCGTAGTCGCCGACGAACTCTCCGGGCCGGGGCTGGGCGTAGGTCGAGGTCTGGTGGATGGCCGGGATGACCGACCCGTAACTGGGATCCGGGGTTAGCCCGGCGTGCACGGCGCGAGTGGCGAACGCGTCGCGCGCGCCGCCCTGCGATCTGCCCTCACTCACGATGCGAGGGCTTCCAGCAAGTCCGTCCGGGTGACGATCCCCTCGGCCCGGCCGTGGCGGGTGACCAGGAGCGCCTGCTGATCGCCGGCCAGCAACTCGACCGCGTCGCGCACCGGATCGTCGATCGACACCGCGGGGAAGGGAGGCTCCATGACCTCGACCACCTCGGCGCCGAGCACGCTCGGGTCAGCGGCAGCCCGCTTGAGCAGCCCGCGCTCGCCGATCGCTCCGACCACGCTGGCCGGATCATGGACACTCACCACCGGCAGCTGAGACACGCGGTGCTCGTGCAGCAGGGCGACCGCGTCGCGCACCCGGAAGTCGGTCTGCACCGTGACCAGCGGCGGGATCTCTCCGGCCTCGCGCTTGCGCTCGAGCACGTCGCCGACGCGGAGCTTGGAGTCGCGATCCAGGAAGCCGTACTGGCGCATCCAAGAATCGGAGTAGATCTTGGACAGATACGAGCGCCCGCCGTCGGGGAGGATCACCACGATGAGCGCGTCGGGGTCGTCGGTCTCACCGGCGATCTGGAGTGCGGCGTGGAGGGCCAGGCCACCCGAGCCGCCCGCCAGGATCCCCTCGAGCTGGGCCAGCCGGCGCGTGGTCAGGAACGCGTCCTTGTCCGACACGGTCACCCAGCGGTCGACCACCGTGCGATCGAAGGTCTCAGGCCAGAAGTCCTCGCCAACCCCTTCGACCAGATACGGACGCACGCTCTCGGGGCCGCCGGAGTAGATCGACCCCTCGGGATCGGCGCCGATCACGGTGAGATCCGGCTTGCGCTCGCGCAGGTAGCGGGCGGTGCCGGTGATCGTTCCGCCGGTCCCCACCCCGGCCACCAGGTGGGTGATCTGACCCGCCGTCTGCTCCCAGATCTCGGGGCCGGTCGAGTCGTAGTGGGCCTGCGGGTTGGCCGGGTTGAAGTACTGGTTGGGCTGGAAGGCGCCCGGTATCTCATCGGTCAGCCGGTCGGCCACCCGGTAGTAGGACTGGGGGGAGTCGGGCGGCACGTCGGTCGGGGCGAGCACGACGTCCGCGCCGTACGCGCGGAGCAGGTCGATCTTCTCGCGCGACATCTTGTCGGGCATCACGGCGATCACGCGGTAGCCCTTCAGGCGCGCGGCGATGGCCAGGCCGGTGCCGGTGTTGCCCGAGGTCGGCTCGACGATCGTCCCGCCGGGCTTGAGGTGGCCGTCGCGCTCGGCGGCCTCGATCAGGGCTCGAGCGACGCGATCCTTGATCGAGCCGCCCGGGTTGAACGACTCGAGCTTGGCGACCAGGCGCGGCCTCAGTCCGGCGCCGATCCGGGAGAGGCGCACCAGCGGGGTGTCGCCGATCGTGTCGAGGATGGAGTCCTGGAGAATGGGTTCGGTGGCGGCGATGGACATACCCTCAGTCTGATGATCATGCGGCTGATTGACAAGCTGCCGAAGATCGTGCGGAAACCAACGCAAAAGTCGGATATTCTTCGGTCGCGTAGCTGATGCCCCGGCCCCTGCCGAATCATCCACAGGCCTCGGTCGACGACGTCGACCGGGCGATCCTCGAACTGCTGGCCAAGGACGCCCGGATCACCAACCAGCGCCTGGCCGAGCGCGTCGGAATCGCCCCGTCGACCGCGCTGGCACGTCTGCGCGCGTTGCGCGAGCGCGGCGTGATCCGCGGCTTTCACGCCGAGGTCGACCTCGCTGCACTCGGCCGGCCGCTCCAGGCCCTGATTGCGGTGCGCCTGGCCGTGCACGCACGCGACCAGATCGACGATTTCACGAACGCCGTGCGCCGGCTGCCCGGCGTGCTGATGGTGTTTCACCTGACCGGTGTGACCGACTACCTGGTCTGGGTGGCGGCGGCCGACGCCCAGGACCTGCGCGAGTTCGTGGTCGACCACCTGGCCACGCATCCGTCGGTCTCGCATGCCGAGACCTCGCTGATCTACGAGCACCGGCGCGGACCTGGCGTGTGGGGCGCCGCGGACCCGGCATGAGTCCCGCCGAACGAGTCGCCGGACTCGGCACCACGATCTTCACCGAGATGAGCGCGCTGGCGTTGCGAACCGGCGCGATCAACCTGGGCCAGGGATTCCCCGACACCGATGGGCCGAGCGCGGTGATCGAGGCAGCGGTGGCGGCTCTGCGTTCTGGTAAGAACCAATACGCCCCGTTGCCGGGCGTGCCCGTGCTGCGCGAGGCCGTGCTCGAGCATCAGCGCGAGTGGTACGGCCTGGAGCCCGAGGACGTGCTGATCACGTTCGGCGCCACCGAGGCGATCGCGTCGGCGCTGCTCGGGCTGTGCGATCCGGGCGACGAGGTGGTCGTGCTCGAGCCCTACTACGACTCGTACGCGGCCTGCATCGCGTTTGCCGGCGCGCGGCGGCGCCCCGTGACCCTGCGTCCGCCGGCGTTTGAGGTGGAACCGGAGGCATTGCGCCGGGCGATTGGCCCGCGGGCGCGGGTGCTGCTGCTGAACTCGCCGCACAACCCGACCGGCCGGGTCCTGGACCGCGAAGAGCTCGAGGCGATTGCGGCCGTGTGCATCGAGCACGACCTCGTGTGCGTCAGCGACGAGGTGTACGAGCATCTCACCTA
>JAFAWR010000312.1 GCA_019241635.1 Solirubrobacterales bacterium
CGCGTACCGCGTCGAGCGAGCCAGCGCGCACGTCAAGATTCAGCGTGCCGCGCGTCGCGGCTGGGTCAAGGCCGGCGGCGTCCCAGCTGTCGCCCTGGTTGTCGAGGCCCTGGTCGAGCAGGAACACGTCGGTCGAGACCACGCCCGCCGCTCGCGCGCCGGGCAGCCGGGCCGCGTCGTCCGCCACCGATGGGGGCAAGCCCCCTCCGGAGCGGGCGACGATCACTCGGTTCGCGCGCACGCGGGCCGCAGCGGCGTGCTGGGTCGCCCGCTGCGTGGTGGCGAGGCCCACCACCTCGGTCCCGGGGACCGCGACAACGAGCGCGACCGCCGCCCCGATCGCCCCCACCCGGAACCGCCGAGCGGGCAGCGAGGCGCCAGCCAGAAAGCCCGTCCCGCCCCCGGCGAGCAGCGGACGCCCGACAATCGCCGCTGGCCAGCCGATCACGAGTGGCGCGAGCAGCGCCGCGGCCACGGCGAAGCAGCACACCGCCAGGCTGGCGAACGCGATCGCCTCCGCGCGGAGCGTGATCACGATCGCAAGGCCGCCGCCGATCGCGGTCAGACCAAGCAGCAGGCGCAGGATCCCCAGCCGGCGCTGCGGCAGCGACGAGGTCACGAGCGCCTCGGCTGGGCGCACCCGGAGCGAGCGGTGGGCGGCGACGCACGTCGCTAGCAGCGCCACTACCGGCCCGACCACGACGGCAATTGCATACGGAATCCAGTTCGGTGCGACCGCGAAGCCATCCGGCGCCAGCCCGACCGCGATCAGAGCGCGGGTAAACGGTCCAAACAGCGCACTTGCCGCCAGGCATCCCGCGACACCGGCGAGCAGGCCGATCGACGCCGTCACGCCCAGCAGCCGCCGCCTGACCTGCCCGGGGGTGGCGCCGATCGCCCGCAGGAGCGCGATCTCGCGCCGGCGGCCCTCGACTGCGAATGCCACGGTGCCGGCAACCACAAACACCGCGATCGCGAGCATGATGCCGCCGCCGGAGGCCAGCAGCGCGACGAGCTCGGCCCGATTGAGCACGCTCGTGTCGCCCACGTCCGCCGCCGCGGCGTGTCGGTGATCGAGCACCTGTGCCCCCTCACCGGCAGCCGCGGCGATGCGCGAGCTCAGCGACCGGAGATCCGTGCCCAACGCCACCCGCACGCCGATCGCGTCGTAGCCCGTCCCGAGGCCGGACAGCCGCTGCGCCTGCGCCTGCGTGAGGAACATCGACGACTCGCGCTGCTCCTGGACGGCGGACGTCGCGGCGATCCCACTGACGGTGAACGTCTGAACGCCGACCGGCGAGACGATCCGCGCCCGGTCACCGAGGCGAAAGTCACCGGCGCGCGCGAGACCCGTGTCGAGCACGACCTGGCCCGAGGCACGGGGGGCGGAGCCGGCGAGGAGGCGGTAGGGCGTCAGTGCCGCGGAGGGCCAGCCGTGGCCGCGGGCGGGGGCGCCGCCGCGCGTCGGCAGAGGGACGCCGTCGCGACCGATCACGGCCAGCGGGAAGCTCACATCGCCGACCGCGCTGAGCACACCCGGAACACCGGCGACGCGGGCTAGGGTGGCCGCGGGCAGCCGAGCCGGGCGCTGCACGTCGGCCGTGTCGGCGCTATCGCCGTGCCCGACGTTCACCGTCGCAGGCGCACGCACCACCGCGTCCGCCGCGGCGAACCGCCCCGGACCGGGCGCCCCGAGTCCAGTCGCCATGAACTGCCCGACCGCCGCGACGATCGTCGCGGTCATCGCGATCATCACGAAGATGCCGGCGAACGAGCCGGGACGGGGCTGAAGCATCCGGGAGCGAAACAGCGACATGACTACGCGCTCAGCTCGGTCAGGCGATCACTGACGACATCCGCGCTTGGCTTCGCCATCTCGTCCACGATCCGTCCGTCGGCCAGAAACAGGACACGGTCCGCGACCGCCGCAGCCACCGGATCATGGGTGACCATCACGATCGTCCGGCCATCGCGGTCCGTGGCCTCGCGCAGAATTCCAAGTACCTGGCGCGCGCTGCGCGAGTCCAGCGCCCCGGTCGGCTCATCGGCGAAGATCACATCGGGCTCGCAGACCAGCGCGCGAGCAATCGCCACCCGCTGCTGCTGGCCGCCGGAAAGCTGCGCGGGCCGATGCCGCGCGCGGTCGGCCAGCCCGACGCGCGCCAACGCCTCACGCGCGGCGCCGCGACGCGGCCGCCGGCCGGCCAGCCGCAGCGGCAGGACCACGTTCTGCTCGGCCGTCAGCGACGGCAGCAGGTTGAACGACTGAAACACAAACCCAACCCGCCGCCGGCGCAGCCGGGCCAGTCCCTTCTCTCGCATCCTGGTCAACTCGACGTCACCGATCCTGACCGTCCCGCGATCCGGCCGATCCAAACCGGCAGCCGCCTGAACCAAGGTGGTCTTTCCCGATCCGGACGGACCCATGATCGCGGTAAACGACCCGGACTCGAAAACGACCGAGACCTCATCGAGTGCCCGCACGCTGCCCTCGCCACCGCCGTAGGTCTTGGTCACGCCCTTAAGAACGACGGCCGCTGTCTTTGTTGGCAAAGCTGTGATCGACATGCCGAAAGCGTCGCGCAGCCCGCCCATGCAGCCAATGAGGCAGCCTGGAATGCATACCGGGGGATATCCCCCCTATTCAGGCCCGGTTCGCGATCCAGGGTGTCGGTTTGTCGCCGGACGAGAGCGCTCGGCGTACTTCTGCTTTGCCCCGCGGCGGTCGTTCAGCTTGCCGGCGTCCTCGCAGGTTTCGTCGATGGAGGTCTCACGCGGGCTGCCCACCACTGCAGGCCGTCTCGGGCTGGGCCGCGAGCCCGTCTCTCAAGACACCTACGACCTCGCGCAAGCGCAGCAAGCGCTCGCCGCCCTGGTCGCCGAACACACCCAAGGCAAGCTCGCCATCCACGTTCGCTGACGAGGGCCACCATCCTCGAGATCCGCCGTCAGCGCTGGACGCGGTAATGCATGTGGGTGACGCCGTCCTCGCCCTCGAGGATGCGGGTGCGTTCTAGCTCGATGTGCTCGGGTGCGAGGTGGTCGAAAAGGCGACGACCTTGCCCGATGAGCACCGGGATGATGTGAAGCTCGAGTTCGTCGAGGAGACCGGCGGCGAGCGCGCGCTGGGCGGTTGCGGCGCCGTGGAGGAGCACGGTCTTCTCGCCCGCGGCGCGCTTGGCGTCGGCGATCGCGCGGTTGAGATCGTTGGTGTAGGTGACCAGCGGCCATTGGCTCACGTCGATGCGGGGTTCGTGGCGGCTTAGGACCCAGATCGGCACGCCGTGGTGGTCGCCGCCCCATCCGTGCGCGGGCTCGAACGTTCCGCTACCGGCGACGATCGCGCCGGTGGCCATGAACTCCTTGAACACTTGCCCGTTGATGGGCACCCGGTCGGTAAAGGACCAGTCGTGCAGGCGTCCCCCGCCGTCGCCGAGGGGGTTGTCGAGTCGCTCGTTGGGGCCGGCGATGAATCCGTCGAGAGACATGGACATGTAGAGAACGGTTGCGGACATCACGTCACCTCTCCTGGACCTGCTGCTGGGTTGCGCCGCACAGTGGTGTGGTTCAACACGGTCGGTACACCCGGAAGGTGGCGTTCTTGAACGTCCTTGCGTCCACCAACTCCATACGTAGCGGCGTTTGCATGTCTTTGAACATCGGAAGACCACCGCCGACCGCGATGGGATGAGTGATGAGGCGGTACTCGTCGATCAGGCCGTCGCGGGCGAGCGATTGAACGAACATCGCGCCGCCATGGACGAGGAGGTGTTTCCCGGGCTCGCGCTTGAGCCTCGCGATCTCCTCCGCCAGGTTGCCGCGGAGGATCTGTGTATCGCCCCAATCGCCCCGCTGGAGAGCGTTCGAGAACACGATCTTCGGTATTTCGTTCATCGGAGCGGCGTAGGCATGGGTCGACGTCGGCCAGAAGCCGGCCATCGCCTCATAGGTAACCCGCCCCATCAGGTGCGCTCCCGCCCCCCGCACACACTCGAGCTTCAGCTCGGTCAGCTCCGGATCCTCAGGCGGCAGATCCCACAGGCCCTCCATCACGGGCACCGATCCGTCGCCTCGCGGGATCGCCACGATCCCGTCGAGTGAAACGCCCATCTGAAGAACTAGTCTCCTCGTGCCGTGCTCTGCCATGCGGATGACCCCTTTCTCGAGTTGGGCGCGCGATTCGTCGCCGTCCGCCTTAGTTGTCGTTGCGGTTAATTAACCATATCATCAAGCAGCAGCGATGCCCGCAGACCAGCTGAGCGTCACCTTTGCCGCGCTCGCGGACCCGACCCGACGCGCGATCCTCGCGCGTCTGGCCCAGGGGGAGGCCACGGTCAACGAACTCGCCGAGCCGTTCCCGATCAGCCTCCCAGCGATCTCCCGGCATCTCAAAGTGCTGGAACGAGCGGGACTGATCACGCGCCGCCGTGCCGCCCAGTCACGGCCGACAAGCCTCCGAATCGACGCCCTGGAAGAGGCCGAGGAGTGGATCGACAGCTGCCGCGTGACGTGGGAGAGTCGCATGGATCGCCTCGCCGCTCACCTCAAGCAGATCCAGCAGAACCCGAGCGGCGATGGATGAGATGACCAGCGAGCCAAGCCCAAGACCCGACTCACGCCGAGAGGTTCGCATCACCCGCCTCTTGGCTGCCCCACGCGAGCTTGTCTTCAAAGCCTGGATCGACCCTGACCAGATCGCGGCCTGGTGGTCACCCCACGACTATGAGATCCCTCGCGAAACGGTCGAGATCGACCCACAGATCGGCGGACGGATCCACTTCTCGATGGTCGGACGGCACAGCCAAACCGTCTACCCAGTGCGCTTTCAAATCGTCGAGATCTCCGAGCCGGAACTACTCGTGCTCGCGTCCGACCCAATGCCAGACATCGGCCTCGTGCACCCGATGATCACACGGGCGGTATTTGAGACCGAAGGCGACGGAACCCTAGTGACCGTCACCCAGAGCCCCCACACCGAGGAGACCCAAGACGGCGCGACGGCCGGCTGGACAGAGTCGCTCGATAAGCTCGAAACGTTCCTACGCCGCTAGCCAACGCGCGCTCACTGTCGATCCTAGTTCTGTCAACGGGCGAGAACCCGACGCCGGGAGGTGCCGGATGAAGGCGATTGTGGTGACGGACGAGGCCGCGGGAACGGCCGGGATGACTCTGGTGGAGCGGCCCGAGCCGACGGCAGCGATCAACGACGTCATCGTTGAGATTCATGCGTCGGGATTCGTTCCGACGGAGATGGAGTGGCCCTCGACGTGGACCGATCGCCGCAACCGTGACCGAACACCGTCGATCCCTGGGCACGAACTGGCCGGCGTGGTCACCGCCCTCGGGTACGGCGCGACGGGGGTGTCGGTGGGACAGCGGGTGCTGGGCCTCGCGGACTGGCATCGCGACGGCACCCTGGCGGAGTATGTCGCGATCGAGGCACGCAACCTCGCCCCGCTGCCGGGCGATGTCGACTTCACCGTGGGCGCGAGCCTGCCAATCTCGGGCCTGACCGCGTGGCAGGGACTGTTCGACCACGGCC
>JAFAWR010000369.1 GCA_019241635.1 Solirubrobacterales bacterium
TAGCGCCCGTTGGCGTTCGCGACGCCGAGGCAGATCGCGTAGCCCTTCCCGCGGTTCTGCCGGTAGCTGAGGATGCGTACGCGGGGGTCGAGGATGCCTCGCACGCAATCGGCCGTGCCGTCCGTGCTCCCGTCGCATACGACGAGCACCTCGAACGGCTGCTCGAGAGCCGTGAGCGTGTCGAGGATCGTGTTCACGCTCCCGTCGATGAAGTCCGCCGCGTTGTAGGCGGGCACGATCAGACTGAGGAGCGGGCTGGCGATCATCTTCGAGAGCCGGTCCAGGCTAGCGCGGGGAGGCGCGGATCAGCCGCATGAACAACCGCTCGCCGCGCAGGATCGGGTGGAACAGGAATTCGTTGGCCAGGAGAACGATGGTCACCACGGAGGCCTGGACGGCGGCTATCTCGACCGGCGAGGAATGCAGGGCGAAGATCGAGCCGATCTGGAGCACCACGCCCCCGGCGAGCAGCCATACCCAGCGCTTGTCCTGAATCGCGACGGTGTAGACGACGAGCAGGTAGAGCAGGGCGAGCACGGCGCCGGCACACACGATCGGCAGCACGCCCGCCGCGGCGGCGACGTACTTCTGGCCGAACATGACCCTGAGCACGAGGTGCGGGGCCAGCGCGGCCGGAACGGCAACCACGAGGGTGGTGGCCAGCACGAGCGAGGCGGCGATCCGCAGGACACGAGCCGAGGATTCCCCGACCAGGGCGGCCTTCGCCGCGCTCGGCACCATGACGACCGCGACGGCGCCCGGAAGGAAGATGATGATCTTCTCGATCGTGACCAGCGCGGCATACTCGCCGGCCGCGTGCGGCGAGAGAAGGAGCTTGGCGAGGAGGACGTCGAGGTTCGAGATGACCGCGAAGGCGGTGAACGCACCCCCGGCGGCGAGCGTGCGCCGGTCGGGCTTGCGGCGCAGCCCGCTGGTCGCGGCGCCGGTTCCGCGCCCCAATATGTAGGACCGGGTCAGCCACGCCGTGATGACGAGCGCGATCGCGGTGCCCAGAGCCTGACCGAGCAGCGGACCGCCGGCGCCCCCGCCGGCCAGCGTCCAGGGGATGCCGAAAGCGAGCCGCGAGGCGGCGACCAGCAGCAAGATCGAGCCGAGCGCGACGAAGCGCTCCATGCCCTGGAGCACGCCGGAGGCGACCGGGACGAACAGGGAAAGCACCAGCAACGGTGCCAGCGCCACGGCGGGACCGATGGCCTGGAGGCCCAGGGCGCTCTGGACCAGTGGGATGCAGGCCACGTAGACGATGCCGACGACGGTGGCGATCGAGACGATGTGGCCGACGGCGTGGCGCATCAGATACCGGACGCGGTCGTGGTTGCCCTGGGCGAGCAGGACCGCCACGCGCTCGGCCACGACCGTCTGGGCCGCTCCCGTCGGAACCGCCGCGATCACGACCACGGCGATCAAGGCGGTGAAGTCGCCATACGCCGCGGTCGAGAGCAGATGGCTGAACACGACGTTCGATCCGTAGTTGATCGCGCTCGCCAGCAGCGTGAGCACCACCATGACCGAGGTCGCTCGGCCCAGGCGGCCGGTGATGTTCATCCGCGAGCCGCTCGGCGGAGGGGCCACCCGGGGCAGGGGCGCGACGCGCTGCTCGGTTTGATTCATCGTTTGTGCCATGCCAGGGACGAATCCGGGGAGGATCTTCTCGATCGGCACTGTGGCGGTGTCGGTCGGATCGACCTCGCAGAAGCTCCAACGAGCCTGGTGCCGAAAAGTCTCGGCCGCCCGAAGGGTAGCGTCCCAGCGGGACAGCCGGCGACGTCGGCCTGACGCCCCGGGAAGCCCGTCGCAGCCGGAAAGCGCCCTGCGGAGTCCGCGGCGAACGGCCCGGAGCACGCGGCTATACTGGCCCGTCCTGCGCGCCTCGTTGATGACGTCGGCCCCATGAGATCGTCTTACATCGGACTGATGCCCTCGACCCTGCGGCGGGGCCGCAGCCTGGCGCTATGGAGGCCCCGCATCCGCGCGAGCCAGGCCCAGACGCTGCTGGCGTTGGGGATCTACCTCGGACTCGCCTGCTTCATCACATGGCCGCTTCCGCTCCACCCCGGCTCGAGGCTGTTCGGAGATATCGGCGGCGACCTGTCGGGCGGGATGTCCTATTACCGGGTGCTCGCCCACGCGCACACGCTCCCGTTCCTTCCCGGAACCGTGCACGGGTTCAATGCGCCAGAGGGCCGCGCCACCCAGTGGACGCTGAACTTCTCGACGCTGCCGAGCAGCCTCCTGTTGTGGCTCAGCACGATCGCGATCGGACCCGTCGCGACATTTGCCTTCTGGGGGATCCTCACGTTCACGCTCACCGGATTGTCGATGTTCCTGTTCATCCGGTGGCTCACCGGGAATTGGCAGGCGGGGATCGTCGCCGGGCTGGCCTTCGGCTTCTGGCCGATCCAGTTCGTGGCGATGAACCAGCCGCTGGGAGATTCCTGGGTTCTGGTTCTGTTCATCTGGCGCATGCTGGTCACCTTCGAGCGGCCGACGGTCCGTAACGGCCTGTGGGCCGGCGCCGCGACGGTTCTGGCGCTCATGTGGGTCCAGTACTTCCTTCTGATGGCCGGCGTCACGTGGGCAGTGCTCGTCGTGTGCGCGCTCGTGCTGGGCTGGAAGCGGCACGAACTGCGCCTCCACGTCCGGACGCAGATCGCCGCAGCCATACCGGTTCTGATCGCAGCCGCGGTGCTCGCCGGGGTTGGCCTCGCAACCTCGTTCTCGGGCGTCCCGAACCGAGGCACTGCCCAGCTGGTGCAGTACTCGGCACGGCCGACGATGTACCTGCTGCCTGATCCCGACAATCCGTTTCTGGGTGCGCTGACAAAGCCGATCATCGTGCACGAGTACTTCTCGAACAACTCGACCGTCAACTACGAGAACATCTACCTCGGCATCAGCGTCATGCTCCTATCCGCCGCGGGCATATGGGTGCTCGTGCGCTCGATCCGGCGGCGGGGCATCGAGTTCGCCATGACCAACCGCGCGACCGTGGCTGCGGTCTCGCTGAGTATCGCGGGGCTCGTGGCGCTCGCCTTCTCAGCACCACCGCAGGTGAACGTGGCCGGGGTCAACATTCCGATGCCCAATGATCTCGTGGCGCAGGTCACCACGGCCTTCAGGACGACCGCCCGGTTCGCCGAGATCGTCATGTTCGCGCTCTGTGTCCTAACCGGGATTGCGCTGGCCGAGTTGCTGCCACGCATCAAGAAGAACAGCACGCGCCTGCTCGTGGCCACCGCAATCGGGGTCATCGTGACCTGTGATTTGTGGGCCCGGCCGCCGTACCGGATCAGCCACATCAACCCACCGTCGATCTACCACGTCCTCGCTCAGCAGCCGCCGGGCGTCTACGCGGAATATCCACTTCAAGACGGTTACGACTTCCCGGACTCCTACGCGGCCTTCTATCAGGGGTACGCCGGTCCCCACGACCTGTTCAACGGGTACTTTCCCGGAACGGAGTCGGAGTCGCGCAAGCTGGAGCTGTCGTTCTTGCTCGCGAAATACACGGTGCCCGAACTCTCGGAGCTCGGCGTCCGCTACCTGCTCGTTGATCGCGAAGCGGCGCCTCCCGCCCTCTATCCCCGACCTGGGGCGAGCATTCCCGGCGCGCAGCTGATCGCCTCCGACCACTACAGCTCCCTGTATCGAATCACGGCTGCCCCGGCGGTCATCAGCAACTTCGCGACATCCGGCTTTGCGCCCCCTGCGCACGTGGACCCGGGGATCTGGCATTGGATGAACGCCAGCACCGCTGAGATCGAGATCCGGAGGCAGGGCTCATTGCCGAGATTGTTCGAGGTGAGCTTCTCCGCAGGCTCCTTCCGTCAGCCCCGGCATCTCCGCATTACCGACGACAGCGGCCGCGTCCTCTATTCGGGTGTCATTTCCCCGACCGACACGCAGGTGTCGCTTTACACGACGATCGCCCAACGCAAGGTGCTGCACCTGTCGATCTCACCCGCCCCGGTCTCGCCTCACTCACTCGATCCGTCGAACCCGATCACATGGACCCTGGGGCTGCTGGTCTCAGACCCTCTGACCGTCCGGCCGGTCCAGTGAGCGCCCGACCTCTTATGGCCGCCGGCCGGTGACGCTGATGAACGCCGCGTGAGCGGGGTTCCACTCGGCGACCCGGCGGGGAAGCGGGTAGTAGCCAGCGCCGAGCAGTTCAAGCGCCTCGAAGCCGTGGGCGCCGTGCAGCGCGAGCAGACCGCGAGCGGCGAACACGCGCCGGTGCTGCCATGTCACCGGATCCGGCGCGCCTGATCCATCGCCGTCTGCCCAGATGCCGAATGGGTTTCCGATGGCTCCCTTTTCCGACACGTTGGTCAGCGAGAAGGGCTGCCACCCGAGTAGGAGCGCTCCGACGTTGTGCCAGCTCGCGAGGTTCTCCGTGGAGGTGACCACCGCCCCGCCCGGCTTCAGCACCCGAAACGCCTCCGCGAGAAACAGGTCGGTGTCAAACAGGTGCTCGATCACCTGGTTTGACACCACGGCGTCGAACGACCGATCCTCGAAGGGGAACGCGCCGGCCAGGTCGGCTGTCGCCACGTTGATTCCCCGTTGCTCGGCCAGGGCAGCGCGACTGGGGACCACCTCGACGCCGTGGATATCACGCGCCTGCGCCGCCTGCGCCCACAACAGCGTCCGCTCTCCATCGTCACAGCCAAGATCGAGCAACGAAGGCAGGGGTGCGCGATCGCGCAGCGCCCGCATGATGTTTTCGTTGTTCTGCCCCATCGCGTGCTCGAACGCCCGCTGGGCAACGGCACGGTACTGGTGACGGAGAGCGGCCATCGCGAAGCCGCGATGTTAGCCGTCGAGAGCGCCCGTCGGACGGCGGACGAAGCGAAACATGCCGCACGCGTAGCGAGAACCGACGAGCTCCATCAGTGCCCGGTCGCGCCGGAACGCCCCCTGATCATCCACCCCCGAGAACTCGGCGAGCGTAAGCTCGTCGAACATCCGCACGACATCGCGAGGGTCGTGAATCCGGTGTGCGTTGAAGCAGACGCGTGGAGCGCCAACCGGGAGCGAGAAGAACAGCGTTCCTCCGGGCGCCAGCACGCGCTGAAGCTCGGCAGCCGCGCGGCGTGTGCCGTGCGGATCCAGCGGATCGCCGTAGCGCCCGAGTCCGATGTGCTCTGCGACGTGCAGGCAGGAGAGAGACTGGACCGTCTGATCGTCGAACGGCATCGCGAGCACGCTCCCCGCGATCGACTCGAGCCGGTCCAGGTCAGACTGAAGGGGACGGATATCCACGAACGTGACGTCGGTGACCGCCGTCAAGAAGCCCACGTAATCCACGCGCGAACCAACGTCGACATGACGCGCCGGCGCGAGCGACGCCACGTGGCGGGCGGCCCAGACGTCCTGATAAAAGTAATGCTGGTCGAAGGGTGAAGTGGCTAGCCGGTCGCCCAGCTGCGGAAACGCGTCCCTCAATCGAAGCGGCTCGGCCCCCGGCAGCCGGCCATAGGCCCGCCGGTCTCGCCAGTAGCGAATGAATCCCGCCGGTACGACGCTGGCCCGCACGGCGCGCTCGCCCACTTGGGTAACCACCGGCGGGAGGCGGCGAGCGATAGGCCGGAGCCCCTGGAGATCGGGCATCAACCCGGACCGCTCGATACGCTGAAGCCTGTCATCGTCCGGGTCGTCGAGGAAAGAATGGTCAAACAGATGGCGAACGTGCTAGCCCCGGTACAGAAGCACGCACCGCGGTTCGTGCGCAGTCTATATCGGTCTGCCGCGCAACGCTGGGTAACCCGCCGGGGGCTGCAGCTGTACCGGGCGTTCATCAACCCGGGCGATCTCGTGTTCGATGTCGGGGCGCATGAGGGCGAGCGCACCGGGGTGTTCCTGGCGCTGGGCGCGCGCGTCGTGGCGGTGGAGCCGGGGGAGAGCTCCGTCGCAGTCCTTGAACGCCAATTCGGCGCCCATCAACAGGTCGAGATCGTGCCCCGCGCCGCCGCAGATACCGTAGGCGAGGCGGATCTGTTCGTTTGCAGCGAGGCCTCCACGTTGACGACCATGTCCCGCGACTGGATGACGGGGCGGTTCTCCGACTATGAGTGGGACCGAGTGGAGCGGATCAAGACCACCACCCTCGACGCGCTCATTTCCGAGCACGGCGTTCCCGCCTTCTGCAAGATCGACGTGGAGGGGTTCGAGCTCGACGTGCTCCGTGGTTTGAGTCAGGCGATTCCCGCTCTGTCGTTCGAATTCGTCGGAGAGAACCTGCAGGCGGTGAACCAGTGCCTCGACCGGCTTCAGGAGATCGGCTTCGGCGCTTTCAACTATTCGCTCGGCGAATCGATGCGCTTGGAGTGTGATCGGGCGATCTCGCGTGGTGAACTGAGCGAGCGTCTCGGTGCACAGGTCGACAGCACGTGGGGCGACGTTTACGCCATGGCGCATCTGTAGCGGTTCCCGCGAAGCTCAGGAACTGCCGGCGGGGAGGCGTACCGACCGATGGCCGAGGTTGGCCGGCCGCGCTTCCTCAGGAGATACGGCAACGTGCTCGGAGCTGGAGCGTCGGATCGCCTCGGCTACCGACAGCGCCGCGCACCCGTCCATCGCGGTCGCGGCCACCGTGGCGTGGTCCAGCACGGCGGAGAAGAACGCCTCCCACTCCACCCGGAGCGGTTCCCAGCGCTCAATGGCGTAGCGGATCATGTCGCCCTCTCCGCCGCCGCGGAGGCCGCGCAGAGAATCCCACACCGTGGGCTTCGTCGGATGCTCGTAGAACGTCAGGTCCTGGGAGAGGTAGTCGACCACGAACATGCCCCGCTCGCAGGTGACCGAAAGCTGTCGCACCTTGACCGGCGATATCCAGTTGGTCTCTAGGAGTCCGGTCACACCGCCGGTGAATCGCAGGGTTGCGCAGAGCAGATCCTCCGGGGTGTGATCGCCGACGGTGGTCGTCTCCGCGGACACACGCTCGACCTCGGCATCGGTCAGGTAGCGCATCACGTCGATGTCATGGATGGAGAGGTCGAGTGCCACTCCAGGGGTCATGGCGCGGTTGGGGAAGGGGCTAAGCCGCCGGGCCTGCATGTGGACGACCCGTCCGGCCATTCCTGCGCTCAGCTTGTCCTTGAGCGCGCGCACCGCCGGGTTGAATCTCTCGACCAGGCCGACCATCACGACCTGTTCGGTGCCGTCCGCCATCGCCATCAACTCGTGGCCAGCGGCCAGACTCGGCGCCATCGGCTTCTCGACGAGCACGTGTAGACCGCCCTCGAGAGCCTGGACCGTGGTCGACGGCAACAAATCGATCGGCGTGGCGATGCACACGAAGTCGAGCTGCTCGTTGGCCAGCGCCTCGGCGAAGCTCGGATAGCCGCGGCAGTCGATCAGAGTGCGGAGCGCGCCGTCGCGCCGATCCTGGTCAGGGTCGACCACCGCGGTGACGGCCACGCCGGCCTCGCGAAAGGAGCCGAGGACGCGAAGGTGATGGCGGCCCATCACCCCGAGCCCGACCACAGCGCCTCTGATCATCGATCCTCCCCCTGTTCGTTCGGCACGCGACGGCAGCCCGGCGCGGTCCCTACCTGGTCGCGATCGTACTCGTCCAGCGCTCGACGTTGTGCTCGTAGATCTCGCGCAGGATGGTCTCGAGGTCGTACTCGAGATCCCAGTCGGGATAGTCGGCCTTGAACGGGCCCAGGTCGCTGATCCACCAACGATGATCCCCGGCGCGGTTGGTGTCGCTCAGAGTCCAGCGGAGGTCTCGTCCGGCAATCGCCTCGCACAGCCCGATGGCCTCGAGCATCGAGCAGTTCGAGGCGCGGCCTCCGCCGATGTTGTACACCGCCGCCGGAGTCGGATTGCGCTGGAAGGCGGCGAAGGCGCGCACCAGGTCTGCGCTGTGAATATTGTCGCGGACCTGCTTGCCGTCATAGCCGAAAACGGTGTAAGGATCACCGGTCACGGTGCACCGCATCAGGTACGAGAGAAACCCGTGCAGCTGTGCACCAGAGTGGTTCGGACCGGTCAGGCAGCCGCCGCGGAAGCACACGGTCGGCATGCCGAAATATCGGCCGTACTCCTGCACCATCAGGTCGGCGGCGGCCTTGGACACCCCGAACAGCGAGTGCATCGAGGCGTCGATTGACATCGTCGTGTCGATGCCCTGCCAGTACCGGTGGTCCCGGGGGAGCTCGAGGCGTTCCTCGCCTTCGATCAGGGGCAGGCTATTCGGCAGATCCCCGTACACCTTGTTCGTCGAGCAGAAGATGAACGGCGTGTCAGGACAGTGACTTCGCGCGGCTTCCAGGAGGTTGAGCGTCCCGTTCGCGTTGACGCCGAAGTCGATCTGCGGCGCGGAGGCGGCCCAATCGTGGGAAGGCTGAGCCGCCGTGTGAACCACCACGTCAATCGCGCCGGCATGACGGGCGAACACGTCCATTACACCGTCTGCGTCACGAATATCCAGGTCCAGTGAGTGGAACTCCGAGAACGACTTCTGCAGTCGTTCCGTGGTCGAGGCCGTGGAGGCGGCCTCCCCGAAAAAGCGAGCGCGCATGTCATTCTCCAAGCCGATCACGTCATATCCGGCTTGGATGAAGTGTGTAGATGACTCGGAGCCGATCAGGCCGCCGGAGCCGGTGATGATTGCTACGGGCATTCCCCTGCTTGGTCGTCTAGGGCTCGAAACCTGCGGCCGTGAGTGCCGTCGCGACAATATTAGTCCAGTCGAACTGACGGGCGTAGGCCAGCGCGGCGCCCCGGCGGGACCCCCAGTGGCCGGGCTCGGCGAGAAGCCGCTCGATCGCGTCGGCGAATGCGACTGGCTCGTCGGGGACGATCTCCGCGCCGGCCTCGCGCTCGAGCTCGGCCGCATTGGGCGGGACGTCGGTGAGCAGGATCGGCAGTCCGGCGGCGAGATACGACTTCAGCTTCGACGGATCCGCGAAGCGGGTAAACGACTCCACTCGAGTGCTGTACGGGGCCAGGGCGATCGCCGCTTCGGCGAGCAGCGCCTCGAGCTGCCGATGGTCGCTGATGAATCCGTGAAAGCGGACCCGGTCTTCGAGCCCCTCGCGCGAGGCCATGGCTCGCAGCTCGGACTCGAGCGGGCCGCGCCCGGCGATATCCACGCTGAAGTCCACGCCGCGGCGCGCCAGTGCCGCCGCAGCCTGGATCACGGTGTCCCCGCCCATCCGTTCCACCAGGTGCCCGATGAAGACGATCCGGCGCCGCTCCCAGGCATCTTCCGGGCACGTCGGGACGCGATCCAACCAGGCGCCGATCGGAGCGATGACGCGAGGGGCGCCCTCGTCGGCGGACAGCCCATGCCGCAGGTCGCGTCCCTGGAGCGCGGCTTGGGAGAGCTCAACCCGGAGATCGGCGTGCCGGCAGCAGTAGCCGTCCACCGCGTCGTAGGTCCTGGTTTGCACGGTTCCGGCGCCGAATCGGTCCGGCACGAAGTCGACCGCCCAGTAGACGACCGTCGCGGCGCGCTTCAACCTGCGGTGAAGCAGCCCGCGCATGCACAACAGGTTGTTGAAGGCAAACCACCCGTCCGCGGGCGGCAAGCGGGGGGGGAACAGCGCGTCGAGGGGATATGTCAACGGAGGACGCGTCGGCAACGCCACGGCTCGATGCTGCGTCTGGCGCCCGTTCACGTACTCGGTGATCAGATGCCGATTACCGTCCTCCGCGGTCAGCGGATGGAAGATCGCGGTCAGCCGGTGCGCTCCTCGGCTCAGCAGGTAGTCGATCAATCCGGAGCCCGGAGGCGAGTCCGGCTGTCCGTTGGCGAGGACGATGAAGCTACTCTTCTCGACGTGCCGCCTGACGTCAGTCCGCATGCCGACACCCTAGCGACGACCCTGCTGTGAGCACGGCCGGATGATCGCCGTCGCGTACGGCACCACGGGTGAGCTGATCAAGCTGGCGCCGGTCCTGAGAGCCCTCCAGGACCGCGGTGCCTCGCCGTACGTCCTGTGCACGGGCCAGCAGGTGGAGCAGATTCCTGCGCTGCTCGCCGATTTCGGGCTGCCGCAGCCAGACCTCTGGCTCGGCCGAGGCTACAAGTCGCGCGACCTCGAGAGAGCGGCGTGGATTCCGCGCTGGGTGGCCGACGTCACCGCGGGGTTCGCCCGGAACTATCGGATGCTGCGTCGGATGGTGCGCGCAGGGGATACCGAGCCGGTGATGCTCGTGCACGGTGACACGTTCACCACGGTGCTCGGCGCGCTGATGGGCCACGCCCTCGGGATACCGGTCGCGCACCTGGAGGCCGGCATGCGCAGCGGCAACTGGCGCCATCCGTTTCCCGAGGAGCTCGATCGGATGGCCGTGGCACGGCTGGCGCGGATCCACTTCGCACCCGGTGCCTACGCGGCCGACAACCTTCGCCGGATGCATGCGCCTGGCGAGATCCTGGACACCGGCGGCAACACGATCCGGGATGCGCTGGAGCTGGTCCCGCCCGGGGCGCCGGAGCTGGCGCTGCCACCCGAGCCGTTCGGGCTCGTGTCGCTTCATCGCTTCGAGCTCCTCGGCAACCCGGCGGCGTTCCGCGGCATCGTGGAGTTGCTGCGCGAGAAGTCGCGTACGACGCCGCTGTTGTTCGTCGATCATCCGGTCACCGCGGCGGCGATACAGGCCCAGGGACTCGACGATCTCTTCGACGAGCGGTTCCGGCGGGTGCCCCGTCAGCGCTACTTCAATTTCATCGCTCTGCTGAAGGCGAGCTCGTTCCTGGTCACGGATTCCGGTGGCAGTCAGGAGGAGTGCGCTTATCTGGGGCATCCCTGCCTGGTCCATCGCACGACAACCGAGCATCCCGAGGGCCTCGACGGTCCGGTCGTGCTTTCGCGGATGGACCGGCAGGTGGCGGCCGAGTTCCTGGCCGATCCGCTGATTCACACGGGCACGCCGCCGACATCGGGCCGGCGGCCCACCGACCTGGTGATGGCGTGCTTCGAGCGCCGCGGTTATCTCCCGGCGAGACCCGCGGAGACCGAGCTAGTGGCCGCGGCGCAGGCGCGCCTTTAGCGCCAGACCGAGCCCTCGCCACATCCCGGCCGCGAACGCGAACAGCCACAGCGGCCCGACCATCGCCAGCGCGGCGATGTCTGCCCGTGGTCGACGCAGGGCGGCTCCAAGCCCGGCCCCCGCGAGCGGCGCGGTGGCTGCGGCCGCGAGGGCACGGAGGGGTCGCCGCACGGCGAGCGTCAGGGTCGCTGCGCTGAGCGGATAGAAGGCGACAATCACCGCGAAGAAGCGGGTTCCCGGGCGTCCGTAACCGTCGACGAAGACGCCGCCGCGGTGAAAGGCGTGGCGAACGAACGGCTTCAGCGACTCGCGCGGGCGGTACAGGCACGCGAATCCGGGCGAGATGTTGATCGGCTGCGCGGCCGCCAGGGTCCGGATGATCGGCGTGTCGTCGTTGGCGTCGCGGACGTCGTCGTAGTAGGAGCGGAAGCCGGCGATCGCGTTGAGCAGCGGTTCGCGCGGGGCCATGAAGCACGTGGTGCCTTTGGGATACCGGTCGAATTCCTCAAGGCCGTAGCTGGTCGTGCGCGGGTTGCCGAGGTAGTCGCGAAACGCCATGAACTCAATCACCCGCCAGAACCGACCGAACGGATTGCCCTTCAGATCCATGTCGACGTGCGCGTTCCAGATCGGAAGCGAACCCGTGCGCTCCAACTGAGAGGCGACAAACGCGAGAGCCTCCGGCTCGATCGACACGCGCGCGTCGAGCAGCAGCACGAGGTCACCGGTGGCCGCTTCGATTCCAGCCCGGCGGGCGGCAAAGCGTCCGCTGTTCTCCTGGCGCAGGACGCGTAGAGGAAACGGCGCGCGGAGCGCGCCGAGGGCCGCCTGGGTCGGCTCGTCGGAGCCGTCGTCGACCACGATCAGCTCCACGTCCTCAAACGAGCTTCGCGAGACCGCGGTGACGAGGTCGTCGACCACTGGTCCGATCCACCTGGGCTCGTTGTAGACCGGAATCACTACCGAGAGCGGGCGCGGCACAGCGGGCAGGGTAGCCGGGGATCTGGATACCCTGGCGAGTCGCATGCCCAAGTCGCGCACCGCACTGATCACCGGCATCACCGGCCAGGACGGCTCCTACCTGGCCGATCTCCTGCTCGAGAAGGGCTATGACGTGCATGGCATGGTGCGGCGGTCCTCGACCGAGCGCTTCGAGCGGATCGAGCATTTGCGCGACCGGGTCACGCTGCACCAGGCCGACCTGCTCGACGAGCGCTCGCTGGTCGACGCGCTGCGAGCGGCCCGGCCGGACGAGATCTACAACCTGGCCGCGATGTCGTTCGTGGCCGTCTCGTGGATACAGCCAACCCTGACCGCGGAGTTCACCGGCGTCGGGGTGACGCGGATGCTCGAGGCGATGCGCGAGGTGTGCCCGGAGGCGCGCTTCTACCAGGCGTCCTCGAGCGAGATGTTCGGGAAGGTCCGCGAGGTGCCACAGACCGAGTTGACCCCGTTCTACCCCCGCTCTCCCTACGGGGTAGCCAAGGCCTACGGGCACTTCATCACGATCAACTACCGCGAGTCCTACGACCTCCACGCCTCGAGCGGGATCCTGTTCAACCACGAAAGCCCTCGGCGGGGGCTCGAGTTCGTAACCCGCAAGATCACCTGGCACGCCGCGGCGATCAAGCTGGGGCTGGTCGACAAGCTCTCGCTCGGCAACCTGGACGCCGAGCGCGACTGGGGCTACGCCCTGGACTACGTCGAGGCGATGTGGCTGATGCTCCAGCAGGACACACCTGGGGATTTCGTGGTGGCTACCGGAGTGGCACACTCGGTGCGCGAGTGCGTCGAGATCGCGTTCGACCAGGCGGGTCTGGACATGGATCACCACGTCGAGATCGACGACTCGCTCAGGCGACCGGCCGAGGTGGACCACCTGATCGGCGACGCGACGAAGGCCAAGCGCGAACTCGGCTGGGAGCCACGGACGAGCTTCGAGGAGCTGATCCGGCTGATGGTGGATGCCGACTACAAGCTGCTCAGCGGAGGTGCAGAGCCAGTTAGAGCGCAGCTGGGCCGGACGCGTTCCGAAGCCAAGCCCGCTTAGTGGCCGGCGGCGGCGCGACCCGGCGGGCGCTGGTGACCGGGATCACCGGTCAGGACGGGTCGTTTCTCGCCGAGCTACTGCTCGAGCGAGGCTACGAGGTGATCGGGATGGTCCGCGGCCCTGCCGCCGAGCCGCTCGGGTCCTCCGAGCACCTGCGAGGCCGGCTCCGGCTCGTGCCCGGCGATCTACTCGATCCGGACAGCCTGTCCGCGGCCGTGGCCGGTGCCCAGGCGGATGAGCTCTACCACCTCGCGGCGCCGTCGTTCGTTCCAGAATCCTGGCGACGCCCGGCGCGGACGCTCGCCGCGATTGCCGGCTCGACCGCGAGCTTGCTCGAGGCCGTCCGCGAGCACTCTGGCCACACCCGCGTGTTCGTCGCCGGGTCCGGGGCGATGTTCGGGGCCGCCCCCGAGAGCCCGCAGCGCGAGGACACGCCGTGCCGGCCCGAGACGCCGTACGCGAGCGCGAAGCTGGCCGCGCACCAGCTGGTCGGCCAGCTGCGCGCGAACGACGATCTGTTCGCCTGTTCGGGGATCCTCTATAACCACGAGTCCGAGCGGCGCCCCGAGTCGTTCGTCACGCGCAAGGTCACCCGGGCAGCCGCGGCGATCAAGCTTGGGCAAGCTGACCACGTCGTGCTCGGCGACCTCGGCGCGACCCGCGACTGGTCATTCGCCGGCGACATGATGCTCGCGGCGTGGCTGATGCTCCAGCGCGATGAGGCCGAGGACTACATCCTGGCCAGCGGCGCCGGCCACACGGTCGCGGAGTTCGTCGAGCGTGCCTTCGCCTACCTCGGGCTACGGGCCGAGGATCACGTCCGCGTGGAGGCGGGCCTTCGCCGGGCGCCGGAGCCGACGCCGCGGGTCGGCGACCCCAGCCGAGCTCGTGATCGGTTGAAGTGGCGGCCGACGGTGTCCTTTGAGCAGCTCATCGAGCGGATGGTCGACGCGGACCTTCGGGCTCTGGAGCTCAGCTCGGCCGAGCGGTGATCTCGAGCCAGAATGCGCCGCCGTGGCGCTCCACGTCGGCCATCCCGGGCCGGCGCCAGAGCGGGTCGAGGCACGCGGTGAGCGTGGTGTGGGCCGCGACGTACCAGGCGGCCAGCCGCGGTTTGAGCCATGCGCTGCCCGCCAGCAGGTAGCAGGCCAGCAGGTACTGCTCGGAGTAGTGGCGATCGGTCCAGGCGGCCGGATAGTCGTCGGGAAGCTGGATGTCGTGGATGCCCACGAGCGTGCCCGGGGGCAGCGATGGCAGCACGTCGAGGAAGAACACGGTCACATCGGAGTTCATGAACGCCCGGTGCGAGCCGTCGAAGAACACGATGTCGCCGGGGTCCAGATCGGCAAACGGATCGAGGCTCGTGGTCTCGAGCGGCTCGCGGATGACCACGTCACACAACGCATTGACCTCTGCCCGTGGAGCGGGATCGATTGAGGTGATCGTGGTGCCCAGGTCGCCGTCGCGCTTGGCCCGGGCGACGAACTTGGTCGAGTTGCCCGAGCCGACCTCGAGATAGCGTCGTGGCCGGCGGTCCCGGACAAACGCGTAGAGCGCCGCGCCGTCCAGTCCAGGCAGGAATCCATTGATCCACGAGGGCTCGATCGGGTCATGGGCGACCGCATCGATCCGGGCCAGCTCCTCGGCGTAGCCGGCGATCGTGTCGAGCTCGGCGGCATACGCAGGCTCGTGGGCGGCAAGCGCCGCGTGAAGCCCGGCGTGGGCTGGGCGTCCGTACCCCCAGCGTGGACCGGGCGCCGCCGAGGGCGGATAGTCGAGGGTGAGCCTGATGCCCGGCTCACTCACGGTCGTACGCGACGCCCTGGCCATGTGCCGCGCGATCCTAGCGGCGCCCGCGCCGAGATCTGGAGCAGGGATCGCGACGCGTATCCCAATACCATTGCCCTGGATGCTCGAGCGGCTCGCCGTCACCCCTGCCCAGTACCGCCGCGTCGCCTACTTCACGCTGGCCTCCCTGACGCTGATCGTCATGACCGGCGCCGCGGTTCGGCTGACCGACTCGGGGCTGGGCTGTGAGAACTGGCCCAAGTGCGGAGGGACGCCGCTGCCGCCGCTCAGCTCGCATGCGCTGATCGAGTTCGGCAACCGGGCCGTGTCGGGGGTGGTCGGGGTGATCACGCTGGTGGCCGCGGTGCTGGCGTGGACCCGGCGTCCGTTCCGGCGCGATCTGCTCTGGCTGGCGCTGCTGCTGCCGCTCGGCGTGGTCGCGCAGGCCGTGCTCGGCGGCTTCACGGTGCTGCACCACCTGGCGCCGGGCTTCGTCATGGCGCACTTCAGCCTTTCGCTGCTGATCCTAGTGGCCGCGTTTGCCCTGGCTTGGCGGAGCACGTACGAAGCCGGCGCCCGGCCGTTCGCCGCCAGCCGGGTTTCGGTGTGGTCGGTGCGAGCGCTGCTCCCCCTGGGGGCGCTGACCATCTTCGCCGGCACGGTGGCCACGGCCGCGGGACCGCACTCGGGGGGTTTCACGGGCCAGGTCGTCCACCGCCTGCACTTCAAGGGCGCGAGCACGCTCGAATGGGCGATTCACCAGCACGCGACGATCGCGGCGATCTTCGGCGTGGCGGTGATCGGGGTCTGGTACCTGGAGCGCCGGCGCGGCGCCTCGACCCAGGAGCTCGAGCCGTTGACCATCCTCGGCGTTCTGCTGGCCGCCCAGGGCCTGGTCGGCAGCCTCCAGTACGAGCTGAAGCTGCCCAGTGAGATGGTCTGGGTCCACGTGTCGCTGGCCACGGTCACCTGGCTGACCATGCTGTGGGTGGTGGCGGCCGCCGGCCGGCTGGCCCCGCGGGCCGTCGAGGTTCCAGCCCGCGAGGCGGCGGCGTCCGGCGCTCGCGGCCTGGAGCTGGCCGGCCGCCTCGACTGAGCTGCCGCCAACAAAACGCCCGGCGCGATTTCGCTCGGCGCTACGATCGGTGCGGGTTTTAGTCGATGTCCACGGGCCGTACCACGCCATCCCCTGTCTCGGGCGCACGGAGCAGCGACGCCTCGCTGGTCATCCTGGTCGTTGACGACGAATCGGATCTGCGCGAGATGCTCACCCGGTCGTTCTCGCGCGAGGGCCATCGGGTGATGGCGGTGGGCGACGGGCGCTCGGCGATCGACCGGGCCAGCACCGACCATTTCGACATCATCCTGCTCGACGTGGCGCTCGGCCCCGGGCCGGACGGATATGAGGTGTGCCGGACCCTGCGGGCACGGCGCAACGTGGTGCCGATCATCATGCTCACCGCGCTCGACTCCGAGGCGGACGCCGTGCTCGGCCTGGAGGCCGGCGCGGATGACTACGTGACCAAGCCGTTCGGGCTGGCCGAGCTGCGCAGCCGGATCCGGGCGGTTTTGCGCCGCGCCGGCACCCGCGCGATGGGCGACGAGGTGCTGGCGGTCGGCCCGATCATGCTCGACCGCGCCCAGCGCGAAGTGACGATCGAGGGGCGTCCGGTCAGGCTGACCTTCTCCGAGTTCGAGCTGCTCGACGCGCTGATGGCCGATCCGGGCCGCCTTTTGAACCGCCAGGAGCTCCTGCGGGCGATCTGGGGCGACAGCGCCTACCGCGACCCGCGGGCGATCGACGTGCATATCCGTCACCTGCGCGAGAAGCTCGAGCCCGAGCCCGAGAAGCCCCGTTACATCCTCACCGTGCGGGGCGCGGGGTA
>JAFAWR010000024.1 GCA_019241635.1 Solirubrobacterales bacterium
ATACCTGGCACCGTGTATCCGACGGCGCGATCGGAGATGTGTTGGACCGACACCATGTCCGTGCTCCGGCTCGTGACGGCGAAGCCGTTGTCCTCGCACAGGAACACGATCGGCAGAGACCAGATCGCGGCCAGGTTGAGCGATTCGTGGAACGGACCGCAGTTGGCGGCCCCGTCCCCGAAGAACGCCAGCGCCACCTGACCGCTACCGCGCAGACGGGAGCTCAGGGCAGCTCCGGTCGCGATCGGAATCCCGGCTCCGACGATCCCTGACTCGCCGAGGCTGCCGACCGAAAAGTCGGCCAGATGCATCGATCCACCATGGCCACGGCAGACTCCGGTCGCCTTGCCCAGCAGTTCTGCCATGAGCGGCTTGAGCGCCGCGCCTTTCCCGATCGGGTGGCCGTGCGAGCGATGATTGCCAGTCATATAATCGGTGTCGGTGAGGGCCATGCAAGCTCCGACCACCTCGGCCTCCTGCCCGATCGAGGTGTGCATTGGCCCGGGCAGCTCCCCGCGGGCCTGCATACCGGCGGCGGCTTCGTCAAACAGCCGGATGCGGAGCATCCGCCGAAGCATCTCGATCGTCAACTCCTTGCTCAGTTCCGCCGCCACAATCTCTCCTCTCTGGACAGCTTCAACACTATAACACCCTACTTGCTTACGCGCAAACTCGCGGTGCCGGCGAGCCGAACCAGGGCGCGGGCGGCGCGAGCACTCGATCTCGCCGATGTCTCGCCCTTGAACGATCGTCTCGACTGGCGAGTCACCTATTGACTTGCGAGTAAGTCGTTTTATATCGTGCGGCGATTACCATCACCGAGATGCAGAGCGATGGCGCAATGGCGGTCCGCCGGGGCCGACAGCCAGGCGAGGTGAGGCGAGCATGATCGCGTCAAGCCTCCGCAGTCGCTGGCCCGATATCGAGCTTCCGGAGGTCGCGCTGCCCGAGTTCGTTCTGCACCGGGCGGCTGAACTGGGCGACAAGCCCGCCATCATCGATGCAGTCGATGGACGCGGATACACCTACGCCGAGCTGCTCGCAGCGGTGCGCTCACAAGCCGCCGGGCTTTCGGAGCGCGGTGTCGGGACGGGGGATGTGGTCGCGCTGCTCCTGCCGAACGTCCCCGAGTATCCCGTCATCTTCCACGGGGCGCTGCTTGCCGGCGCAGCGACGACGACGCTGAACCCGCTGTACCGCGAGGCGGAGATTGCGCATCAACTCGCAGACTCGGGCGCTCGAGTGCTGTTCACGGTCGCCGAGCACGCCGAGAAGGCCGCCGCCGCCGCCCGCGGCGACGGCGTCGGCGTCCGCGAGATCGTCGTAATCGACGATCCCGACGCGCCCCTTCGACTCGACGACGTCTTCTCCGACGCGCCGCCGCCCGAGATCCAGATCACGCCAGGGCAGGCGATCGCGGCGCTCCCGTACTCGAGCGGGACCACAGGTCTCCCCAAGGGCGTGATGCTCTCCCATCGGAACCTCGCGGCCAACGTGCTGCAGACCCACGCGAGCCAGACGGTGAGCAAAGACGATGTCGTGCTGGCGGTCCTGCCCTTCTTCCACATCTACGGCATGACGGTCACGATGAACTACTGCCTCTGGGCCGGGGCGACAATCGTCTCGAGTCGTCGCTTTGACGCCGACGCGCTCCCGGCAACCCTCCAGGACTACGGCATCACCCGGTTGTACGCCGTGCCGCCGATCATTCTCGGCCTGGCCAAACGCGAGGACCTCGACTGTTACGGCCTGTCGCGCCTCCGGGGCGTGCTGAGCGGCGCCGCGCCCCTGGACGCCGATACGGCGCAGCTCTGTGCCTCGCGCATCGGCTGCCGGGTCACCCAGGGCTACGGCATGACCGAGCTCAGCCCCTGCACGCATCTCACCCCGCCCGACGACCCAGCCGTTCCGCCGGCGTCGATCGGCCCCGCGCTGCCGAGCACCGAGTGCAAGATCGTGAATCCCGTCTCAGGCGAGCCGGTCGGAGTGGGGCACGCGGGCGAGCTGTGCGTACGCGGACCCCAGGTGATGCTCGGCTACCTCGGCAACGACGACGCGACCCGTTCGATGATCGACGACGAGGGGTTCCTGCACACCGGCGACCTGGCCACGGTGGACGAGAGCGGCTACTACTACGTCCTGGACCGACTCAAGGAGCTCATCAAGTTCAAGGGCTTCCAGATTGCCCCGGCCGAGCTCGAAGCCGTGCTCGTCGGGCACGACTCGGTCATCGACGCTGCGGTCATCGGGGTCCCGGATCCCGAGGCCGGTGAAGTACCAAAGGCGCTCGTGGTAACGAACCGGCCGATGGCCGAAGCGGACATACTCGCGTACGTCGCCGAGCGCGTGGCGCCGCACAAGCGGGTCCGCGTCATCGAGTTCGTCGACGCGATCCCGAAGTCGCCGTCGGGGAAGCTCCTGCGAGGTCAGCTGCGCGAGCGTGAGCGCCAGCTCGGCGAATTGCCGGCCTAGGCACTTCCGGTATCGGTCCACCAGGCTGTGGGAGGCGGCCCCCACCGCGGAATCCGCGTGCCGCCATGGACTTCGAGGACGGTCCCAGTGATGTATGACGACTCGGGGCTGACGAGGAACTCGATCGCGTTGGCGCAGTCCTCAGGCGTGCCGAGGCGGCGCAGGGCGATGTTCGAGACGATGTCGGTGCTGTCCCCG
>JAFAWR010000351.1 GCA_019241635.1 Solirubrobacterales bacterium
CGACGTTCCCATCCAGGCCGCGATCGGGTCGCGCATCGTGGCGCGCGAGACGATCAAGGCGTTCCGCAAGGACGTCACCGCCAAGTGCTACGGCGGGGACATCACCCGAAAGCGCAAGCTGCTCGAGCAGCAGAAGAAGGGCAAGCAGCGGATGAAGCAGGTCGGACGGATCGAGGTGCCCCAGGAGGCGTTCCTCGCCGTGCTCGAGCTGGGCGAGAAGACCCGCGCGTAAACCGGGAACCGCCGCGGCCTAAACAGGCCGCATGCTGCCTAAAGAGTCGCGCGAAATAAATGCGCACTTGCCCGATGTGCGGGACGGGGGCGTTGGCGAAGATCGTCGCCGCCAACCATTTAAGGAGAAATCAGTCATGAGAATGCGAACGTGGCGCCTGCTCGCCGCGCTGCTCGGGGTGCTCGGCGTAGCCGCGCTCGTCCCCGGGCTCGCGCTGGCGGATGCGCCGATCACCGGGCAGGTCACCGACGCCGTGAGCGGTAACGGGATCTCGGGCGTGAACATCAACTTGTACAACGCGAGCACCGGCATGGCGATTGGCGAGGGCACGACCTCCGCCAGCGGCACCTACAGCCTCGGCACCTGGCCGAGCGGGACCTATCAGCTGCAGTTCGTCGACAGCGACGGCCGCTACCCCCAGGAGTGGTACAACGGAAAGCAGAGCCAGAGCCAGGCCACCTCGGTCACGGTCGGCAGCTCGGCCGTTGTGGTGAACCAGGCGCTCCAGCCCGACCAGGTAACCGGTCAGGTGACCGATCAGGCGTCGGGCCGCGCGATCTCGGGAATAGACGTCGAGCTGTTGACCCAAGCAGCGAAGGTCGTGCAGACGACGACCACCGACGGCAACGGCAATTACACCTTCTCGGCGTTTCCGGCGGGCACCTACGAGGCCCTGTTCAACCCGGGTCAGGTGAGCGGCAACTACTCGAGCTCCTACTACGGGGGCAACTCGCCCACCACATTCCAGGTCGGAGAGGGACAGACGGTGTCCGCCGTCAACGGCCAGCTGGTCACCGATGGCGCCATCACCGGACAGCTCACCGACCAGGCGACGGACCAGGCGATCTCGGGGATTGAGGTCGACTTGCTGAGCGAAACGGGCGCGAAGCTCACCCAGACGACCACGGCCGGCGACGGCACCTACCGTTTCATTGTGATTCCTCCGGGGACCTACGAGGTCGCCTTCAATCCGGGCGGCGCCAACAACAACTACAACAGCGCCTATTACGGGGGCGCGTCTGCGACGAAGTTCGCGGTCAGCGATGGCCAGACCACGCAGAACATCAACGGCCAGCTGTTCACCGGCGGCTTGATCACCGGCACCGTGACCGACTCGACACACCACGGGATCGCCGGCGCCTACGTGCAGATCACGGACGTGAACAGCGGTAACAACTACTACCCCACGACGGGCGCTGACGGGACCTATGCGGTCGACGGGCTGCCCACCTCAACCTATGACGTCTACTACGGGCCCGGAGGCGGACAGAACTATGTCTACCAGTACTACGCGGGCGCGTCGAACGCTGCGGCCGAGCAGCCCGTGACGGTTACCGCGGGGCAGGCGACGTCGCATATCGACGCATCGCTGGCCACCGGCGCGACTCTGTCCGGGACCGTCACCGACGCGGTCACCCATGCTCCGGTGACGGGCGCGAACGTCTACGTCTACACGTACGGCGGCAACTATCCGGATCACCTCAACAGCAACCGGGCCACGACCGACGCGCACGGGCAGTGGAGCATCCAAGGGCTGGCGACCGGCACCTATGAAGTCGAGTTCACGGCATACGGCACCAACTACGCATCGCAGTATTACAACGACGTGACCGGCCAGGACCCGCCGACCCCGATAACGGTCGTGCAGGGGACGACGGCGTCCGGCATCGATGCCGCGCTCACCATGGGCGGCCAGATCAGCGGGACGGTGACGAACGGAATCACCAACAACCCGGCGGGCGGCGTGTCCGTACTCGCGTACGACCAAGGCGGTGATGAGGTCAGCTCCACGAGCACCGACCAGGCGGGCAATTACACGCTGGCCGGCCTGACCCCGTCGTCCTCCTACCGGGTGGCGTTCTATCCGAATAGCGGATCTTCGCTGGCGAACGCGTTCTACAAGACCGGCGCGACGCTCACGGCCGCGACCCCGGTCGCGGTCACCGAGGGCCAGACCACCACGGGCATCGATGAGACACTCGGCGCCGGCGGCTCGATCTCCGGCGTGGTCACCGCTGCCGCCACCGGTTACCCGATCGGGTCGGCGTATGTCCAGCTCACGGACGACAACGGCGACCCGGTCTACTCCAGTCGGTACGGGAGGAGCACCGAGGCCGACGGGACCTACGACTTCACCAATCTCCCGCCGGGCTCCTACAAGGTCGAATTCTCCTCCGTGGGCGCGCTCGCCTTTCAGTTCTGGCACGGCGCGAGCACCGTGGCCACGGCCAACAGCGTGACCGTCACCGCGGGTCAGAACACCGCGAACATCGACGCCGCGCTCGCCCCGGGTGGGACGCTCAAGGGCCGAGTGACCGATGCGGTCACCGGCGCAGGCGCCGCCGACGTCGACGTGGACGTCGTGGACGCGAAGGGCAACTTCCTGGCCTTCGGGATGAGCGATCCGAACGGTAACTACGAGATCCCGGGGATCGCTCCCGGCTCGTTCTACCTCGAGTTCTTCCCCCGCTATGGCAGCTCGGAGAGCAACTATCCGGCGCAGTTCTACGGCGCCGTCGCCACGCTGGCCGGTTCGACCCCGGTGACGATCACCGCGGGAGCGACGATGACCGGGCTCGACATCGCGCTCTCACCAACGCCGGGCATCCCGCTGCCGGTCACCGCGACGGGACAGGGCACGACCCCGACGACGACGACCACGACCACGACGCCCACCATGACGACACCGACGGGTCAGGCGGCGCAGGTGACCCCCGGACCGCCCTCCCTGTTCGGCGGATCGCTGAGCGGGCTGGCCAAGAACAAGCCCGTCCTGAAATTCCGGCTGGCATCCGGGTCGAACGGCGCGCACAAGCTCCGCTCGTTCAAGGTCAAGCTCCCGACGGGCCTCAGCTTCGTCGCCGCTCAGCTGGGCAAGGGCGTCAAGGTGACCGGCGGCGGTAAGGTGACCGAGAAGTTGACCCAGGGCCAGCTCATGGTGACGCTGGGGACCGCGGCCAGGACGGTCACGGTGTCGATCAGCCCGCCGGCGCTGAAGGTCGCCGGCCAGCTGGCCGCGAGGGCGGCCCGGAAGACCGCCGGGACGCTGCGCGTCATCGTCACCGTCACCCCGGTGAACTCGGGCGGGCGCGCGCTGTCGTTCACGGTCAAGAACCCGACCTGAGGGGCGTTTGGCGATCCAGCTGTCATATGCGCAGCTGGATCGCCATCGGCCGGGCCGTGGCCGGTCAGTCGTCGTGCTTGCCGTGGCGCTGCAGCCAGTCGGCGACGTCGTCGAGGCCGTCGGCGAGGATCTTCCCGAGGCTGTCGTCGGTCTTGATGTAGCCGAGCTCCTCGTCGGAGGCGCGCTTTCCCTTGGCGCTCGCCGCGCTCGCCGCGGCCGCGGCGGCCTCCCGGGCGGCGCGCTGGGCGCGTTCCCGGGCCGCGCGGGCCCTCTCGCGCAGCTCGCGCTCGAGGTCGGCGAGGCGTTGCTCGACGTCGGGGGTCGACGGTGGCGGCGGCGGCGCCGAGCGCGGTGGAGTGGGATGACGCCGGCGCTCGCGGGTGATCGCCGCGTAGGCGTCCTGGACCTCCTCAAACCGCCGGGCTGACTCGCGCGATCCGTTGTTGTGGTCCGGATGGTGAAGCTGGACCAGCCGCCGATAGGCCGCGCGCAGCTCCTCGTCGGAAACGCCGGGCTTGACGCCGAGAACCGTGTAGGGGTCGGGGCGGCTCAGGGCCTTCTTAGATCCAGGGACGCGGGCCCGGGGCGCGGCTGGCCGGCCAGCGACTTGCCGCGTGCAGCGATCGGCGGTACGTGTGCGCCGGACCCCAATGAGCGTGACGGCTCCGGCCGAACAGGAGCCAGCCGACGACCAGCAGCACACCCCAGGCCGAGAACACGGTTGCCACGATCACCGCCGCCGCGATCAGCAGCGACACGATCACCGGGGCGAGGATGAACAGCGCGATTACGTGGATGGGGTTGAGCGACGTCGGCGTGGGGCGCCGGCGCTCCGGCCGGCGCGTGGCCGTGCCGGGCAGGTCGGCCACGACGGCGTCGAGCTCGCCGTAGGTGCGGGCGGAGAACGTGGTGTCGAGACGCTCCTCGAGCTCCTCGGCCAGCAGCCGGCCCTCCGCGGTCGCCTTGCGCAGCCGCTCGGCGATCTGCTCGCGATCCGCGTCCGATGCTCTCAGGGTCGCTCGCCGTGACATGTCAATCTGCTCCTCGTTGCCGCCTCAGACGCTCCGCGTGTGCAGACGAGGCTACCGCGCGTCAAGACCGGTCACAAGGCATGCTACCTGGCGTGTTGCATATCTTGACAGACATATAGCTAGCTGGTTATATGTAGGCATGACCTCAACCTGGACCGCCCTGGCCGACCCCCACCGCCGGGCCATGCTCGAGCTGCTGCGCGAGGCCCCGCGACCGGTCTCCGAGCTGGTCGCGCACACCGGGTTGAGCCAACCCGGCACCTCCAAGCATCTGCGCGTGCTCCGCGAGGCGGGGCTGGTGGTCTCGCGCACCGAGGCCCAGCGGCGGATCTACGCGCTCGACGTGCGCCCGCTGGTCGAGCTCGACGCGTGGATCGAGCCCTACCGGCGCAGGTGGGAGCGCAGCCTCGACGCCCTGGAGCGACACCTGGACCGGACCTCGACCCCAACCCCCGTGGAGGGCTGACCATGTACGGCGCCTACGACACGATCGACGACCGCCCCGCGCTGCGCTTCGAGCGGCGCCTTTCCCACCCCGTAGAGACGGTGTGGCGGGCGATCACCGAGTCCGACGAGCTCGTCCACTGGTTCCCCTCGCGCGTGGAGGTGGACGAGCTGCACCCGGGAGCCGGCATGACCTTCCGCTTCGAGCACATGCCGCTGGAGGGCATGCCCTCGACGATCTCCGGGCGGGTGACCGAGCTCGATCCTCCGCACCTCTTTGCCTTCTACTGGGGCGAGGATCATCTGCGCTTCGAGCTCGAGCCGGTCGCGGGCGCCGAGCACGCGTGCGTGCTCCGGCTCACGGTCCTGCTCGACGAGCGCGAGAAGGCGGCGCGCGACAGCGCCGGCTGGCACGTCTGCCTGGACCGCCTGGACGCGCTCCTGGCCGGCCGCGGCGAGGCTTCCGAGGGCCAGGACTGGCGTGGGCTATACGAGGAGTATCAGCGCCGGGGCGCCCCCGCCGGGGCGCCGATTCCGGGCGAGTAGGCGACAATCCGCCGCGTGGACCTCGGCCTGCGCGATCGTGCCTGCGTGGTCACCGGCGCCTCAGGGGGGATCGGGCGGGCGACCGCGGTGGCGCTGGCCGGCGAGGGCGCGTCGGTGCTACTGGTCGGCCGCCGCTCGGAGGTCCTTAAGGAGGTTTGCCGAGGGTGTTCGCGGGCGGGCGGCCGGGCAGAGCCGCTGGCGGTGGACGTGACGGCGGTCGATGCCGGCGAGCGGGTGCTCGAGGCCTGTCTGGAGCGCTTCGGGCGAATCGACGCGCTGGTCAATGGCGCCGGGACGAGCGCGGTGCGCTCGCTTAAGCAGCTGACCGACGCGGAGTGGCAGGCCCAGTGGGATTTGCACGTGATGGCGCCGATGCGGCTGATGCGCGCCGCGGCGCCGGTCATGGCCGAGCGGGGATGGGGCCGGATCGTCAACGTGTGCTCCTCATCGGGCAAGCGCCCGTCATCGACCAACATGGCCTACTCGGTCACCAAGGCGGCCGAGCTTTCGCTTTCGCGCGCGTTCGCCGATCTGTTCGCCGGACAGGGCGTGCTGGTGAACTCCGTCTCGCCGGGGCCGGTGGGCGGAGAGCTGTGGCTAGCCGAAGGCGGCCTGGCCGAGCAGCAGGCGCAGGCGCGCGGGGTGAGCCGCGAGGAGGTGCTCGAGTCCACGGCCGCGCGCCAGCCGCTCGGACGACTGGGGACCGACGAGGAGATCGCCGCGGTAATCGTGTTCCTGTGCTCGGAGGCGGCGTCGAACGTGGCCGGCGCGTCGTGGTCGGTCGACGGCGGTGCCGTACCGGTGATCATCTGAGACCCCGGTGCCGGTGGGCATCTGAGACACTGCCGCGGCGTGGCGGTCAAGACAGACGCGATCGGCAAGACCTACCCGGCGGTCACCTACGCCGTGGGGCGTGAGAAGGTCCGCGAGTACGCCTGGGCGGTGGGGGAGACCAACCCGCTCTATGTGGACGTCGAGGCGGCGCGGGGGGCGGGATACGCCGACGTCGTCGCGCCGCCGATGTTCGCGGTCGTCTACGCCGGCCGGGCGGTGACACCGGCGCTGTTCGACCCCGAGGTCGGGATCAACTTCGCGAACATGCTCCACGCGGGCCAGGAGTTCGAGTGGGGGCCGCTGGTCGTGGCCGGGGATGAGGTCAGCACCACGACCACGGTCCGCGACATCTCCGAGCGCGGCGGGATGGGGTTCTACGAGCTGGTCACCGAATCGCGCAATCAGCGCGACGAGACGGTGTGCACGGGTATATGGCGCCAGATCGTCCGGGGGGCCGGAGAGCCATGAGCCTCGACGCCGGCGACACGATCGAGCTGAAGGTCACCCCCGACCCGTATGTCACCGTGCGCTACGCCGGCGCGTCGGGGGACTTCAATCCGATCCACATCGACGAGGCGTTCGCCCAGAGCGTTGGGTTGCCCGGACGGATCCTCCACGGTCTGTGGACGATGGCCCAGGTCGCGCGCGCCCACACCGACGCCGCGGGTGGTCCCGACCGGCTCAAGCGGCTGTCCGTGCAGTTCCGCGGGATGGGCGTGATGGGGGAGGAGCTCGTGGTCAGCGGCACGGTCCGGGAGGTCACCGACGGCGTCGCGGTCCTCGACTCCCAGGCCGAGCAGTCGGGGCGCCGAGTGATTCGAAACGCGGTGGCCGAGGTCCAGGTCTAGCGGCCGCCCCCGCAATTAGGCCCGCATTCGAGGCGCCCCTGGTGACGGTGAGCTGATCAGGTCCGGCATGTCACCCGTCCGCTGGGCCGGCGGGCGGTGCCGCGCTCCTGCGCGGGTGCCTTCGAGTTGACCGTGACCGGGTAGGCGGGCACGACCGTCTGCTCGAGGACCTTGAGCGTGGTGGTTCCGTCGGTGGCCAGATCGAGCGGCGCGCTCTCGGCACAGCTGCTCATCGTGATGCGGTTGTCGGCCGCGGAGGGCTGCGGCAGCGACGGCACCGACGCGTTGACGTGAGCGAAATTGAATGCGCTGGTCAGGTCGCCGGTCGCGTTTCGGCGCCACGCCGACAGGTTCGGGACCTCGGCGCCGAAGCGGGTCTCCAGGAAGCGCAGGGTCGAGGTGTGATCGAAGGCGGCGCTGGACACGAAGCCACCGCGGGCGAACGGCGAGACGATCAGCATGGGAACGCGGAAGCCGAGGCCGATCGGGCCGGCGGTTCCGGACGCGTCGGATGGGAGCGGGTTGACGGTCAGGTACTCGCCGGCCGTGCCCGCCGGGGCGACCGGGGGCGGGACGTGGTCGAAGAAGCCGCCGTTCTCGTCGTAGGTGATGAACAGGGCGGTCTTGGCCCAGACGGCCGGATTCGAGACCAGCGTGTTCAGCACCTGGGCGGCCACCACCTCGCCGTAGATCTCCGGCGCGGGGGGATGCTCGGAGGCGATCAGCGGCGCCAGCACCCACGACACCTGGGGTAGGGTGCCGGCCGCCACGTCGGCCTGGAACGTGCCCGGGAAGGAGGGCGTGAGCGCGTTGGCCGCGAGGGTTGGGTTCGACCAGTACTGCTTGAAGTACGGCAGCACGTTGTCGCCATAGTTGCCATCGGCGCTGCCGTACACCTTCCAGCTGATCCCGCGAGCCTGGAGCTGTTCGGGCATCGTCGTCCAGCTGAGCGTGGCGTAGCGCTCGACGCGGGTGCTGCTGGTCGAGAGGATCGGACCTCCCTGGGTGCCCGCCGGGTCCAACCAGGCCGACATCGCGTAGCACCGGTTGGGATCGGTCGGGCCGATCACCGAGCAGTAGTAGTTGTCGCAGAGCGTGAACGCGTCGGCCAGCGCGTAGTAGAACGACAGGTCCCGGCGGGTGTAGTAGCCCAGGGCCAGGGGGCCGTTGGCGGCGCCGTCCGCGGCTTCGTGCCCGGTGACGAAGCCGTCGAGCTTGCCGGCGTCCCAGTAGGCGTGCTGGGGACCCCAGCTGTGGTCGATGTCATTGGTGCACTCACCGTTGTTGTAGGAATCCAGGTGGAACGGGTACAGGTGATCGCCGTCGAAGCCGCCGGGGTAGCCGGGCTGGGCGAAGATGCTCAGCCCGCTGCCGTCGCTGAGCTTCATGACGTTCGGATCGGCGAAGCCGCGCACGCCGCGGTAGGACCCGAAGTAGTGGTCGAATGAGCGGTTCTCCTGGATCAGGATCACCACGTGCTCGATGTCGGCCGGGCTCCCGCAGCGGGGGGCCGCGGCCAGGGCGCGGGCGATCAGCCCGTTCTGCAGCAGTGCGGCGGTGGCGAGCGCGCCGCTCGAGGCCATGCCGGCACGCAGCGCCTGGCGGCGGGTGATCAAGCGGTCCATGTGGTCCCTGCTCCTGTCTCGTGACCGATCCGAACCTCGTCGTCCCGGCCCGCAGGACTGCCGAGGACCCAACCTACAATCACAACCTGATGCTTACTTCCCGGCAGGAGCTCGTACTACGCAAGGTGGTCGAGGAGTACCTCGAGGGCGGCGCCCCGGTGGGCTCCAAGGCGCTCTCGGTCGACGTCCAGTGGGGTCCCTCGACGATCCGCAACGAGCTGGCCAGCCTCGAGGAACTCGGCCTGCTCGCCCATCCGCACACCTCCGCGGGGCGCGTCCCGACCGAGGCCGGATACCGCTATTTCGTCGACCGTCTGCTGCCCGCCGGCGAGGTCGCCCCCGCTCGCCCTCGGCTGTCGCTCTCGCTGGTGCGCCGGGAGCTCGACGAGGCGATGCGGGTGACCACCGAGACGCTCTCGCAGGTCACCAACCTGCTGGCGATCGTCACCGCTCCGCCGATCGAGACCTCGACGATTCGCCACGTCGAGGTCCTGCTGCTCCAGCCCCAGGTGCTGATGGTGGTGGTCATCACCTCGACCGGCGGCGTTACCAAGCGGATGTTCACCTTCTCGCGCCCGGTCGACCCGGGACTCGCCGACTGGGCCGCCAGCTACCTGAACGAGCGCCTGGTCGGCCTCGGGCTGGGCGCCCGGATGCTGGTCAAGCGGCTCCACGACCCGTCGTTGGCGCGCTCGGAATCGGACTTCCTGGAGGCGCTGGCGCCGGTGTTCACCGAGCTCGAGGCCGGGGCCCACGACAGCCTGTACGTCGAAGGGACCTCGCGCCTGCTCCGGGACGACCGGCTCGGCGAGGTGTCCGAGCTGAACACGCTGATGGACATGCTCGAGCGGCGGGTGACCCTGATCGGGGTGCTGCAGGCCGCGCTCACCGAGCGCGACGTGCTGGTTCGCATCGGGACCGAGAACCAGGCTCCCGGCCTGCGCTCGCTCGCGCTGGTCGCCGCCGGCTACGGCCTGCCGCAACGGCGGCTGGGCACGGTTTCGGTGATCGGGCCCCTGCGGATGGACTACGGCCAGGCCATCCACGCCGTCCGTGACGCCGCCGCCCAGCTCTCGAGCTTCATCGCCGAGGTGTACGACGAGCGATGAGCTCCACGCGCGATTACTACGAGGTCCTCGGCGTCGGCCGCGACGCCGACGACGCCACGATCAAGAAGGCCTTCCGGCGGCTGGCCCGGGAGCTCCATCCCGACGTCAACCGGCACGACCCCGACGCGGAGGAGAAGTTCAAGGAGGCGGCCGAGGCCTACGAGGTGCTCTCGGACGCCGACCGGCGCGCCACCTACGACCGTTACGGCCGCGAGGGACTGCGCAGCGGCGGCTATGCCCCGAACTTCGACGCCGGGTCGATCGCGGACATCTTCGAGGCGTTCTTCGGCGGTGGCGGAGGGGCGTTTGGTGACCTGTTCGGGATGGGCGGCGGGGCCCGCGCCGGCGGGGCCATCCAGGGTGGCGACGTGGCGGTCGCGGCCGAGATCGACCTGGCCGAGGCGGCCCGGGGGGCGGCGGTGGAAGTCAGCTACGAGGCGGTGGGGGTGTGCGAGCACTGCCACGGCAACGGCGCCGAGCCCGGCACCCCGATCGAGACCTGCTCGCGCTGCCAGGGCAGCGGCCAGCTCCGGGCGGTGTCGCGCACGCCGTTCGGCCAGGTGATGCGCACGACCGCGTGCGACGTCTGCCACGGGGATGGTCGCGTGGCCCGCGACCCGTGCAAGGTCTGCCGCGGCCGGGGACGCCGGGTCGAGCGGTCCAAGGTCAAGGTCGACGTCCCCGCCGGGATCGCCGACGGCCAGCGCATCCGGATATCGGGACGCGGCCACGCCGGCGAGCGCGGTGGCCCGCCGGGCGATCTGTACGTGCTGGTCCGGGTGCGCGAGGACCCGCGCTTCGTCCGCGACGGCGACGACCTGGTCACCGCGGTCGACGTCTCGGCGCCGCTGGCCGCGCTCGGGACGGCCGTTTCGGTGGACACGGTCTTGGATGGCCAGGTCGAGCTGGAGATCCCGCCGGGGACCCAGCCCCACGAGACGCTGATCGTCCGCGGTGCCGGGATGCCGGCGCTCCGCGGCCGGCGGACCGGCGATCTGCGGGTGATGGTCAACGTGGTCGTGCCGCGGCATCTGAACCGCGAGCAGAAGGAGCTCTACGAACAGCTCGCCGACTCGATGAGCGCGCACAACCTGCGCACCGAGGAGGGTGTGTTCGGGAAGCTCAGGCGCGCCTTCGGCGGCCACTGAGCTCTCGAGGTTCCGTGGTTCGTCTCGCGGTCCGCGTGCGCCGGGAGGATGCGGAGATCGTCCTGGCCGAGCTGCTCTCGCTGGCGCCGGGCGGCGTGGAGGAGGTTGACGTCTCCGATGGCGTCGTGGAGTACGCCGTGTACGGGGCGCCCGGCGAACTGCCCGCGCTGCCGGAGCTGAAGGCGGTGGCCGGGGGCGCGCTGGTCGAGGTTCTGAGCACCGAGGTGCCGGACGACTGGGACACGCGCTGGCGCTCGTTTCATCGTCCGCTCGTGCTCGAGGGCGGCCGGCTGGCCGTCCGGCCGCCCTGGGAGGCGCCGGTGGGGGCCGGCGTGGAGTTGGTGATCGACCCCGGGCAGGCGTTCGGCACCGGGGGCCACGCCACCACCCGGCTGTGCCTCGAGCTGATGCTGGGGCTGGATGCGCGCGGCGCGTTCCTCGATCTGGGCTGCGGGTCCGGCGTGCTGGCCATCGCCGCCGCCCGGCTGGGCTGGGACCCGGTCGCCGCCGTCGACTTCGACCCGCTGGCCGTGGCGGCGGCGACCGAGAACGCCGGGGTCAACGGAGCCTCCCTTCAGGTCAGGCGCCACGACCTGCGCGTCGACTCGCTGCTCGTGGCGCCGACGGTTGCCGCGAACCTGCTGCGGCCACTGCTCCTGGCGTGGGCCGGCCGTCTGGCCGAGGGCGGCGACTCGCTCGCGCTCCCCGACCGCGTGATCGCCAGCGGGCTGCTGGTCGGCGAGGCCGATGAGATCGCCGGCGCCTTCGGGGCCGTGGGGTTGAACGAGGTCGCCCGCCGCGAGTCCGGCGACTGGGCTGCCCTGCTCCTCGCCCGCCACCCCTGACCGCCCCGCCCAGGGCCCCGTCGGGACGAAAATTCCATCATTCCGGCGTGCCTCCGCGGCTGGTGACGGAAAGTTCGTCCTGGAGACGAAGAATCCGGAATTCCGGGCGTATCGGCTCGGTAATGGTGGAATTTTCGTCTGTGCGGGGTGGGGCGGCTGCGCGGGGTGGGGCGGGCGGCGCTCGGGTGGGGCGGACGGCGTGGACAAGGGGGGCGGCGCGGATCTTGTACAGCGGGCCCAAGAACCGACGGCCGCGTGAGCGCATGCTGTCGATCACGTTGCGAGCCCGACTGTCATCAGAAGGAGGTGAACCCAGTTGCCCAACCCGCTTGCGATCGGCGTGACGCTCGGTGGCCTGCTCCTCGACGTGCTCGTGCCGCGGCCAAAGCCTCGGGCTGGATTTGTGCGGGACCCGTCTCTCCTCTCACCGCGCGCTGTCTCGAGGACACCGCATCACGAAGCCGCCCACGAGGAGCACGACCTTCCGCCGGCCGCGGGCGTGCGACTCAACTGAAATCCGGACGTCCACGGTGGCCGCGCTAACGTGCGGCCACCGTGGCGTCTTTCGCCGTCAAGTTCCTCGGCTGCAAGGTCTCGCAAGCCGACGCGATGATCGCCCGCCGGGCGCTGCTGGCTTCCGGGCACACCGAAGCCGCCGAGGAGGAGGCCGATCTGCACGTGATCAACACGTGCTGCATCACCAGCGAGGCGGAGGCGAAGTCGCGCCAGGCGGTGCGGCGCTCGCTGAAGACCGCCGACCGGGTGCTGGTGGCCGGATGCGCGGTGAACCTTAACGGGGCGCAGTTCCAGGAGATCGACCCGCGGGTCAGCCCGTTCGTCGGCACCGCGGAGGAGGTCGCCGGGGCGATGGCGGCGGGACTGGGCGCGTGCGCCGACATCGAGCACGACGTCCTGGCCCGCCCCGCCCCCCGATCGCGCACGGCGGACCGCCCCGCGCCCCGATCGCGCACGGCGGACCGCACCCGCGGCTTCATCAAGGTCCAGGACGGGTGCGACTGCCACTGTGCCTACTGCATCATCCCCACGGTCCGGGGCGAGGCGCGCTCCCGTCCGGCATCCGCGATCCTCAAAGAGGCGATCAAGCGGGTCGAGCAGGGCCAGCCCGAGATGGTCATGACCGGGATCAGCGTCGGCGACTACCGCGATCCGGAGAACGGCCTCGAGCTCGGGGAGCTGATGGTCGAGGTAGCGCGCACGCCCGGGGTCGAGCGGGTGCGCCTCTCGAGCGTCGAGGTGATCCACGTCAAGGACTCGCTGCTCCACGCCCTCCAGACCGAGCCCAAGGTGTGCCCGCACCTCCACGTTCCGATGCAGTCGGGCGACGACGCGGTCCTGAGAGCCATGGGCCGCCACTACGACGCCGGCGAGTACCTCGAGGCGATCGCGACGCTGAGAGAGGCCGTGCCCCACGTCAACGTCACCACCGACGTGATCGTCGGCTTCCCGACCGAGACGGAAGCGGCTTTCGAACGGACGCTCCAAGCTGTCGAGGAGGCCGGGATCACCAAGGTCCACACGTTCTCGTACTCGCCGAGGCCCGGCACGCGCGCCGAACAGCTGGGCGACCGCGTCCTCCCCCAGGAGAAAAAACGCCGATCACAGACGCTGCGCGGTCTCTCCGAGGTCCGGTTGCGGCACCATCGCACGGCCAAGCTGGGCCAGACCGAAACAGTGCTCATCGACAAGATTGCCGACACCCAGTGCTCGGGCTACACGGCCGACTACACGCGGTGTTATCTGGCGCCCGATGCCGGGGTGCGCGGGCAGCTCGTGGACGCCGTTTGCCAGGAGCTCCACGCCGACGGCATCCGGGGCGGGGCTATCCTGAAAGCGTGAGCGTTATCGAACAGGTACGCGGCGACATGACCAGCGCGATGAAAGCCGGCGAGAAGGATCGCGTCGGCGCGCTGCGCTTGGTCCTGTCCGAGCTCCAGAAGGCCGAAAAGGACGGCAGTGCGGACGAGCTGGCCGTGCTCCGGCGCGAGCGCAAGCGCCGCCTGGAGGCCGCCGAACAGTTCCGCGGCGGTGGCCGCCCCGAGCTTGCCGATCAGGAGGAGGCCGAAGCCAGGCTGATCGAGGGCTACCTGCCGGCCGAGCTCGACGACTCAGAGCTTGACGCGATGATCGCCGCCGCGATCGCCGAGACCGGCGCCACCGATGCCAGGGACATGGGGCAGGTCATGAAGACCGTGATGGCCAGGGCCGGAGGACGTGCCGACGGCAAGCGG
Organism: Solirubrobacterales bacterium; assembly: GCA_019241635.1. Classification (GTDB taxonomy): domain Bacteria; phylum Actinomycetota; class Thermoleophilia; order Solirubrobacterales; family Solirubrobacteraceae; genus Palsa-465. The sequence goes on from JAFAWR010000351.1 coordinate 14,036, forward strand.
GCCTCGGCTCGCGTGCGGGAGGCTCTGCAGAGCTGACACGGGACATGGTGGGTGCGTAGGCAGATCGAGCTCGAGAATCCGGTTGCGGCCGAGCTCGCCGGGAGCAAGGACGCTGTCCTGCGGGCGCTGGAAGGACATCTGGACTGTGACGTGTTCCTGCGCGGCAACGTGCTGACGCTGGACGGCGAGCCCGCGGCGGTCGACGCCGCGGCGGCGGTGGTGAGCGAGCTCTCCGCGCTGATCGTCCAGGGCCACGAGATCGCGCCCGGAACGATCGAGGCGGTCAAGCGCGCGCTCGACGCGCACGAGTCGCCCGGGAAGATCCTCGAGGACGTGGTCTGGCGCCACCGCGCCACCAAGGTCTCGCCCAAGACGGTCAACCAGAAGCGCTACGTCGACTCGATCCGCAACAACACGATCACCTTCGGGATCGGCCCGGCGGGCACCGGCAAGACCTTCCTCGCGGTGGCGCTGGCCGCGGCGGCACTCAGCCGGCGCGAGGTCAACCGGATCATCCTCACCCGTCCGGCAGTCGAGGCCGGCGAGCGGCTCGGGTTCCTGCCCGGCGACCTGATGGCCAAGGTCGATCCGTACCTGCGGCCGCTGTTCGATGCCCTGCACGACATGCTCGAGCCCGAGCGCGTCTCCTCACACCTGGAGCGCGGCGTGATCGAGGTGGCACCGCTCGCCTTCATGCGCGGCAGAAGCCTCAACGACAGCTTCATCATCCTCGACGAGGCCCAGAACACCACACCGGAGCAGATGAAGATGTTCCTCACCCGCCTGGGGTTCAACTCCAAGATGGTGGTCACCGGCGACATCACCCAGATCGACCTCCCGCGCGATCAGGGCTCCGGCTTGGTGCTCGTGGCGGACATCCTGAACGATGTCGAGGGGATCGAGTTCGTTCGCTTCGGCGAGGAGGACGTGGTCCGCCACAAGCTCGTGCGCCGGATCGTCGCCGCCTACAGCGAGCACGCACAGCGCCTCGCGCCCGAGCTGCGCCCGCGCGCGGCTACTCCGAGAGGCTGAGCCCGGGCCCCCGGCCATGCTCGAGATCGAGGTCATCGGGATCGACCAGATCGCGCTCGAAGGCGAGCGCGCGGTCGGTCTCGTGGTGCCGACCGCGGCCGAGCTCGAGCGGCTGTGCGCGCTGGCCATCGCCTCGGCCGGCATCGAGGACGGGCACGTGGCGATCGAGTTCGTCGACGCCGAGCGCATCCAGGCGCTCAATCGCGAGCACCGCGCCCTCGACGAGCCGACCGACGTCCTGTCGTTCGCGGTCGACGGAGATGGGACGAGCGCCGGCCCCCGCGAGCTCGGCGACATCGTGATCTGCCCGGAGCACACCGAGGATCTCCGGGAGGCGGTTATCCACGGCGCCCTTCATCTCACCGGGATGGATCACGAGACCGACGACGGCGAGATGCTCGCCCTCCAGGCCGAGCTGCTGCGCTGGGCGCGGTGAGCGCGCCAACCCGATCGGGGTTCATCGCGCTGGCCGGCCGCCCCAACGTGGGCAAGTCGACCCTGGCCAACGCGATCGTCGGAGCCAAGGTGGCGATCGTGTCCGACAAGCCCCAGACCACCCGGCGGGCGGTTCGCGGCGTGGCCACCGGCCTGGACTGGCAGCTCGTGCTGGTCGATCTGCCCGGCGTGCAGCGGCCGCGCGACGCGCTCACCGAGCGCATGCAGCGGCGGGTGGAGCAGGAGCTCGAGGACGCCGACGGCTGCCTGTTCGTTCTGAGCGCCGAGCAGGGCGTCGGACCGGGGGACCGGTTCATCGCGCGCCTGCTATCGAACGCGCCCGTGCCGGTAGTGATCGCGGTCAACAAGAGCGATCGTGCCGACCGCGCGGCGATGGCCGCCGCGCTCCAGGCCGCCGCCGACCTCGACGTGGGCGAGGAGGTCTATCCGGTCTCGGCGCTCAAGGGCACCGGAGTGAGGACGCTGGTCGACCAGCTGGTCTCGCTCCTGCCCGAGGGACCGTTCTACTTCGAGCCCCTGCAGCTAACCGACCAGCCCGAGCGCGTCCTGCTCGCCGAGCTCGTGCGCGAGCAGATCCTGGCTCGCACGCGTGAGGAGGTGCCGCATGCCGTGGAGGTCGTGGTCGAGGGCATCGAGCGCCGGGACCCGATCCGCATCGAGGCGGTCATCCTGACCGAGACCGAGTCGCAGAAGCGGATCCTGATCGGGGCCGGTGGGCAGATGGTCAAGTCGATCGGGATCGCCGCCCGGCGCGCGATCGAGCGCCATCTCGGCGCCCGCGTGCACCTCGATCTGCGCGTGCGGGTCCGGCGACACTGGCGCGCCGACGAGCACCTGCTCGACCGGCTCGGCATCGAATAAGACGCTAAGCCCACAAGGCCGCCACCTAAGGCCCCGAGCCGCGATATCCGCACCGAACGCCCGATGTGACGCGCACCGGCGTAGCTCACATTCACCTGGTCGAAACGAACCAGGAGATGAGAGCAATGAGCCAGACACCAGCCGCGGGCCCCGACCGCCAGAAATGGATCGCACTCGTGGTCCTGTGCGCGGGCTTCCTGATGATCGTGCTCGACCAGACGATCGTGAACGTGGCGCTCCCCTCGATCCAGACCGACCTGCATTTCTCCCAGTCCTCGCTGGCCTGGGTGGTCAACGCCTACCTGATCGCGTTCGGCGGTCTGCTGCTGCTGGCGGGGCGGCTGGGCGATCTGATCGGCCGTCGGCGGGTGTTCCTGGCCGGCCTGACCGTGTTCACGCTGGCGTCACTCGCGTGCGGCCTTGCCGACAGTCGATCGATGTTGATCGGCGCGCGCTTCGTCCAGGGCGTGGGCGGCGCGCTGACCTCGGCGGTGATCCTCGGGATGATCGTGACGATGTTCCAGAGGCCGGCCGAGCGGGCCCAGGCGCTGGGCGTCTACAGCTTCGTAGCCGCGGCGGGCGGCGCGATCGGCCTGCTCGCGGGCGGGGTGCTGACGCAGGCGATCAACTGGCACTGGATCTTCTTCGTCAATCTCCCGATCGGTGTCGCCACCGGGATCCTGACCACGCGGCTGCTGCCCGACGACGCCGGAATCGGGCTGGATAAGGGCGCCGACGCGCCAGGCGCGTTGCTGATCGTCGCTGGCCTGATGCTGGTCGTGTACGCGATCGTCGAGACCAGCAGCTACGGCTGGGGATCGACCCGAACCCTAGTGCTGGGCGCGGCCGGGATCGCGCTGATGGTGGCGTTCGTCGCCCGTCAAGCGCGCGCGGCGAACCCGCTGGTGCCGCTGCGCGTGTTCGCCTCGCGCACGGTGAGCGTCGCGAACCTGATCTTCGGGCTCGTGGTGGCGGGCGTGTTCGGGATGTTCTTCATGGGTGCGCTCTACCTCCAGCGGGTCCTGCACTACGACGCGATCGGGGTGGGCCTCGCGTTCCTACCGGTGGCGCTCGGGATCGCCGCGCTCGCCCTCGGGCTGGCCGCCAAGCTGATCATCCGCTTCGGCGCCAAGCCCACCCTGATCGCCGGACTGATCCTGGTGGTGGCCGGCTTGCTGGTGTTCCGCCGCGCGCCGGCAAACGCCGAATACGTGGTCGACCTCCTGCCCGCGATGGTGTCGATGGGCGTCGGCGCGGGGCTCGTGTTCCCGTCGGTGGTCACGCTGGCGATGTCCGCCGCCACGCCTGAGGACTCGGGCCTCGCCTCGGGCTTGGTCAACACGACCCGACAGGTGGGCGGCGTCATCGGCATCGCGGTGATGGCGACGCTGGCCACGGCCCACGCCGACACCCTGCGCTCCCACGGGGCCACCGTCTCGGCCGCCCTGCTCGGCGGCTATCGCCTTGCCTTCACGATCGCGGCGGCGCTCGTGCTCGGCGCGATCACGGTCGGCCTCCTGCTGCTTCCAGGCGAGCGCAAAGCCGTGGGAGCCGCGGATCCGGCGCCCGCCGCGCTGCCCGATCGGGAGCCGCAGCCGGTATACCTCGACGAAGCCGCTTAGGCGCTTCGCCCGGAGCTGGATGGTCTGTTGCCAGATCTTCTGCTCGGCGAACTATCCTGATAGGCGATGGCCACGGAAATCGCGCAACCGCCAACTCCACTCGCGTCCGATCTGTGCTGGCTGCTCTCGCGGGCCAGCCACGGCCTGACCACCGAGTTCAGCGCGGCTCTGGAGGA